>CALDFB010000156.1 GCA_937942365.1 uncultured Marinicella sp. | reverse complement strand
CCGAGGCTTAAATAGCCTTTATCATATAAAGGATGTTGTGGCAGATGATGTTCCTTGGCATACAAATATAGATCACGATCAGACCAGTCTAAAAATGGATGTATTTTATACCTTTGGTTTTTGATGGCTATCCAAGGTAATTTTTCTCGAGTGGTTGATTGATTTCTTCTCACAGCAGAAAACCAGCTTTTGACTTTTAGATTCGACATGGCTTGGTTCAGTGGTTCAACCTTACGCATTTGATTGTAATGGTTTAATCCATCGATACCTTGTTTCCACAGTTGACCATGAAGACTTTCGAATCGAGCGGCAGAAACGGGGCTTTGATGAATATGCACATTGAGGTTTAATGTTTTTTGTAATTGTTCAACATATTGATAGGTTTCATTAAAGAGATAGCCTGTGTCAATCAATACCACTGGAATGTTTGGAATGACTTGATTGATAAGGTGTAGTGCAACTACAGAATCAATACCGAAACTTGAAGTCATGGCTAAGTTTTCTGGTAAATACTCTGCTGCTTTTTCAATGCGGTTAATGGTGTGAAGTGCTTCAAATTGTTGATTTAATATGTCAACACAAGTATCTGTTAATTGATTGCGTGCAGATGGTTTGATATCTAAACAATTTTTTTTCATTGGGTTGTCATTCACTGTTTTCTCCATCATGACTGATTCAAGAAATAATTTTTAAATTAACTTCTGAGCCATGTTTTACCTTTTTTACATAGCCTAAACGAATCACAAAGTCTCCAAACGACTCATTTTTTTCAGCTTCTTTTGAATAATGACCCAATAATTGGTCTAAGTTTTCAAGAATTCGCGCTTCATTGATGTTTTCTTCATACAGTTGATTCAAGCGGTTACCATTGATGGCACCACCTAAATACATGTTGTATCGTCCCAAAGCCTTACCTACAAAGCCAATCTCAGCAATAAAAGGCCTGGCACAGCCATTAGGGCAGCCGGTCATTCGGACCATGATGCCACGGTCATGAATGCCATGCTTTTGTTGTATAACTTCAATTTCAGAAATTAAATCGGGTAAGTAACGTTCTGCTTCTGCCATGGCTAAGGTGCAGGTTGGAAAAGCCACACATGCCATTGATAGTTTCCGGGTGGCTGAAATAGCACTGGTTAATTGGTGTTTTTCTAGTAATTGATTGATGACTGGCTTTTGTTTAGACGGCACTTTGGCGATGATTAAATTTTGGTTGGCAGTCAGTCTGAAGTCGCCTATGTGGGCCGCAGCAATTTCACGTAAGGCTGTTTTAAGCGCTAAATGATCATTGTCTATAACTCGACCATTGGCAATAAACAGGGTGTAATTCCAGCTACCATCTTGATTCTCTCGCCAGCCAAATCGGTCACCATTGTGGATGAATTCAACTTCATATGCGGATTTTAAGTGAGAACCCATACGTTCAGCGAGCTGATCTCTGATCCAGTCTATACCATGGTCATCAACAGTATATTTAAATCTGGCATGTTTGCGGTTGGTTCGATCGCCAAAATCTCGTTGTATTTTTACGATATTTTCAGCCACTGATAAAACTTGCTCTTCGGTACAAAAACCTAAGGTGTGTGCCAATAACGGAAAAGTTTTGGGGTCTCCATGGGTGCTGCCCATACCACCACCCACCGTGACATTGAAACCCAGCAGTTTTTGGTTTCTTATGACAGCCACAAAACCTAAATCATGTGCCAATACATCGACATCATTGTCTGGTGGAATCACCACAGCAGTTTTAAATTTACGAGGTAAATACGTTTTTCCATATATGGGCTCGTGGTCTTGAGCAGGTTCTGTAATGACTTTTTCACCATCTAACCAAATTTCATGATAGGCAGAAGTTTGTGGCGTCAGGTGATCACTGATTGCTTGTGCGACTTCGTACACTTCTTGGTGAACAGTGGATAATTCTGGGTTGGCTGTACACATCACGTTGCGGTTTACATCGCCACAAGCGGCAATGGTGTCCATCAAATGTTGGTTAATGGCAGCAACCGTACTTTTTAGTTTAGTTTTGATCACGCCGTGAAATTGAAAGGCTTGTCGAGTGGTTATTCGAATTGAACCATTGGCATAAGTATCTGCCATGTCATCAATGGCTATCCATTGTTGTGGCGTACAAATGCCACCCGGAACTCTGGCTCTGATCATAAAGCTGTATAAAGGCTCTAACTTTTGTTGGGTGCGTTCTTTTCTTAAATCTCGGTCATCTTGTTGGTAAATACCATGAAATTTAGTCAGTTGGGTATCATTTTCCGTAATAGAGCCTGTGATGTCGTTTAACAATTCTTTAGCTATTGTCCCGCGTAAATAATTGCTGTCACTTTTTATATGCTCTACGGCTTCTAATTGGTTTTTATTTTCAGTCATATTAATACACGTCTTTTTGATATCTGTTGTTTTGTTTTAATGTTTTTAAGTGGTTTTTAGCATCATCCGTTGATAGCTTGCCATGCACTTCAATGATTTCTATCAAGGTCCTTTCAACATCTTTGGCCATATACTTGGCATCGCCACATACATAGATGTGAGCACCTTTTTCTAGCCACTCCCATATTTGTTTGGCTTGATCTTTAAGCCTGTCTTGGACATATATTTTATGAGTTTGGTCACGTGAAAAAGCCACGCTGATCTGATCCAATAACCCTGATTTTTTCATTTTTAACCATTCAGCTTGATAGAGGAAGTCACTGCTGAAATTTGGATTGCCAAAGAATAACCAATTACCTCCTTGGGCTCCTGAAGCTTCTCTTTGTTGTAAAAACGCCCTGAACGGGGCAATACCAGTGCCTGGGCCGATCATAATAACAGGTATATGGTCGTTTTCAGGTAAACGGAAATTTTGGTTGGGCTCAATGTATATGGCCACTTCATCACCCACTTCAGCCGTATCACATAATAAACCACTTGCCAGGCCACGTTGACCGGAAGTTGTTGCTGGTTCTAAATTAATGGTCAGGTGAATTTCATCTTCCTCCGTTGTTTGTGATGAGGCAATTGAATACAAACGAGGGGTGATGCTTCTGAGTTCATTCAATATATCTTGTACGGGTATTTTATGTTCAGGATCAAACTTCAATAACAAATCCAACAATTGATGATCTTGGCAATAATCTAGAAATGAAGCATGAGAAGTGGCCAGTTCTTGTAAGGTTTTGTTATCGATTTCCTTAGCCAAAAATTGAATGAATGGTTTGCTCAGTTGAGTGATTTCAATGTGCTCAACCAATAATTCTCTGATACTTAAGGTGTGTGTTTTGAACGTATGTGGTTCAGATTCATCCAGTTGCCAGTATGACAAGATTTGATCTACGCTCTTGGAGTTATTACGAGCCACCACACCAACTGAGTCACCAGGTTGGTATTGGATGAGATCTGGGTTAATAGACAATTCAATGTGATAGGTGTCTTTAATAGAATCTCTGGCGGTGATTTTTTGGATGGTTGATATTTCAGCAAGGAATGGGTTGAGTTTATTGATGACTGGTGAATTTTTGCTGGTGACAACATTTGGAACAGGCAAGGCAGTGATGTTATCAGAAGAGCTTTCGGAGACTACTAAACTTTTAACTTCTGACAATATCTCTTCAATCCATTTTGAAGCAGCGCTCTCAAAGTCAACATCACAGTCGATCCTTTGATGTATTCTTTTGCCTCCTAATTCGGTCAATCGTTCGTCTATTTCCAACCCAGTTTGACAAAACATTTCATAGCTGCTGTCGCCCAAAGCCAATACGCTGTATTTCAAGTGACTTAAATCAGGTGCTTTTTTACTGAATAATTGATCATGAAAAGCCTCCGCGTCATCCGGGGCTTCCCCCTCTCCATGAGTACTGATTACGAGGGTAACCAGGGATTTTTTAGCCAACTGCTTAACTTTAAAGTCTGCCAAAGAAAAGATTTCTGTTGAAATGTCAGCGTTTTTTGCTTGTTGTTGTAGATCTTCTGCAATTGATTTTCCATTGCCTGTTTGACTGCCATATAAAACAGTCAATTTGCTTTGTTGATCTGCTTGTTTATTATCAGTTTGAGTTAACTTGTGCGTTAAATTTGAATCGTTATAAAACTCAGCCCGTGCTGCTAAATATCCTGATAGCCAAAGACTTTGGTTTGAGTCCATTTGATTGATTATTTTTGCCAACTGTTGCTGTTTGTCATTAGGCAGTGGGCTGCTCGGCAGATTTAAGTTATTTATTAAGGCTAAGTTTTTTGTACTCATAGCACAGGTTCTGGTTTCAATTAATCGCAGTATAGATGGCTATAGGAATGCTGTGAACTGCATAAAATCTATATGCATATAACATTTTGTTATGTCCAAAGTGCTGAGTATTTTATTCAGAGCATAACGAAACCATGAAACAGGGTAATGGTTTTTTTGGTGAGCAGCGGTGTTGTGGAATTTTACGCTGAACACCAGTGCATAAAAGCACTGGTGTTTATAAATTTTATTTTGGTTCGAGTCTCACCGCACCATCTAATCTGATAGTAGAACCGTTTAGATAAGTATTTTCTATGATGTGTTCAGCCATTCTGGCAAACTCTGATGGTTCCCCAAGGCGTGAAGGGAAGGGGACTGATGCACCCAAAGCGGCTTTTATATCATCAGACAAACCAGCTACCATTGGTGTTAAAAAGACGCCTGGTGCAATGGTCATTACACGAATACCAAAACGTGTGAGTTCTCGAGCCATAGGCAATGTCATGCCAACGATACCCCCTTTACTGGCTGAATATGCGGCTTGGCCTATTTGGCCTTCAAATGCGGCTACAGATGCAGTATTGATGATAACGCCACGTTGACCGTCTTCATCAGCATCATTGTGCTGCATTAAATTAGCGGCGGCTTTGGATAAGTTAAAACTACCCACTAAATTGACTTGAATGGCAGAATTAAAATGTGCCAACGGCATGGGTTCTTCTCTACCTAAGACTCGGCCACCAGCTAATACCCCTGCACAATTAATGGCCACATTAATACCATCTGAGAATTTTCTACTGGCTTCACAGGCTTGTTGGATTTGAGTTTCTGAACTGACATCTGCTTTAAAAAAAGTTGCCAGTTTGGTGTTTAAACTTTCAAGGGCCTGTTCACCTGCTTGTTGGTTTATATCTATTAAAGTGACTTGGCCACCGTTGTTGATGATGTGCTCGGCACAAGCGTAACCGAGGCCAGAAGCGCCACCTGAAATGATGGCTTTAGTTTGGGATAAATTCATTTTTCTAACTCTGTATATTAATATGTTGGTGGGTTTTATATGGATATTCTACATTCATTGGTTGCATTAAATAACACAAACAATCCAATCGAATGGCGTGAATACTTTGGGTGATCATTGCCGGCATAATTTTTTTCTTGGTGATAATTTCTTTACCATTTTTGACAAAATATGAGTCAGTAATGTCTTGACCCGTCTGATCAGATACGATGAAAGGCATGGGTGTGTCATTTGATAGGATCCTGCCAAAAACGGTACCTTGTTCTATCATTTTGAAATTTAAACAGTCGAGATCATTATTTATCAGAAAATCAACTTCGTCATGGGTGTTACCAGCGACGCCAATGCCAACTTCTGGTTTAACTTTTACGGTTGAAAAAATATTCAGCACCTGTTGTTCTGCGTTGATATCTTGAATTTCTGATAAAGATGGAAGCTGGATTAATTGATTTAAAAAGTCATGTGTTTGTTCAATACCGTCCGCATTACCTGATAAACCACATTCAATTGTGATTGCTGGACAAAATGATGCAAATGCACCTGACTGAATGCCATCTGGGCTGGTGAAATGGATAATGGTATCTGAAAACAATGTAGCTAAGTTCACAAACTCACAAGCCATGGAATTAATCCCTGCATAATGAGGGTTTCGTCCAGTGTTGTTGTGGATGTCGATGCTGGCAAACGGTTTGATTTCAGACATGATTTGGGTGATTTCTGCCATCGTTATAGAAACACTGTCTTGCT
>CALDFB010000155.1 GCA_937942365.1 uncultured Marinicella sp. | reverse complement strand
CATTTGGTGCGACTCGATTTCATCTGTTTTAACTGGTTGAAAAGTGCCTGCACCCACATGCAAAGTCACATAAGCAGAATTCACACCTTTGGCTTTTATGGCTTTTAGCACCTCATCATCAAAATGCAATCCAGCTGTAGGAGCGGCCACTGCACCTGGCTGTTCATCATCTGCATATACAGTTTGGTATCTTTGGTCATCTTGTGATTCGGTATCACGCGTAATGTAAGGCGGTAATGGCATCTGACCATGGGTCTCCATCAACAGACTCAAAGATTGAACCTTTGCAGAGTGGTCTCGAAGGGTTTCAACCAAATAAAACATACCTTGTTTAGCCGTTATGATTAATTTCGGTTGGCCGTTGAAATAAATTTCCGCTCCTAACTGTACTGACTTATTAGATTTCAATAGTGCTTTGGCTTGGCTGCCATTCAACACCCTTTCAATGAATACTTCGACTTTACCACCGGTAGACTTTTGGCCCAATAAACGAGCTGGAATGACTTTGGTGTTATTAAACACCAACAAATCACCTGCATTGAATTCATCCAAGACATCTTTGAATTGTAAATCTGTGGTCAGACCATTTTTTCTATCTAATTTAAGTAGCCTGGACTGACTGCGCTCTGCCAGGGGGTATTGGGCAATCAATTCATCAGGCAAAGTGAAGTTGAAATCAGACTTTTTCATGATTCTTATGGCATTTATTTACTTGAGATTATTGATAGAATTCACTTCTTCAAAACAGGGAAATCAAGGTGTTGAACATACTCTTCACCCGCTGCATTTCGGTAAACCAAGCAAATACGTGTTTGATCACCAACTTTGAATTTCTTCTTGGGCATCATGAGCATGATATGCAGTCCACCCGGTTTCATCACTAAGCTAGATTGGGCTGAAATGATCAATTCTTTTTGTTCCCGCATTTTTAGCATGCCATCAATTTCAACTGTCTTATGAATTTCTGCCATACCAAAATCAGGGGCAAAAGCACCCGTTAATTTCATCTGGTTCTGCGAGTTATTGACTACCGTGATATATGCTGCCAACATTTTGGCGTTGGGCGGCGCGGCCCTCATCCATAAGTCAGCGGCTTCTGGGAAATCAAATACCGATGTTTCTTCTGCAGCCATCACTGTCTTGATACCAGTTAATTGGGTTAAAAATAGCAGCATCATAGAGATGAATTTGATTTGAAGTTTCATGAGTGACCAGCCTGTTTTATCCAGTTAGTTTTTGCGCCAAGTCTGCTAAATCTTGTGCATGAGAATGTGCCAGTGTCGCATTCTTGGCTTCGACCATTACCCTCAGTTTAGGTTCAGTACCCGATGGTCTGATCAAAACCCTGCCATCTAAACCCAGATTTTCATCAATTTTTTGTGCTTGTGCTGTCAGTTCTGAATTTTGCGCCAATTGTTTAGGGGACTCAGTTTTAACATTGATCATCACTTGTGGATACAATTGCATTTCAGCAGCCAAGTCTTTCAATGTTTTGCCAGTTTCCATCAGTACTTCCAAAACCATTAAAGCACTGATGATGCCATCGCCAGTGCCCGCTAAACTTAAATTTAAAATATGGCCGGATGACTCACCACCTAAGATCCAATTGTTCTTGCTTAACTCCTGATGCACATACCTGTCACCCACATCAGCACGAATAAAATCAATACCCAGTTGGTTAAGCCCTGACTCCATTCCTTGATTTGACATCAATGTTCCCACTACACCACCTTCCAATTGATTCTTTTGGTGTAGGTGTTTGGCTACCATAAAAATCAACTGATCTCCATTGACTTCATTACCCGTGTGGTCAACCATTACCACGCGATCACCATCACCATCCAAAGCGATCCCTAATTCAGCTTTGGTTTCAACGACTTTCTCACTGAGTACAGATACCTCAGTAGAACCGCAGTCTTGATTGATATTAAAACCATCAGGTTTATTACCAATAACTGTGATATCAGCACCTAATTCCTCAAAAACCTGTGGTGCAATGTGATAACTGGCGCCATTGGCACAATCAAGTACAATTTTTTTACCCGCCAGTAGTTGACGATTTGCCGCCCTTTTACAAAATTCAATATAACGTCCAGCCACATCATTGAGACGTTTCGCCTTACCTAAGTCAGCAGACTCAACCATGGTCATGGGCTCATCTAAAAGCGCTTCAATTGCCAGTTCTTGTTCATCATTGAGCTTATTGCCATTATGATTAAAGAATTTAATGCCATTGTCATAATAAGGGTTGTGCGAAGCACTGATGACTATGCCTGCACTGGCATGTAGTGTTTTGGTCAACCAGGCCACCGCTGGGGTTGGCATAGGACCAAATAATATGATATTGACCCCGGCCGATGACAAACCTGCTTCCAATGCAGATTCAAGCATATATCCTGAAACACGGGTGTCTTTACCTATGACTATGGTTTTATTGGGCATTGCAGCACCCAAAACTTTACCAGCTGCATAACCCAACCGCAAAGCAAATTCGGCCGTCATTAAACTGCCGCCGACTTTGCCACGGATACCATCGGTTCCAAAATATTGTTTACTCATTGAATTTCCTCTGTTTGAGTTCCAATCAAAGCTTGACTGACGGTTAAAGCATCAACCGTTTCAGCCACATCATGAACCCTGAAATAATCAGCGCCTTGTAGATAAGCAAACTGCGCCACTGCCAGCGAACCTGCCATTCGCTGATCAACAGCACGATTTAACAGTTCAGCAAACATTGATTTTCTTGATACGCCTATCAATACTGGAAACCCCATTTGTTTCAAAGTTGCGGTGTTTTGAATCAATTGCAAATTATGCGACAAGGTTTTACCAAAACCGATACCTGGGTCTAAAATGATGTTATCTGTATTCATTCCAAATGACAAACAAGCTTCAACCCTTTGATCAAAGTAATCCAGAACTTGCTGGACCACATCATCATACTCTGGGTCATCTTGCATATCTTGAGGAGAACCCTTCTTATGCATCAAGCATACTTTAACACCATGCCGTACAGCCACTTCAACCGCCCCCTCAGCTTCTAGTGCATTGACATCATTGATCATACTTGCACCTGCTAAAACGGCCGCGTCCATGACTTCAGCTTTACTGGTGTCTATAGAGATCATCAGATCGGGATAGCTTGTTTTGATGGTATTGATTACTGGAATAACACGGCTGATTTCTTCGTCAACGTCAACCGAATCGGCACCTGGTCTGGTCGATTCACCACCGACATCAATCACGTCAGCCCCAGCATCAACCATCGTTTTGACTTGTCTTAACGCCGCATCTAAGTTGTTGAATTTACCACCATCTGAAAATGAATCGGGGGTCACATTCAGGACCCCCATAATTCTAAAATCTTTAACCATGAACCTCAAGACTCTGTAGCTTCTCCGCCGATTATAGTATCTTCGGACTGTTTAGATTTTTTCTTCGTGCTTGATTTTGGCTTGTCATCACGATCTTCTTCATCCCAGTTTTCTGGAGGGGTTAATTCTTTACCTTCCATAATTTCGGTGATTTGATCCGCGTTCAACGTTTCATATTTCAATAACGCTTCAGACATGATATGCAACTTATCCATATTTTCGGTTAAAATTTGGCGTGCTTTTTCATAATTAGTATCAATGATTTTCTTGATTGCATCATCGATCAATTTAGCAGTCGCATCAGATACATTTTTGTGTTGTGTCACTTGTCGACCTAGAAATACCTCACCTTCATCTTCAGAATACAATAAAGGCCCCAGTCCTTCACCAAAACCCCATTTGGTTACCATGTTCCTGGCAATATTAGTAGCTTGTTGAATATCACTTGATGCACCTGTTGAAATGGCATCCTCACCACCGAGCAATTCTTCCGCAATTCGACCTCCATAGGCCATTGCAATCTGGGAGTTCAATTTACGTTTACTCACAGACACTTCGTCTTTTTCAGGTAAGGACATAGTAACACCCAAAGCTCTACCTCGTGGTATTATGGTTACTTTATAAATTTGATTATGTTCAGGTGACTTATAGCCGACAATTGTATGCCCAGCTTCATGGTAAGCCGTGACTTTTCTGTCATGCTCATCCATCACCATTGATTTTCTCTCAGCACCCATCCAAATTTTATCTCGTGCTTTCTCAAAACAATCCATATTGACCTCTTTGGCATCAACTCTTGCTGCAAACAAAGCAGCTTCATTAACTAAATTAGCTAAATCTGCACCAGAAAATCCGGGCGTCCCTCTGGCAATATCTCTGGGCTTAACATCATCTGACAACGGTACTTTCTTCATATGAACTTTTAAGATCGCTTCGCGACCTAAAATATCTGGCAAAGGAACCACAACTTGACGATCAAATCGACCAGGCCTTAACAGGGCTGAATCAAGGACATCAGGTCTGTTGGTAGCGGCAATAACGATCACACCTTCGTTACCATCAAAACCATCCATTTCAACCAATAATTGATTTAAAGTTTGTTCACGCTCATCATGACCACCACCCATACCTGCGCCACGTTGGCGTCCAACAGCATCAATTTCATCGATAAAAATAATACACGGTGAATTCTTTTTGGCCTGTTCAAACATATCTCTGACCCGAGATGCTCCTACGCCCACAAACATTTCCACAAAATCTGAACCTGAAATCGTAAAAAATGGAACCTTGGCCTCACCTGCTATCGCTCTTGCCAGCAGAGTTTTACCTGTGCCTGGAGAGCCCACCATCAATATGCCTTTTGGTATGTGTCCGCCTAACTTTTGAAACTTGGTGGGATCCCTGAGAAACTCAACCACTTCAGCCACTTCCTCTTTAGCCTCTTCTGCGCCAGCCATGTCTGCAAAAGTGACTTTATTTTGATCTTCGGTCATCAACTTAGCTTTTGAGCGTCCAAAGCTCATGGCTCCACCTTTACCACCACCACCTTGCATGTGTCGCATGATCAGAAAGAACAAGCCGATAAATAACAAGATAGGAAAAATGACTTCAAAAATGCGCCAGCCGAAACTTTCTTTGGTTGGAGGCTTGTAGCCATGCGCCACATTGTTCAATAACAAGTCATTAATTAAATAAGGATCATCGCCACCTTGAACAGTGATGGTCTCACCGCCTTTAGTTCTTGCTGTTAATAATCGATGTTCAGTGGTTTCCTCATCAATCTCAACACTGCTGATTTGGCCGCTTTGTACCATTTTGATGAATTCTGAATAGACGACTTCACCTTGTTTTTGTGGTGGTTGCACCATGCTGCCAAAAACGCTCATCAGCACCATCAAAACCACCACCCATAATAAAATATTCTTTGCTATGTTATTCAAAATTTAGCCTCTGTTATTTTTTAATACTTGCCTTGTTTGACAATTTACCTAAACCCCAAAGCCACGGCAAAAACCTCTTTAGACCTTGGGCGTGATGATTTCGGTTTATAAATCACCACTTTATTAAATGACTGGCGCAAAGCTTTGATGTGTTGATCAAAACCTTCACCTTGAAATAATTTGACAACATGTGCACCTCCAGGTTGCAAAGCTTGCTGACAAAATTCAAGCGCCATTTCAGCCAAAAGCATACACCGTGGCTGATCAATGGCACTCATACCACTTAAATTGGGGGCCATGTCTGATAAAACAAGGTCTATTTTTCGCGCTCCAAGTAAAGCCAACAAATCAACATAAACATCATCGGAAGTAAAGTCACCTTCAATCAGGTGCACACCTTGTATTGGCTCTATGGGTAATAAGTCCAAACCAACTATGTACTCTGTTTCAGGAGATTTGGCTTGAACGACCTGACACCAACCACCCGGCGCTGCACCCAAATCGACCACAGCTGAAACTCGATCAAATATCTGAAACTTTTCTGCTATTTCTTCCAATTTATAGGCAGATCTGGCTCGATAACCTGACTCTTGAGATTTTTTTACAAATTGATCATCAAAATGTTCTCGCAACCATTGATTGGAACTTTTACTTCTGGCCATGTTTATCTCTCTGTTATTTTATTAATTCTTATAGAAAACATGAATTACCTATGTTCTCCTTTAATTACTGATAAAATACCGCTTTAAATTAAAATTTTATCATTGAATGTCAGACAAAGCCCTAAATAAATCCAACAATAAAGTTCAAAAACCGATCAGTAAAAACGCACAAAAATACCTGCGCGGCCTCGCTCATGACACCAAACCAGTGGTAACAGTAGCCGATAAAGGGCTCACTGAAAACATCATGATCGAATTAGACATTTGTTTAGACCAGCATGAGTTAGTTAAAGTTAAGTTGCGAACAGATCGTGAAACCAGAGAACAACACTCACACATAATTTTGACAACAACAGGCGCCATTAAAATTCAGTCAATTGGTCAAACCTTAACTATTTATCGTGCCAATCCCAAAAAACCAATTTACGAATTGCCTAAGTAATATTTCTAACTAATCATTCATCAGTATACTTATGGACTTATCTGAAAATCGCACCAGTAACCCAAACTTAATTACTCAAACAAGTACTGATCAATGCACCATTGGTCAAACAGTTCACAAACAATCGATCATCATTCCTTCCAATAGCGAACTGATCACCTGCCCTATCAACGCTGCCGATCAAATGACAGAAGCCTTGATTAAGCAACTGTGTGAATATGAACCAGAGGTCATCATACTTGGAACAGGACAAGACATTGTTTTTCCAAATACAGAAATACTACAACCATTGGTTAAACAACGTATTGGTCTAGAAGTATTGAATAATCAGGCCGCCGCCAGAACATTCAATGTTTTGTTGAGTGAAAATCGTCAGGTCGTCTGCTTAATGATAATTGAAGGTCTTAAAATTTGAACAAAAAAATACCCTCATCTGAGGGTATCTTCATGAATCAGTCCAAATGCCTGCCTTGATGAGCAGTTTCTTACTGAGCGGTTTATCTTTGACGTGCTTTCAATTTTGGATTTGATTTACAAATCACAAATACTTTACCACGGCGACGAACCACTTTACAGTCTCTGGAACGAGTCTTGGCTGATTTCAAAGATGATAAAACTTTCATAATTTACCGCTGACTTAAAAAAGATTGGGAATTATACCCGTCCGTGACCAAACTGCAAACCCTTTTTATGATTTATTGGGATATTTATAACTGATTAGACAGTGTTCCCAAATTACTGAAACTAGTTACTTGGCTGCCCATATAGTTGAACAGCCCTTTGATACAACACCCATGAGGTGAAAATATATTTGTCGTTCGACTTAGGCATGTTGCCACGGTGAGTATGGGTAAAGCCTGCTGGGGCAATAACCAAACTGCCCTGCCTTGGTTTGACAGATATTTGTTGATGATAAAAATCAGTCTCCCCACCTTCCTCAACATCGTTGAGGTAAAACATCCATAATAATTTACGGTGCAAAGCATCATTATGTGGGTCATTAGGGTGCGGGTATATTTCTGAGTGGTAATAAAAGTAGCCACCTTCATTTTGATTATATTTTTGTATGTTTATTGAACCCAACCGAAACACAGTTTGAATTAACCGCCCCAAAGCTTCATCACTTAATGTCGGGACGTCTACATATGAAATTTGCTCAACACCATCTGGCGTTTGAACTTGGAGTGCAATTGAACCAACCAAGGTAAATGGATACTTCCTAACGTACTGAATCAATCCTTGTAATACCACCTGTTGTAAATGGCTCATTTCAGAGGACCAATGCTCAGAATGGCTGATGGTTATATCAAAACTGTTTTTTTTAATTGGGTCTACACCATGACCAGTCCTGCCCTTATGTTGTTCATTACTTTGCTCAAACTTGGTGATACATTGTTGACAAAACTCTGTACTTAACACACCTTCATGAACTTCAATAAATTGGCTCAAAATACACCTACCATAATCAGAATCAACTTATTATGTAGAATAACAATCTTGGAATCAAGCAAAAAAAAGGCGTCAAATGTATGACGCCTGAAGTATAACGCTGAGGAAGAGGGAGGAAAACCTCAGCTGTTTTCGCATGTCCCAAACCTGAGTCTGAAACACACATGAAATCTTGCGATTTCAAATGAACAATGAAAATTGTTAAATCCCATCTTACTGAACAAAGATGAATGAAACGTGAAGGAATTAAGCAAGTATCATGTTTATATATGCTTTGATGCTAATTCAAACATAAAGTTCAAATTATTATCATTAATGCTTAATAAAGTACCAACAGTGACACTACCCATTCAATGCGCGCAATTTTACTGAATAAAGCCTCCATATCAAGCTAATTGTTTTAATGTATCGGCTAAATTATACTAATGTGAAATATATTCACATATAATTAATGTCAAAAAAGTACAAAAATATACCGCCACTTAGATCTATCAAGGCTTTTGAAGCATCTGCTCGATTATTGAGTTTTACTTTGGCCGCTAAAGAACTGCATGTTACACAAGCTGCCATCAGTCACCAAATTAAGAATTTAGAAGAATTTACCGGTGTGCAATTATTTGAACGCTTCAACAGATCACTGAAACTGACATTTGAAGGCCGCTTGTATTTGGTTTCTATCAGAAGTGCCTTGGAAGGCATCGAAAAAGCGACCAGACAATTAAAAAGCCGTGATACCACAGGAACCTTGAATATATCTTTATTGCCTTCTTTTGCTACCAAGTGGTTATCTAAAAGAATTTGGCGTTTTCAACAGCAAAACAAAAATCTTGATGTCAGAATATCTGCATTTGAGTGGTTAACTGATTTTAAGAAAGATGATTGTGATGTTGCTATACGATATACTGCGAACCCCAGTTACCCTGGACTCAAATGTGAATTATTTTTAGAGGAAGAAGTTTTTCCTATTTGTTCCAAACAGTTATATGAATCATACGAAGGTAAATTAACTCCTGAACGGTTATTACGTGCCAATTTATGTCATGAAGACTTTAATTCAGAAGGTTGGCATGATTGGTTTGCAGCAGCAGGAGTTCAAACTAAACCGGACTTGAGAGGAACACGTTTCAGTCATATGGTTACGATGTTAGAGGCGGTAGAAAACCACCAAGGGTTTGCGTTAGGCAGAACTCCCCTGGTTCAAGATGACATCAATCGTGGTCTTTTGACCGCCCCTTTTGACATAAAAATCAAAGGCCAAATGTCCTACTATCTGGTTTACCCCGAAGATACTCAAGACGATCAAAAGCTACAAATGATCAGGCAATGGTTGATTGCTGAAGCTGAGCAATTTAAAAACTCGATTACTTGAGCCACTCATCTTCCTCGGCAAACAAGTAACTTGCAATGTCTTTCAATAATTCATTCAGACCAAATTTTGTGATTGATGAAATTAAATAGTACTTGCCTTGCCAATCGATTGATTTGGCATAACCGGCTGCCCATTCTTTCGCTTCAGTTTCTGTGGTCACATCAGCCTTTGTGAATACTAACCAGCGCTGTTTCTCTTCTAATTGCTCAGAAAATTTCACCAATTCTTCTGATAATTGCTCAAATTGAGTAACCGGGTCTGAAGCCCCTTCGTAGGCTGGTAACTCAATCATATGCAACAACAAACCCGTTCTTTGTAAATGCTTTAAAAATTGAATCCCCAAACCAGCACCTTCTGCCGCACCTTCAATGATACCCGGTATGTCTGCAACGACGAAGCTGGTATCTGCATCAATCGGTACAACACCCAAAGCTGGATACAAAGTAGTGAATGGATAGTCGGCAATTTTGGGTCTGGCTTTAGATACCGCATTGACAAAAGTTGATTTCCCGGCATTAGGAAAACCTAACAAGCCCACATCCGCCAAAACTTTCAACTCAAGTTTAATTTCACGAAGCTGACCTTGTTCTCCTGAAGTGAATTGTTTCGGGGCGCGATTAACTGAACTCTTAAAGTGCATATTTCCCAACCCACCTTTACCGCCTTTAGCTATCACCAACTGTTGTTTATGGGCTGTTATATCACCTAATTTTTGATCTGTTTCCAAATCGTATACTTCAGTACCTGTGGGTACTTTAATGATAAAGTCATCACCACCCTTGCCATACATTTGTCGACCTTTTCCTGACTGGCCATTGGGCGCATCAAAACGTTTTTTATGCCTGAAATCTACCAAAGTATTCAAACCTTGGTCACCTTGCAAGATAACTGATCCACCATGCCCTCCATCACCGCCATCAGGACCTCCATAAGCTACGAATTTTTCGCGTCTGAAACTGGCAGAACCACTGCCACCATTACCCGCTTTAACTGTTATCTTTACTTCATCTACAAATTTCATGGGCTAACTATAATCTTGTCTATAAAAAAAGCCCACTTAAAAGTGAGCTTTGATTAATCAATTTTGTTAAAAACTGTTTTACTGTTATTTAACTTTGTGTTTCTATGGTAACGTACTGACGGTATTTTTTCCCTTTCTTAACGAATTTAACTACACCGTCTTTTAATGCAAATAAAGTATGGTCTTTACCCATACCTACATTTTCACCTGCGTGTACTTTAGTTCCTCTTTGACGAACTAAAATATTTCCAGCAATGGCTGATTGACCACCATACATTTTTACACCTAGGTAATTAGGATTTGAATCGCGACCATTATTAGTACTACCTGCTGCTTTCTTATGAGCCATGACGTTTTACCTCTTTATCCTATTTTAGTGATTTTCAATTCAGTAAAATTCTGACGATGACCCATTTGCTTCATGTGGTGCTTACGTCTTTTGAATTTTATGATTCTTACTTTTTTGTGGCGACCATTGGATAAAACTTCTGCTGAAACAGTCTTCCCATCTAACAAAGGTTTTCCTATTTCGATATTTTCTCCATCAGAAACCATCAAAACTTGATCTAATTTAATTTTATCACCAGCTTCAACTTTCAACGATTCAACTTTAATGACATCGCCTTCTTTGATTCTGTATTGTTTGCCACCTGTAGCTACAACTGCGTGCATGAAACTGCTCCAATTCGGTTGTTCTTAAAAAGAGCGGGGATTTTACTTAAATTAATTTAATTGGTCAACCTAATTCTCAAGAGAATTGAAAGCAATTTAGTGGCCGTGCAGAAACAGACCTCATGTGCTGGGATTATTCAATATCAGAAGTGTTAGCACACTCAAACCCACCAGCAAGGTTAACCACCATAGGTTATTCTTAAAAAAACCAGCACCTAACTCACCACTTCTCTCGTCTGCCTGAGTATTACCGCTATCCATTGACTCACTGAGTAGAACATTTCTTGGATGGGATGGGCTAAATTTAGAAAAACCAGAAGTACCTGGTAATTCAACTTTATACTTGTATTTTTCACTCGATATCACATCACCATTACTCAGATTTGCTTGGGCTATCTGCAAACCATTAAGAAAAGTGGTGTGCTTGCTGTCAATAAAATGTAATTCATTTTCTTTACGAAAAACATGCCATCCATCAGGATGATGAAAATCATCAATAACAAATTCACCCATATTTTCTGCTGAGAAACTTCTGATACCATAAACGGAAGAAACGTTTGGGTTACTCTTAATCTTTACATTGGTGTAATTCAGATAAGAATCTTTGGGAATGTAGCTGTCATCTAGCAATCTGAATGAAAGCTCACCCACTTGTAAGACATCGCCAGTATCCAATATACATTTTTCTGTTATGGCTTGACCATTAACCAAAACAGAGTCTTGAAACACCCTCAACACACAACCGTAGCTGTTTTGTGTGATAACGAAGTGTCGCCCCCAAATTTTAGGATGATTAATTTGTACATCACAATCAGCATCGTTGCCCACTACCAAAGTACCATTGGCAGGGAAAGAAAATGATTTTTTATTGTTTTCTATGACTAAATACATGTAAATAAATTAGAATACACGAAAAGATTGTAGCTTTATTATCAGCACAATATCAATGCTAATTAATAAAATATTGAGGTAAGTCACTATTTAGGACAGCCATCTAAATAACTTATCAAAACACCCAATCAAAAACGAGTGCTAAAAAAAACTATCTATTATAAAATTTATTTATAATGTGCCTGACAACTTATTTAGAGGAATAGTTACAATTTTGGACAGAAAGTCAACAATTTACTGGCTGTTATCAATGCTTGCTCTTGCGATCTGTTTAGTTTACTCCGGGACTAACAGTTATGACAAATCAAATAACTCACTGCCTTTGATCCCCTACTTAAAGGTTGAACCTAAATTCTTTTTTTACAGCGATAACCACTATCATGCCGCTGTTCCAGGCCAGCTACGATTAAACATCAACACTGAAAAATTACCTCACGACCTGACTCATTTTGATGCCTTAATCATTACCGATTACATCTACAAACAAAACATTCAAATCACATTAAACTGGCGTGTCAAAGACCATGTTTATCAACGAACACTTAACCAAAACACCCATTCAATCAACCCAATTGACTTTCAAACTAAAAACGTAGATGAAATTGAAGACCTTCATTTGATGATTAACTCCTTACCAGAGTTAGGAATCAATCATAGTTTTCAAGATCAGATTTCATTCAAATCAATTCACCTTGGTCGACTTGAAAATCAAAGCCAAATGGCAACCAACCTCAGTCATTGGAATCACTTCACTCCTTTAAAGCTGAGTGCCATCAATGGCTATACCAACAGCAGCAACTTACACTTAAAAAGCTTGATTTACAGGCTAGGCAGTTGGGTCATCATATCAACTTTGATGTTTTTGCTTTTTAAAATTGATGGCAAACATTTACTGCTGACATTTTTCATGGCATGGATGTTCAGCAGTTTTTTCTTCGTATCGTCTCGCTTGAAACAGCATGACCAAATCAAACACGCTTTTTCAAATGAACAAAAGCTCATCAATGCTGTAGATCAAGACAGTCTGAGGTTGGCTGACCTTATCACAGCTCAGCTCAATCAACTTTCAAAACAATTTCCCACCATTTCTCGTTACGTATTGGTGGGTAGCAACAGCTTTTTCAAACTCAGACTTAAACACCACTTAAGACACTTTAATTTAGCCATACATTTTGACAAAGAAAACCCGTTAAACAGCTCTCGTGATAAAGAATTTATCTTTATTGCTGTGAAACAACAAGTCAGGTACTGTAATTACCCGGCAAGATTCGATTGGCTCGATAATTCAGTTGAGGTTTTACACGTTGATGAAGACTTTTGTTTATTGAGAAAAAAATGATTGTATTACTTGGATTGGCTTACATTATTTATTTTTTGGTTCTGGGAGCTGGTTTTAGGCAAACTGTTAACCTCCTGATCAAAAACAAATGGATCCTTGAGACTAAAACAGAATTTGTAAGCCATGCATTTTTTCAGGGGGTATTTTTCCATGTTCTTTTGTTCAATACCTTACAGTTATTTAACTGGTCAGTTATAACGATATTGATTATCATTATTTTGATTCTAGTTGCAGCCATTTTATTAATCGCTTGGCATGCTAGCTCGATCAGTTCACAACTATCTTTCAAATGGCTCAGCCCACCAACTGCGCTATTCAGTCTGGCTTGTGCTTGTGCATTATTAATTTATTGGAATGGTCACATGCTACCTAATATAGCTTGGGATTCTTGGGCAGTCTGGGAAGGGCGAGCCCAGCAATGGGTACTACATGGTTTGAATACCGACATTCATGATTGGGATGAGTGGTTATTAAACCATCAATCCATTTATAACCATGCTGCCAACTACCCTGATGGCCTATCTCTGATTTACTATTTACCCATGTTGCTAAGCAACGACGGCTTTGCCATTACTTATGTGGTTAATTTATTTGCTTTTACCCTAATTTCAATGTTAATGGTACAAAGGCTTGCGAAGAACAATGGCACAACATACTTACAAGCCTTTGCTATGATCGCTTTATTTACAACGCCAATGATCAACAACCATTTGATGATTCAGGGGTATGCAGACATTTGGATGGCCATGTACATCATGTTGCTTTTACTCACATTGGTAGACTGTAAAGAATCAAAACGAATTGACACAGGTATTGCACTGATTTGCTATTTATTTATTTTACCTATGCTTAAACTAGAGGGCTGGATATGGTTACTGTTATTTGCAGTAGCCTACGTTTTGGTCAATTTATGGCAACACAAAAAAAAATATTGGATTACTGCTTTTACGCTAATTTTCGCTTTCCTGTTTGCTTCAAATGTCATCAACTTTCATTTTCCATTTGGCGACCTGGTGATCAATCAACAAAGGATTGTTATTTTCAATCTAATAGATACACCCATTCAGTTTCAAAACATCACAGATCAACTGCTGACCAGTTTTTTATGGCAAAACAACTGGTCGATCATTTGGCTGGGCTTGCCATTTTTGATGGTGACATTTTTGACCCAGCGTCATGACCAAGCCTATAAAGTCGCTCAAACATTTTTCATCTCTGCTTTGTTGTGTTTTTTGTTTTTGTTTTATTTTACCGAGGCCAGCAAATGGGCCTTAGATTTAACCGCCATCAATCGACTGATTTTACAATTAACACCTTGTTACCTATTTCTTCTGTTTAACATGTTAATAAAAGTAGAGCACTTTCACCCTGAACAAAAAGGGCCTTAAAATCATAAATAACCTCAGGCCTTCTGGTTTTATTAAATGGTTTGATCTAATTTAAATATTTCATACCCTGTTCAAAAACTACATCAACAGGTATAACTGTTTCATTGACACGTTTCAAAGAGTGCGCCAGTTGTTCATTGATTTGTCCCTTATCGTTGAACCATTCTTTAACCCCGTTGTAATCACCTGTGGCCTGATAGGTTAAGATTTTTTGCGACAATGAAGCCACAGCCGTTGACATTTTTTGTGCATCAACCGTATATTGCCCGGTCTTTTCATCGTAACTGAATGCACCAGCTTCTGAAAAATAATTGAACCTAAGCAGATTAGCTACCCCATGAGCAGAACTTGAACCAAATCTAACCGAACGGAAAATACCTGCCATAAAGGTGGTGTAATAATCCATCATTTCACCCTCTTCTAACTCTCCCATGTGATGCAATTTCTCAACCATGTACAAACCTAAGATATCGGCTTTACCTTCTTCAATTGGTGAGGCCAGTTCTTTCAATGCTGTTCTCACTGTACCTTTGTCGTTAATGGTGTTTTTAACACCTAAACCATGTGCCACCTCATGAAACATGGTATTGGCAAAAAAAGCATTGAATGTGACATGTTTACGCTGATTCGGTGTAACCAGTTCATTGGCAATAGGCAGTAAGATTTTTTCAAATTTAGCCTGCATAACATTTTTAAGTTGTAGGCGACGTGTACCCTTTTCCAATTGCACACTTTCGTCATTGGGCAAATTAATGGCAATGGTTTTACTTCCTGCATTGGAGTGACCTGCATAATAAATCGCATCATAAGCATTCAGGTCTGAATCAGTTCCAGGGGTTTCGGTTTTAAATGCATCTGCAACAGGTAACTCTTTTTGTAATTGCGGTAAAAAAGCGGCGAATTTAGCCAATTTCTCACTCCAGGCTAAATCTTTAATCAAAACGTAAGCTTCATAAGCTGCTTTATAACCAAACAATTGATCTTCATAAGTTTCAATTGGTCCAATCACCAATTCAATTTGATTGTTCTTCATATCCATCCAAGCCAAGTCAGACGCCTTGAACTCATCATTTAACAATGCTTGTGCACGTAATTTTAAATATTTTTCAAACCCAGCATCTTCTGCCAACGCTGCAGCTTGATTCAATAAAGCAGAAGCCTGCTTTAATTGTCGCTCGTAAAGATGATGAAATGGCGCATAAGAAAGCCCACCCTGCTTATCACGAAAAACCTGAGTATATAAATCTTTCATTCCCGCACTGGCCTTAGCCTCAAAATCAGCTTTATCTAAGTCCTTGGGATAGAAGTTAGCACCTAAAAACTTAGATTCATAGCCTTCTAGAAATGGCTTATCACCATCTAAACGATCCCAAGGGCCATAGTTGATGTCGGCAAACTTACGCAACCTTTGGTTCTTTATTCCATCCAAAAAAGGCTTCTTAGGACCGTAACTTTGCAACCAAAACAACTCATCCATAATCTCAGCTGCGTCAACCAGAATTCCTAACATCTTTCTTTGATTTTCTGTTAAATGTGATAAATCACTGGTCAATCTAAATGTAGCGTATTTATTGAGTAAGTGTTCATGATTTTTTTTAATGGGTTCTCGCAAAGGGTCTTTTTGATAATACATTTCATCTTGACTTGGCTTAACAGATGGCTGCTTAGCCACATCACTTTCAACTGTTTGCTTTGTGACCGGCGATTGATCACTCTCTTGTTGACTTTCACAAGCCAGCAAACTTAACACCATTAACATACATATATTTAATTTTAAAAAGTTATTCACTGTTTCTCTCCGCTTAAAACTGTCTGGTAATGCTGCCCCACAGATTCAACTATGTGTTTCATCTGAAAACCGAACTCGCTTGGTTCAGACATGATTTCATTAAAATTTTGTCGGATAAATTCCACTTTTGCAACGAAATCATCACAATCTTTATTTTTATAAACAAAACCTTTGGGATAATTATCCGCTAACCAACTCATTCCTGATCCAGCTGTATCAGGCACTAAGATGACCTTATTATGATACATGGCTTCTAACAACACCACCCCAAAAGATTCAGCACGATCATGTGAAGCCATACAAAAGATATCACAACTGTCAAATAGTGCATGGGCTTGCTCAATATCAACACCACCTAACAATTTTACTTGGCTGGACAAATCCAACTCAATGATTTGCTTGTTCAATTGGTCTTGTAATTGCCCTTTGCCTGCAATCAATAGTTGAGCCTTAGGCAGGTTTCTCATGGCATTGATTAAAAATTTTTGATTTTTATAAAATGTCAGGCGACCCAAATGAAATAACTTGAATTGATTCACTTGCCAATGTTCTGTGGCTCTGAAATAATTTTTTGACTCAGGGTTTGTCTTTAACTCATCGATATGCTGAGTAGAAATTCCCAATGGGATTACATGCGTTTTTTCAGTATGTTGGCGAAGTTGTTTTGAATAATCAGCATAGGCTTGGGTTGAAACCAGTAAGCTACGACCATGCTTAACCAACATAGATTCAAATGGCTTAATCAACAAATAAACCAGCTTAAGTACATAAGAACTATAACTGGTAACCATATCAGAGTGCCAACTGATCACCCATGGAATTTGCCGTGCTGGTCGATTCAATAACAACTTAAATAAACTTGGGTTAGGCCAATGCAAATGTATCAGATCAGGTTTTTCCTCAGCAATAATGCGTTTCATCTGGCGTTTAAAACCTAACATGATTGGGGTAAAAAACAAAGGCTTAAGTGATTTTTGCCTGATCAATTTCACACGTCTCACACGTGACACATTGGTATAAGATGTTAAGCCGCGCCATTCATGATTATGCACCCAAACAACTACTCTATGCCCTTGAACCGCTTGAGCTTCCGCCAAATCACATAAGTAATTTTCCATACCACCATAATAAGGTGGATAAAATTTGCCTATATGTAATATATTCATAAATGCCTGATTGGCTACTGATTAGTCAGACTTATCCTGCTGATTATTTTGACCTTCTTCTAACATGGCCATTTTTTGGGTCAAACGTCTTATCTTGCGTTCTTTTTTTGTCAGCGCCATATCCATGGTAAGCATTCTGATTAAAATTAAGCTGACCGACAAAACCAATAACAGTGTTGGCGGATATGTGATGCCCACTTGTGCTGCTGCCCAATCAATTATTTTAGGAAATATTGACAATACAATTGCGCACAAAGCCACTAAAAGCCACCAAGTAGCATATGGACCATGCATCTTTCCTTTGCGAACCAGATATAAAATACTGATCGACAACAATGCACCGATGATGAGAATTGTAATGTTTGTCATTTAGCTGTCCGCTTCCCCATATTGGCAATACATAATGTGGTGGTTTGTACCATATACTTCAGAACCACTAACCAGGAACTGAATACTCGAGATTTACCGTCACTGCGATCATGCATTTTAACAGGAACTTCCTTAATAGTTAATCCTGCCCCTAAAAGTAACAACAAGACTCCTACGTCTTGATAATCTAACATGCTGGCTTGTCGAGAGGATAAAACCTTGATGGCTTTTTTATCATACAATCGAAATCCTGAAGTTAAGTCTTCTATTTTAATGTGTGTAAGTAGTTTAAAAAAATTCCAAGCCAGTTTTTTTAAGTAACTGAGCCTTGATGGAAAAGTACCAATCACTACATTGGTTTGGGTGTTTTCATATAAATCCATCAAAGAATTTACTTCTTGAGGCAAATGCTGGCCGTCAGCATCCATAGTGATTACTTGCCCAAACCCTGACTTTTCTGCATACCTAATTCCAGTCTGAGTTGCACCCCATGCCCCTAATTGCAATGGTAAGGTCAAACATTTTAAGCCAAAATCAGCAACCACTTCGGCGGTCTGATCTGTGCTGGCATCATTAACCACAATAACATCATGGCTAACCTTATCTAACAACTGCGGAATTAAATGCTTGAGATTTTCCGCTTCGTTAAAAGCAGGAATCACAATAAGTGTCTTCATGAACAGTATAATGAATTAAAATAGAGGACACGTTATATATCAACTGCGCCCTTATGTGGTGTTTTTTTTTAATTTTTTCACTACCCATCAATGACAAACACCACTCAAGTTATACACGATCTTTTCCAAATCAAAGGTGGCGGCGAGCGCTTAATACAAACCTTATGCCAAGGTACAGGCGCAGATTTACTCACAGCACATATTGGTGATGATACATTCGACTTGAGTCATTTACCTGGTCAGGTCCACGACCTTGATGCCCTCAGTACAATTCACGGCATCAAAACCTGGCGTTTGGCACGCGCATTTAAAAAACACCAGCCTAAACACAATCATTATCAGCACGTCATATACAGTGGTGTGGCCAGTCCATTAGCAGTTAACCAATACCCCAATGCTAAAAACATATTTTATTGTCACACCCCACCTCGTTTTGTCTATGATAAATGTGAGTACTATGCAGCTGAGCTTAATGTCTTCAAACGACCCTTATTTAATGCGTTGGTCAGTTGGTTTAAACCCCAATATGAAACTGCCGTTAAAACAATGGATGTCATATTAACCAATTCTAACTATGTTAAAGATCGTATTCATAAAGCTCTGGGGATTGATGCCGATGTCATATACCCACCCTGTGATACCCAATATTTTAAGTGGAAAGGCTCAGGAGATTATTATTTATCTTTAGCCAGGCATGATCAGCTCAAGAGAATAGATGCCATTATCAAAGCTTTCAAACAGATGCCTGAGAAAAAACTGGTGGTGGCATCCGGTGGACAGATGACAACTGAATTAAAAAAACTGGCTTCAAACAGTCCCAATATCAGTTTTACAGGTTGGCTCAATGAAAAAGAACTGCTTGATTTATTAGGTCATTGTTTGGCCACCATTTACCTCCCTGTTGATGAAGATTTTGGCATGTCACCTGTTGAATCCATGTCAGCTGGCAAACCAGTGTTATGTTCAGATCATGGTGGCTTACTGGAATCTGTGGTTGATCAAGAAACAGGATTCTATATTGATAACAACAACTTGATTAATAACCTCATCGACACCGTTTCTCGGATAGAAAATAACCGCTTGGTCGCTATGCGCAAAAATTGCGAGGCCAGAGCAGAAATCTTTGACACCAAACATTTTATCGAACAATTTCAGCAATATTTATAATTAACTGCGACCCTTTGCCCTAAATTGGCGTCTTATTAGGTATATTAAAATAAATTTGGCAACGAAATATTTTGAGCTACTTTAATCAAAACATTACTGACATCACAAAAAAACAGGTCTTAAGGGGTCAACAACAAGCTTGTCGTCATGTTTATGACACCTTTTCAACACCTGTATATAATTTAGCATTTCGCATGTTACAAAATATAGATGATGCGCAAGATGTGATGCAAAATAGTTTCATCATAGCATTTCAGAAAATCACCCAATGGTCTGGCAAATCAGCTTTTGGGTTTTGGTTGCGAAGGATTGTTGTGAACCAATGCCTGGATCAAATCAAAAAAAATCACCAACAATTAACCATCGAATCCCAAGAGCAAACAGATCATAAACAAAAAATTGAATATGATTATCAGCACGATTTGAATTTAATGTTGGCCAAATTACCACCACTATCACGTTCAGTGTTATGGCTTTATGAAGTCGAAGGAATGACCCATGTTGAGATTGCGGACCTCTATAAAATGTCTGCCAGTTTTTCTAAATCACAACTAGCCAGAAGTAAGCAACTGTTATCCAAGTGGCTCCAAAATCAAGAGGTACATCATGAAAAAAGCCTGTGACCAATCTGTGCATGAATACTTGAATCAGCAACCGCAAGTAGAACCGAAAAATGACGGTTTTGATGCCATCATGGATCAAGTCCATCAGCACAGAAGAAAACAAAGTTTTCGAATTCCTGCAATCGCTGCAACCATTCTGGCTGCCATCATGTTGTGGCAATCACCTCATTTCAACAACAACCATTCAAATATCAATCAATCAGCACAATTAGAATTATTGACTGAAAAGATTGCCATGATTGAGTATGTAGTCCGTAACGAAGTGATTAACCACTCAGAACCGGGCTCACCCATCTTGGAAAAAATGATTTCTATGGAAAACTGGTTGGACCAATTGGATCTAAATATCGCGCAAACCGATGAAACCGACCAAAAACTCGAGTTGCTGCATGCCAAGCTCGAAATTCTCGACGACCTTGTGGCATTACATAAAAAATATAAACCACAAGCCCCAAAACAAGTTATTTAAATTTAATACAGGTGAATACATGAAATTCAATTTTAAAAACACAATATCAACTTTGATGTTAACCAGCCTCATGGCCTTTAGCGCCAATGGCTTGGCTGAAAAATCAGCAACAAAAATCAAGGTCAATGTTGAAGACAATGAAGGTAAAGTTACTATAGTCAAGTTAGCCGATGGCAACGTCAAAACCTTTAAAGAAACGTTTACTGTCACAGATGAAGGTGATATCGATGCTATTGTCCAAGATATTCTAGACAAACACGGGATCGACGAAGATACAGATCATATCAATATTGATCATTATGGCAAAGACAAGATTTGGTTACAAAAGAACAACAATGTAAACCTTAACGTGAACAACGGTAAAGCGACCGTTACACTGATCAAATCTGAAAACGGTGAAACTGAAACCATAGAAGAAATGTTTGATGTTGAGGCAAATACCGACATCAATTCACTGATAGACGACATCATGGAAAAGCATGGCATTGATGTGGATGCTGACATGCACAGAAAAGTCATCAAACTGGACAGTCAATTCTCTCGTATCCACGAAGACAAGCCTCGCTTAGGATTCATGGCATCCGTAGAAGATGATGGCTGGAAAATAGTCTCTGTGGTGCCTGACAGTGGCGCTGCCGATGCAGGTTTAACCAAAGGTGATTTGATCGTATCAATAGATGGACAAAGTACCGCCAAAGGAGGTCTTGGTTTAACAGAATTCATTGGCTTTGATAAGGAAGTGGGTGACATCAGCGATATAGCAATCAAGCGCGGTGACAATGAACTGGTGCTAGGGGTTGAGGCCAGAATGGTCAACAGTCCTGACGTTATCATGCACATGAACACCGACAATAATTGGTTTTCAAAATCAGGAGATCAATTCACTTTCAACTCCAATGGCATGAATGAAATGTTTGAAGGTCTTCACGTAGACGTTGAACACCTCGGAAAAATGATTGATGGCTTTGGTGAACAAGATATCAGAGTTGTGACCACTGGTGATGCAGATGCCTACTTTTTTTCTGGCAGCAAAATGAATCAATGGCTAGGAAAAAACCACCACTTTTCTACAGTAACTGAATCATTAGGCAAATACTTTGGAACCACTGAAGGAGTCCTGGTTTTAGAGGTTGATCAAAATAACAAACTGGGTTTAAAAGACGGTGACGTGATTCAAGCCATCAATGGCGAGGATGTCAACTCACCCAAAGATGTGGTGAAAATAATGTCTGGTTTCAAATTTGATGAGTCATTTGAAATAGAAATCATCCGTGAAAAAGAAACCATTTATTTAGAATCTTAAGTACAGAATTTAACTTCTATAACTTAGGCATTGCCTTTGTATTCTTTATTTTGATAGAATACGCCATCTTGAATGAACGAAGCCCTGATCAGGGCTTTGTTTTTTTATTCAATGAAGTTCAAGTGGACGCGTAGCTCAGCGGGAGAGCACCTCGTTGACATCGAGGGGGTCACTGGTTCAATCCCAGTCGTGTCCACCAATTTTTTCAAACCCAAAGTACACTTTAAACCGATTTCTGATAAGCCTCGTTAATCCAACTCATCAATTCATCATCAACTTCAGTAATGTCTTTGATCTGTATACGGTGAGTACACATACTTCCAAACGGCCCTGAATCACCCAACCTTCCTTTACTGGCTTTATTTTTTAATTTTAGCCCCAAATCGATTCTTGTTTTAGTGGCTGGCTTAATCAAAACAAACTGATGTTTACGGATAAAACTAACAGCTGTCTTTTTAGGTGTGACAGTGATGTCATCGCCCAATGTCAGAATTTCTGTCAATAGTTTTTCATAAATGGGCTTAAGACCTTCTTTACCTCTATATTGTTCTTTGACCAAATCTTCAGCATCATGTGATGCAGCATCAGACTCTCTGGTTTTATGAGCCACAAAATTTGCATAACCATAGGTAAAACCATGTACTGTTTTCAGGAAATCAATCATCCCCTTATGTTTGTCTAAACCTGACTGCTTAACCACTTTGATCCAATGCTTTAAATCTTTACCTGTTTTTTCTTTTAAACCTTTTTCCATTTTCCAACCTCATTCATCTCATTTCAATCAATTCGCTGTGACTTTACATGATCCCTAAAATAGCTCCCATCAATGTTAAGGACAACACACAATAACCTGCATTGATTACAAATATTTTTAACGACCTTTTTT
The DNA here is from genome assembly GCA_937942365.1 of uncultured Marinicella sp. Lineage (GTDB taxonomy): Bacteria > Pseudomonadota > Gammaproteobacteria > Xanthomonadales > Marinicellaceae > Marinicella. The sequence goes on along the minus strand of CALDFB010000155.1, from coordinate 11,191 downwards.
CAAATAAATAAAGTATACCCAAAAATGTGGCTACCCAACCAAATCCAGCAAAAAACCCTGCTAAAACGCCAACCACCAAGCCTGCTTCAGCCCCAATAAACATGGCCAAATTAAATGCTGCAATAAAAGCCAACAAGAAAGACAAACCGAATACTTTTACCATATTTCGCTTAGCTAGATCTGCCTCTGAAAAACCAAAACCACTCATCCAGGCCTTTCCGAATAAAGGCCCATACCATAATCCGCCCAGAAAGAAAAAACCGACCACTGTAGCCGCTATAACTGCCAGCCAATTAAGCTGACTGAATGACATCACTAAATCCATCATCTGATCCAATTAAAAAAACATCAATGTATTAAAATTAACTCAGCACTTATAGTAAAAAATTAACCTGGCAGGCAATTACTTGTCTATTGGAAAAAAGTTAGGTTCTTCATTTTGATAGTCATGCTGGAAAAACTCGGTTGGATTGAAACCAGAAAAATGACGAAATTCTTTGATGAAGTGTGACTGATCTGTATAACCACACTCTAAAGCCACATCAGGCCAGTTCAAGTATTGTTTGTTTTGTATGTGTTGTAAAATCCCATTGAAACGACGCATTCTTTGGTAATACTTAGGTGTAAGGCCTATGTATTTTTTAAATTGATCGATTAAATGCTTCTGTGTATGTGGATATCCATCAATGACTTCCTGATATTTAACCACTGGCTGTTTATCTAATTCTGACAATAAATCAACCAAAGCATCTGTAGGGACCATTGTTTGATCGAAGCGCTCAATCAACCAAGTCTCACCTTTAGAAAATTTTTCTTCTGAAGTGGACGCAGTTTTAATTATTTGGTGTAATTCAAGTATTTCTTGTCCAAATACTTCTTCGGCTGGAATCACAACATCATTCAATTCTCCAATGAACTGATGAACAAATGGAAAAGCACCATGAGGTTTGAATTGAATAACAAACATCTCAGAATCATCGTGTGCAGAAATTGACAAATAGTTTTTATGCACACCAGAAACCCATACTTTTTCGAAATCTGCTAAAGGCTTCAGCGTTTCGTTATCAAAAGTGTTGCGTTTCATACCATCTAATTCAAAAATAATAAACACATGACCAGTAGGGACAACTCGCTCTATGGAATGATCCGGCATAAATCCATTAAAATGAAACATGGATTCAATGTAGTTAACCAGTGGTGCTTTGAATTGATGGGTATTAAATATCATGTATATATCATATCAATTATTTCAGGCAAAAAAAAAGCCCTCTGATATAAGGGCTTTTACAAGAATGTATTGAATTGACTTATTCAAAGCCACTTTCAAATATCAAATCTGAATCGACAAGTCCCCAATCTCCAACAGGGTAAAAGGTTGGCCCAGAAGTTTTGCATAGCAATGCGGCGCCACCTTGGCTGACTGGTACATCATTAACTGCTCCACGATACCAAAAAACCACATCTTCTCCTACTAAACTTTCTGGTTCATTACTGCCACTACCTGGAATACCAATTATGTTTTCATGACGCATTCGACAATCACTTAAACTAGATGTACTGACATCACCATATTCAGGCATTCCATTAGAAAATAACTTATATCTAGATGCCATAACATCTATTTCATGAAAACCAGCCCCACTCTCGTCAGCTATAACATCATAATCATCAATACCACCATTTGCAGATACACCGCCTTGTCCCGCAACTACTCTATAACCACGATCGGTAATTGAGTCTTTAATCAACCAAGTCACCTCATCTGCATAAGTGCTGGTATCATTGGTGGCATTAAACAATTCTCTAAAGTCTGAAAACTCAGTGGTTTGCTCAATTTCACCTGCTTGATCAGTTACATACACTTTATCATTTAACATGCCATCAATATCGAAATTAATGCGCCAATAACTGTGATGCCAATGCTCAACATTTTGTAGCGTACCATTATTGTTTGCATACCCAAATCTTGGTTGGATTCTACCATCTGCATGAAAAATATAGCGACCCGTGTATTTATACCAAGCGGCAGAAAAATTCGTCGTTAAGACCAAACGATCATCATACTTTTCAACCTGAACGCCTGTGACACAATCGCCCATCAATCCAAAAGGGCAATTAAAAACGGGGGTGCTTGGGTCTGTTGATGCATCACAAGTTGTTATTGCTGACTGAGTGGGGTTATCCACCCCACTGGCAGCGATAAAACTTGAATTTTCATCTTTCCAGTCCCTGTAACATGTACCATTGGTGTAATTTGCAAAAACCAAAGGAGTGTGTGATCTTTCAATAGCCAAGTAACCGTTGAAGTGTACATACCTAATTTCTAAACCCGAACCTTCAGCATAAGAACTGTTATTAGGGGATAGATAACACATTTCCCATACAGGGTTAGTTGAATCAGGCCAGGCAACATATGTTTCATCTCCTACACAAGTCACATTACTCATGGCTTCTGAATACTCAAACTTAACTAATAAAATCAACATCAACATCAACAATCTTTTCATTTTTCATCTCTTTTTTTTAATTCTTTCATATCAAACACAGGATACGGAACTGTCTTATCATTTAACTTAACAATTGAGTTAACAATCAATGAATTGCTCTCACTAGATGCCATGATATGAACACAACGATTCCCCTTGTAACATGGCTCGTCCTTTTTTTTATCATTGAAAGAGAAACCTCCATACAGACTGATAGGCAGGGTTTCTTTTGACAAAATATTTTTCACTTCAGGGTTATTTTTAAAAACCTCAAACGCCACCATCATTTCTTCTTGAGAAACCATGGTGCTATGATCTACGGAATATTTCTGGTGATATACAGAACCATCTGAATTGACCGTTCTACTGAATCCTTCTTTTTTCTTATAGTTATAGCCTTGTTGATATAAAAATTGTCTTTTTATTCCATCAATCATGACAACATCTTTCCATTCGTTCACCAGAACTTCTTCAAACTCGCTACCAGCATAAGAAATTTGTAAAGCTGGCGCAGGTAAGTCTGCTTGACTGTGAGGTAAAAACTCAACTGCAAATCCACTATTAACCCAAAAAAGTATTATATAAAATTGTTTCATTATTCAGTTCACTTCCACAAAATCCATGACCATATCAACGGGCGCAGATCGGTTGTAAGTTTCCCACAAGCTTTTCATGAATGCGCCTCTGGTTTGATCCGCAGGGCCTACGGTCCAAGTCCGATCACACATTTCATTTTCTGTTTCAAAATTATTGACCTTCGCTTCTCGATCTAAAAATTCAATATAAGCTTTACTGGCAACTTGATATTTTAAGGTCGCAGTCACATCAAACGGGCCTGTTTGACCTGTTATTGGAATTTGGTATTGTGTCACATCAAAGTTAACCACTTGATCTGGATTGGTAGGATGAGGTGGATAAGTGATGCCAACTGGTTGCATCTCTATATTACCTGCACCTCTGAAACCAAGTGGAGGAATGCGATTGTCTTTGGCGATACAATTGTTCAGCACAAAATGGAACATTTTATTACCATTGTCATCGTTTACCTCACATGTACCATCATTGGTATTTACGTCACCATCTGGATCAGCATTCCAAATACCTTGTAATGCTTCATATATTTTTACTTGTGAATCTTCGGTAAGAACAGCTGTGTTGACATCGTATGCACCACTTTCCCAAAAAACTTCTCCAACAGAGTTTTGTACCTGAACATGTAACCACATTCGCCTTCCTTCAGCATAACTGGTGGGTAATTTGTGGGCACTTAAATTGGTCACTTTAACATCCAAATCAAGTTGATCGTTGGATTGATTGGTTACGCTGGCTTCAATCAAGGCACTTTTGTTTTGTAGCATATCCATCGCATATGAAGTAGTTAAATCCAAAGCTGCTTTTCGACCAGGACCCGGATCATTGGCCTCTAATGCATCACCGTAAACGGCTTTGATAACTTGTGGCATCCATGTATTTCCACCTGCAAACTGATGTGTAGCCAAATCCCCTTTTCTGCGGCCATTACCATCACCATCCAATGAGTCAAATACACATGCTCTGGCCTCATCACTTTCTGACTGGGGCATATGACAGGTTTGACAGTTTTCACCTTTAGCTATTACTGGAGCGTCAGTTGTGGTCAAGTCGTTGAATGGATCACGGAATATCAAATCAGCAAAGTATGAATCTTTCCATTCTGAATAAGTTCTTTCAATGGGCATAGCAATGTCTGTCTCAACACCATCATTCCAGAACTTTCTGGCTACAGTCAACACACCATTTTGTTCAATGGTTGGTGAAGAAATGTCATGACAACTACCGCAAAATTTTGAAGACCCCAAGAAACTTGAAAATTTCCAAGCATGAGGCGGGGTGTTTAAATCTTCATATTTATAAGGACCTTTACGACATGGGCCGAAACCTCCATTATCACAGCTTTCATCATCAACCCAAACATCACCATTTTCTACAGCAAGCTGTTCTCCATTCGGGCCTGTTTCATCAATGCGATGACAAAAGTGACAATTTACGCCACCATAATCACTTAATTTACTTTCTTGACTGACATGGTCACCATTCAACTCACAACCGTTGGCCCCATCAACCAATGGCTCTCCATCAATTGTTGGCTTGACTACATTGCCATTGAACCAACCTTGAGGCGTGTGGCACTTTAAACAAAAGTCTCCTACCCCCGGAATGTCATTATTGGCCACATCTAATGCAGCCCAAAATAGAGGATCTCGTGTAGCATTGGCTTTCATGGAACCTATCCACGTAGCATAAGGCATATTAATTTCGTCATCATTTACATTACCACCATTATGACAACTGCGACAGTCTGTTGGTGAGTCTAAATTAAAATTCAATCCTGGTTGTGTGCCATGTGGAGTGAAATCAATGGTTCCACCAGCCAAAACTGAGCCTGCCCAAAGAAAAGAAAACAGAGATAACTGCAAAACAAGATTATTCATGGATATTATGGTCAAAGTACACTTATTAATTTCTTGTAAATATTATAGAGAATAATTAGATTAATTCCTACAGATATAATAAGAATACTCTAATATATATTCAAAAACCTTACCCAGTTTTCAGAATTTTTCTATTTTTTAGATTTCTAGCCTCATGCAAAATACAGACCTGAAGTGGATAGCTATGGAGCTTATTCATCTTCAAGCTTATTTATTAATTTACTAAGGAGAAGTATATGAAATTTTTAAAAACTTTGATGGTTACGGCTGTTCTTTTAGCTCAGTCAGCCTTTGCCGCTGTTAACATCAACCAAGCTGAAGCAGTAGAAATTGCTGATGAACTCAAGGGCATAGGTTTGTCCAAAGCCAAGGCTATCGTTGCATACAGGCTGGAAAACGGTCCTTTTGAGACAGTTGAACAATTGACCGAGGTAAAAGGAATTGGTCTCAAAACGGTTGAGAAAAATCGTGCAGAAATATTGCTTAACTGACCATTTAACTTGATTTAAAAAACGCCCCTCGGATTTTAATTAATCCTTGGGGTTTTCAATGAAGTTTTCCGCTGGATCGTTTGTGGTTTCTGAAGATGAATCCTCGATCGCCTCCTCAGATGAATTATCCACTGCCTCTTCTGCCTGTGTAGCTGAAGAATCGGCGTGTTTGAGGTATTTGATAGTGACTTCTCTGGATTTACGATTCATCAGTTGATTCTTTATTTGTTCTTTGGTGAGCAGCTTTTCTGCAGATGCTGATAAATGCTCGAACACTTCCTGATAACTGCCCGTTAAATTATCGATCAAGTCGGCCGTTTTGGCAAAATGCGCTTCTACGTCTTGTTGATAGTTTTCTAATTTACTTTCAACTGCTTTGACAGATGTTTCTGATTTTTTGCTGGATGAAAAAAAGTACATAAACAATCCGCCAATTACCAGTCCAACCACTCCTGCCATCACCATATTTAATAATTGATCCATATTTAGCTATCCTCTCATATAATTTATTAACTCAGTCAAATGTTTTGAACTAACACCCAAGGTGCCACTGTTACTGCCTTCAATACACTGCGATTGTTCACCCAAAATTGCGCATGATCATCATGCACACGTTCAATGTCTTGATCATCCATCCACTTTTGAATTTGACTGGTATTATCCGCATGGATTTGTAGTGCAACGTCAATGATGTCCAATTGATCGGCTACTTTGATTAGTATGCCTTTAGCAAAATATTTTTGCAATTCTTGGAAGCTGATTTCAGCCAATTCATTTGTAAAACATTGTTTCGGCGTCAAGCCTTCTTCTGCTGGCTCTTCAGTTTGCATAGTATCTCCTGAGTCAATTCATCCTGTTGGATGAAGAGGGCTCTGAACTTTTATAAAATATTAAAATCAAAACTTGGGCTTTTCTCGCCAGGGCTTCCGATTCACATAACTTTGTAACCTTTGAATGGCACCAAAACATAACCGATCATCACTCTCACTGAACTTCTCAGTGAATTGATCAACTGATTTTTTGAAAGCAGCACCCTGTTCTTCAAAGTCAATACCACAAAAGTCTTCCACAATCCAAGATTGAACTTCTATGGCTTCATTGAAATCTGAGATCTCTGCTAAGACAGCGGCTTTGGTGTCTAGATAAGCCCAAGGAATGGGTTCCATAGCGGCGTATAAACCCTGTAAATCGGCAAAAATCTTCCAAGCCTTTTGACCATTTCGGCACGCATCATCCGGTAAAGTAGACAGCATCCAAGCATGGTCATTAAAAGCCGCCTTTACATCTCGAAGTTCTGCTTGCTTTAATAGCTCATATGCTTTGTTGCAATCAAAATCGTGCTCTCCAACTTGATATATATGATAAATTGATAACCTATAAAAGGATTCTCCATGACCTGCTTCTGCTGCTTTGTTGAACCAGTTTTGAGCTTCTGCAAAATTTTCATCTTGGTACAATAATTTACCTATCTCGAACATACCATGCACATAGCCCATTTGTGCAGATTTTAAAAACCATTCTTTGGCTTTGTCCAAGTTCTGCTCAATACCCATCACGCCATCTGCAAATGCATTGGCAATAAAAAATGCACTTTCAGCATGTCCGGCTTCCACCTGCTTCAATAACGCAGCTGGTATTTTTACACCTTCATCAACATCGGACACCGTGTCATTTGAATGACTGCTTAAAATAACCATAAACAACATGGCTGTGGTAATTATTAATTTATCCATCGAATGAATTGTTGACCTCTGTGTTGGTAGTTTTCAAATGCATCAAAACTGGGAGCACCCGGTGATAAAAGTACCACATCACCTGGTTGAGCTTGTTGTTTTGCCAGTGCCACAGCTTTTTCAAGTCTGCAATCGTATATACATTGTGTTTTTATTTTATGATTCAAGATTAGTCTGTGAATATTTTTACCATTTTGACCACTACAAATGATGATTTTAGGCGGATGAGTAGCGATGTCTTCAACCCACCACTGCCAATCCACACCACGATCAAAACCACCGAGTAACAGAATAGTCCGGCTTGCATCTAGCGTATTCATTGCAGCAATTGTGGCATGTGGTGTTGATGAGATACTGTCGTTAATATAGGTAACGCCTTTGATTTTTGCCACAGTTTCCAATCGGTGGGGCAGTGCTTTGAACTGTTTTATGGCATTCAAACCCACTTTGATATCTAGACCCAATGTGATTAAAACAGAACATACTGACGCTGCGTTTTTCAAATTGTGCGCACCTTTAAGCTGCCAGCCATATTGAGATAACAATGCTTTGTCCTGATACATCAAAACCTCATCAAGTTCATAAAAGCCTTGTATATCCTCAAAATAATTGATCAACTGATTGTCATTATGAAGCGAGTCGTCAACCAACAACTTCTGCGTATTGGTATCTTTGGCATTAAGTATCACCTGTTTGGCTTCCTTGATCAACTGCCACTTATCCAGATGATACTGTTGTTCTGAACCATGCCAATCCAAGTGCTCACTGAATAAATTCAACAGCACAGCAACATCTGCTTTTATGCGACCATCTTGAGCTTGGTAACTTGATGTTTCCAAAACCAAAAAATCACATGGTTCAGTACATTGAATCAATGGTACGCCAAAATTTCCCACCAACTGAACTTCATAATCCATTGCCTTTAAAACTTCAGTTAGCATGGCACAACTGGTACTTTTTCCTTTAGTACCTGTTACAGCAATAATTTGAGCAGGATTACTCTCTCGCTCATTACTGAACCACAATGCTGTTGAACTGATGAATTCACAACTGGCCTTCTTAACGGCATTTTGGTAAGGCGTGATACCAGGAGACTTAATCACTACATCAAATTGACTCAGCAAATGATGATCAATATTTTGGTGGTTAAATACCAATTCTGAGTACATACCCGCGCTGACTTCCTCAATAACTTCGTTGTCGGGGCATAACACAGTTAACTTCACATCTGGACAACGATAATTCAAATATTCACAACTGGCCCTTCCTTCCACACCAAACCCCCATACAGCCACATTGAGTTGACGAAGTTTGTTAAGTTGCATCTGAGAGAACCAGTTGAAAGTTACGTTTTAAGGGGATCAAATGTTCTTGGCTGGCCTGCATGATTTCATCTATCTGAACTTCATCCAAATGTGGAAGTACTTTTAACCAATGTTGAATATTCTTTTGACCCTGCCACTGTGGATGACCCTCCAATAACTGTAAGGCCAGGCGGCATTCTTGTTGTTCTCCCACACATTCAAATGGCTTGAGTCCCGTTATACCTAATAAAGACTCAAACAACCCGTTCAATGCCTTATCTGAGAATAAGTTTTTGTTAAATATACTCAATAATTCTTTTTTGCTGAGATAGGGTGCCAAACATAAAAAAACAAAAGCACATTTTGGGCAACTACCACACCAGTGATGCGTTTGATTTTTTGATCCAGACAGATGAAAGTTTCGGTTGCAACTGGAAAAATGAGGAAAATAATTGTTGTGACTGGAAAATTTTTTCACTATAGCCAATTCGGAAAATGGTCTTAATAGCGAAAAACAATGTAAATCTGACACAAGGCACTGAGATATAACCTGTTGCCACATATATTCATAAGGCAATGACTTAGAGTATTGATGATTGACCCATTGACCACTGTCTAATTTCACATTACCAACATCAGCTGAACGCTCGTTTGAAAAAACCACACTGTCAAAATCATACAATAATGCAGCCACCACAGCTACACAAGCATTGATGGCAGTAATTGGTACATGGCCGTTGAAGGCTCCTTGATCGTTCACCAGCTTTAATTTAGAATCTACTTTTCTGCCCACTTGCAATAAGGGCAAACCAGTTTTTTTGCTTACTGATTCAATAAATTTTGATTGGCCAACCATAAATAAACTGGCCTGTTCACCCATTGCCTTGATCGCTTCAATGCTGACCAAAGAATCTTTTCCACCACCAATTGCAACCAGCGACTGAGGTGATAAAGCAATGGTTTTACTTGCTTTTCCTTCTTGCCTGAGTTCAGCTTCGAACTTGATATGCGCTAGCCAAGGTAGCTGATTATTAAATGCCAACTCAGCCAAACCATGTTGCCAAGTTTTGCTCAACCATTGTGCTTGTAACTGATTCGGCTTTGGCCTGGTTATATTCTGGCCAAAACAGATTCGCTTGGCTAAAGCTGTTTTATAATAACTGACGCCCGCCATCCAATGTAAGCAGTCAATGGCTGCATCAATTGATGACTGAAACCGATGGTAACGCGTCACGTCAGGTTGAGGAAATTGGAACAACTCTTCAAATTCACCAAACTTTGAATCTGAATAAGTTAATTTGAGTTCGCCACTGTTGGCATCGAAGTGCCAAGGAGTAAAACTAAATTCAGCACCAAGTTCAGCATTCATTTTATATAGTTTGGTAGTGACATGATTAATCACCAGCTATGGTCATTTCTTCCAATAACCAAGAGCCAGTAAAAATTTTACTGCGCTGATCAACATCTGAACCCACAGCGACTAAAGATTGATACATGTCTTTTAACTGACCAGCTATGGTCAGTTCACTGACAGGAAACTGGATTTCCCCATTATCCACCCAAAAACCAGAAGCACCTCGAGAATAATCACCAGTTACCGCATTCACACCCTGCCCCATCAACGAAGTCACGTACAGTCCTTTACCCATGGTTTTGATTAAATTTGAATCTAATTGTTGATTAGACCGTACTGACAGATTATGCGCACCACCAGCATTACCCGTAGTCTCCAAGCCCAATCTTTTAGCCGAATAAACTGACAATAAAAAACCCATCAAAACGCCTTCATCAATGAGACTTCGTTGACGTGTTTGAACACCATTACTGTCAAAATTTCGACTGGCAAAACCACCTTGCAAAAATGGGTTTTCGTCCAAATTAAACCAATCAGGTAATATTTTATTATGCAAATCATCTTTAAGAAAACTGGCCTCTTGGTACAAGGCACTGCCACTGATGGCTGATAACAAATGACTGAGTAAAGATTTGGCCATGGATGGATCAAATAACACTGGCGCTTTGGTGGATTTGATTTTTCTAGAGCCTAACCGTGACATGGTTCTTTGGGCTGCCAACTCACCTATACTTTCTAGCTTGGGAAGTTTTGTGCTGTCTCGTGCTGCTTCCCACCAATATTCCCGTTCCATTGAACTACCCTGCTCGGCAATAACAACAACACTGGCAGAAGCATTACTGCTTTTTTTTTCACCATAAAACCCTTGGCTATTTGCGTAGATACTGCTGCCCTCACCGATCTGCACATTAGCCTCATCAACAATAAGTGCCTTGCCGTTAGACCGTGCAAAATCCTCCGCCCCTTGATTGGCTTGCAGCGCCATTTCCACTAAGTCGTCGGCATTTTGAGTTTGTAGTTGATAGATTCCCAAGTCTTTAAAATCTGTACAATACAATGATTTATCTGCCAAACCAGCTGCATCATCGGCTTCAGTCAATCCGGCTATAGTTAATGCTTTTTCAATCGTTAAATCAATGTTGGCTTGATCCACAACTGCAGTCGAAGCCGATCCTTTGGCTTGGTTTTTATAAGCCGTAATTATCAGAGACTGATCTTGATTATTTTCAATCGTATCCAATTCGCCTTGACGACAACTGACAGATACACCTGAACCCGAAGAATAAACCACCTCAGCATCTGTGGCCCCTTTTTTCGACAATTTGGTTAAGACTTCTTCAATGATTAATGAC
>CALDFB010000154.1 GCA_937942365.1 uncultured Marinicella sp. | reverse complement strand
TAAGTCCTTCGATGGCCTTTTACTTAACCAATATGAAAAACCGGAAAAAAGAATTGGTTAACCCGATAACCAACTCGTATATACTGCCAGATGAAAATTTTGCCCGTGAAGTGATGCAACTGTTTTCTGTTGGTGTATTTGAGCGACACATGGATTTCAGCTTAAAAGATGGTGATTTGAATGCCGCAGGAATCCAGCCCATCGAAATTTATGATCAAAACATCGTCACTAATTTAGCCAGGGTAATGACTGGATATAGTTTTCAGTGTAGTGGGCCAGACGTGATATCAAATGGCAATGTTTCACTTACAATAGCTGGGCCAGATTGTAAGCCAGGTGTTGGCAGGATTTGTGAGGGGCCACATTGTAATTTTGGCAGCTTCTTTTTTGGATTTCCTTTTCCGGCGGCTAACAGCGAGTATAATGGTTTATACCACCCTGACATTTACCGCCCGTTAATATGCTACCCTCGTTACCACGATACAGGTTGGGGAAATGATGGCAACCCAAACCCAATGCGTCCGCAGACCCCTCCCTATCTTAACGAACCTTACGATGATAAACGTATTATCGGCCACTTACCAGACGGTCAAGGAGGAACATTACCTATGTCCTCAGAGGATTGTAGCGCCTTAAACAATATTCCAGAGCCGACAGAAGGTCAATTGCAAAGAATGCAAATGTGTGTGGATTATTGTGATTCAGAACTAGATCAGGCGTTGGACGCTTTGTTTTACAATACCAATGTACCACCTATGATTGCAAGGCAGCTGATCCAAAAGTTTGTTACATCGAACCCAAGCCCAAGGTACATTCAGCGGGTTGCAGAAGTTTTTGTTGACAATGGGTCAGGCGTGCGAGGAGATTTGGGTGCTGTGATAAAGGCTGTATTGAATGACTATGAGGCCAGGGGAGAGCGTTTCAAAAAAGATGAACACTATGGCAAATTAAGGGAGCCCATGTTGAAAGTCACAGCAGCTTATAGAGGGTTAGAAACTGTTACTTCGGACCCTAAACAGTTGGATTGGGGTCCAATTAGACGACCAGAAACTATTGAAGCATTTGGTCAACGACCATTGAGTGCTCCATCGGTGTTTAACTTTTTTTCACCCGACTACCAAAAACCTGGACTGATAACCAATAAAGGCTTGTATGCACCTGAATTTCAAGTCATTAACGATAACACAGTTATTTCAGGTCAAAATACCATGCATATAAATATATGTAATGGTTACGGTAGTTTACAAACAAGTAACCCGCCCTTTAGAAACTCAAACTGTGCTGGTGGTACGGACGGTAGTGCGTTTGGATTTTACCCGCCATTGAATTCGGCTTATATCCCAACTGAGGTTTTAGAGTCTTTACCCGATGATTTTGAGGCCTTGGTTGAAGCATTAAACTTGAGACTGCTCTATGGAAACATGTCCGGTACTTTTACCCCAGCTACTGGAATGAAAGGTATATTTAAAACAGAAATCGAAGGCCCTATGAATGGCTATGATAAGCGGTTAATTGCATTAACGATTATTCAAGTGATTTTGGCATCACCAGAATTTGCAGTGCAATTATAAATAGGAGAATTGATCATGCATATGAATGATAAAAAAAGACGAGATTTTCTGAAAAAAATGGGTGTTACTTTAGCCGCGGGTGGTGCTGCCAGTGTGTTTCCTCAAATGGGTATATTAAGTCACGCCATAGCTGCACAGCAAGGGCAGTTTAATGATTATAAAGCCATTGTTTGTCTAGAATTGAATGGTGGTTGTGACTCATTCAGTATGTTGATGCCCAGAGATTCCATAGGTGGAGGATCTCATTATGATACCTACCTTGACTCAAGAGGTGGTTTATACACCAATGGTTCGGGTGTGGCATATGATTTTAACGATTTATTGGCGATTACTTCTTCATCAGCTGGCACCAGTGGCTTAGACATCACTGACGGAAACTATGGTTTGAATCCAGAGTTTGGTGATCGCTTACATAACAACGGATCTGTACCAACACCAGGTATTCAGTCTTTATATAATAATGGAGACTTGGCTTTTTTGGCTAATGTGGGTTCATTGGTAGAGCCGATATCAAAAAATGAATTTTTAAATGATTTAAAGCAAGCACCTCGAGGTGTTGGATCTCATTCTGATCAAAGGAAAATGTGGGACACGGGTGGAGAATACTCAAGACAGTTTGGTTGGGGGGGGAGCTTAATCGGAGAAATATTAGAAAATGGTTCTGATAATTCAGTTTTTCCACCTTGTATTTCAATTTATGGCAATACTTTGTTTCAAACTGGTCAGGTCAGGGATACTTTAGCACCAATAAGTCCTTATGCGATTCAAGCTGGTGGTGCCATACCATTGCGTTATTTTGATGGTTCATTTCCTAAGAGCTTAGCGCTGAATGCTGTATACAACGAGAACTATAAATCTATTTTGGCCCAAGAATACAAAAAATCCTTTAATCAAGCTCGTGATTTTTCAAATGTGTTTAATGATCTACTTGAACAAGGAGCAGGCTCGACTGCTGATGGTGATGGTTGGGGGCGAATTAACGTACCTTATCAGACCTCTGGAGTATGGGATCCGATCAATAATAGATACCCAACTGCAACGGTTACAGTTGATGGCACAGACTATGAAAATCGAGTATTTAATCAATTACAAATGGTGGCACGATTGATTAAGCTCAGCCGCAACCCTGATGCGGGTATCAACGCAAAAAGGCAGGTTTATTTTGTTAGTCTGCCTGATTTTGATACCCACTCGACACAAATGGCTAAAGATCGTTTTTTCAGGTTAATGGCAAGCATCAGTCAAGCAACTGGGTATTTTTCTGAAGCCATGAAAGAAATAGGCGCGGAAAATGAAGTCACTTTATTTTCAAGCAGTGAATTTGGTAGAAAATTATCACCTAATGGCACGGGTACAGATCATGGTTGGGGTGGTGTTCATTTTGCTATGGGTGGCGCGGTTAATGGAGGAAAGATTTACGGGCGCTATCCTTCAATGGAATTGAATGCAGATAATAACGCGCAAATGGACTGGAGCTATGATGGCGGGCGTTATATTCCTACGACCAGTGTCGAGCAAATGATGGCAACCCTTGCCCAATGGATGGGGGCAGAAAGTACGCACCTTGAAGCCATTTTTCCCAATCTTTCGAATTTTAATTCGAACAATCTAGGTTTTATAAGTTAACTATTATGTCTTTGAAAAATAAAATCCAAATATTAACCATGTTATTATTGGTCAGTGTAACTGTTGATGCAACTTGGCCATACAGGTTTGGTCTCACCGCAGGTGAAGATTGTGATGATTTGTCAGGAATGCCAGTTAATTACGATATGGACTTTAATACCGATATAATGCCTATTTTTAATCACTACAGCTGTTCAAGTTGTCATGATGGTTCTAGCGGTGTGTTAAATTTGAGTACCAATAATGGTCCTCCATTACTGGGACTTCTGGGGTCAGCGAGCCAACAGACCGGCTCCCCATTCGTTGAGCCTGAGTTTCCAGAATTAAGTTATTTAATGCAGAAGATTAATTGTCAAACGCCCCTTTTTGGGGTGCGAATGCCAGCAACTGGTGCCACCATGACACTTGAAGACCAAGGTATAATCTACGACTGGATCTATCAAGGCGCTTTAGGTGAGTTTCCACCTGGATTATGGTACCGAGATTTGATCTTTCGTAATAACTTGGAATCAACAAGAGATTGATTAAACACATCCCAGACCTTCTATATTAGCCAAACGTTGGTATGCCAGAGACCCTGATTCAACTGGATTTTCAGTGCTGGTAAAAGACATATTTAGATGGTCGCAACTGGGTATGCTGATGGTGGCATTACCCCAAACAATTCGTTCTACATCATCGGCGTTAAAATCATCACCAAAACTGGCGCCATCAGTGCGAATGATGTCCATGGTTATGCTGTCATCACCCACTTCGAAATCAGCGCTGCCAACCAACCACATTTGTGCTCCATTTCTGTAGGTATACCATGTCGCAGTTGCGAAATGCCGATCCCCTTGTTTTGAAATCGTTAGGTTAATACCGTCGCCTGAATTTTCGGGGTTAAAATATAAACCACTGTGTTTGCCTTCTAAAGGGAAGTTGCCATCTGTAGTAAGTAGCTCAAAAACAAATCGCCCTAAGATCTGATTATCATTGAATGGTGATGAAATTATTTCAGTGATGGGATCAGGTGGATTAGTTGAGGCGTCGGCTGATGTGTAATTGGTGCCACTGTCACTGCCAGCATCATACGCTTTCAATTCAATGCTGAATTGTTCACGCCATTGATTATTTTGGCGCATATTCAGTGAATCCACACCAACAAACCAATCAGGACTGGGGGCAATCATAGACACTAAACTGACCAAAGGATATGCCTGTGACAGTTCAAAGTTTAAACTTACCGTGCCTGGGGAGTCGCCAATACCGCCTCCAGAAAGCAGGCTTTGAGCCAAGTTGTTATTGATTAAAGTATTGATCTCGTTGTTAAGAATGGACTTGCTTCCAGTTTCCGCCATCAAAACAATACCTGGAGTGGCGATTTCACCCATTTGCCATAAATGAGTTTCGCTGTGATGTGTCGCTCCAATTAATCCCGAGAAATGTGGGTCTGAAGGAAAATTATCTGGATGGGTGCTGGCACTCCAATCTGCCTCAAAAGTAACTTGATATTGAGCATTGAATGCCGGGTCATTTTGTGCCCATGCAAATGATGAGAATAATATTAAAATGGATAAGATAAATTTCATTACTGACCTTCCTTTAATAAAGTGATAACTCATTAGAACAGATTTAAAGAAAAATATCACAAGTCAGAAGTATTTAAATGTTTGCCTGCATTTTCTGCCTTTGTGTTTTTTCTGAGCTTCGATTTCCTCAATGATGAAGATTAATGTATTGATTGTGGATTTTACAAAAAATTAACTGTATTTTAATGCACCACAAAAGATTTAAGCAAAAAACATAGAATTCAGACTTTTTTCAGAAGAATTTCAGGTTTTTTAAGATAAATTTCTAATTTTTTTCATGTAAAAAATTACCCCTGCCAATAAATTAGTCATTCGATTATTCTGAGCCTGAATATAAAGAAATGTTATTTAGGTTGTTCATTAAAATTTAAAAACCAAAGGAGCGTGTCATGAAATTTAAATTTGATCGTTATGTCTTAGATACAGAAGCTCGTTTCATTTCATTTCGAAATCAATCTATAGATTTAACGCCTAAGTTGTATTCATTGTTGATGTTATTTATAGAATCTGAAGGTCGGGTTGTTAGTAGACAAGATATTCATGATCATTTATGGCCTGGCCGTTTTGTTACAGAAGATACGCTTTATCAATTGGTTGCACGTTTGCGTAACTGTTTAAAAACTCAGAAATCATGTAAGATCATTGAGAACATTCATGGTGTGGGTTATCGTTTTACTGCAGAAATAAAATCGTATCATTCCAAGGTTATTCCGATGATGTTAAAGCGTTTTCTATGGGGTGTGTTTTTTGTATGTGTATTGATATAAATAGATCATGAAGGACGCTTCATTGATTATTAGTGAGCATGAATGGCCAATTCATCTCAATGAGTATGACTTATCAATTGATTATACAGTTGTTCCATTTCGATCGTCCAACGTTGATTGTACACAAGTTTAGCCTTATTGAGTTGGGCCAAGGCATTTTCTAGTTGTCCTTGTTGGTTATATGCTCTTGCCAATATCCAATGATAAGGGTGCGCATTGTTATCATCTACTTTTAATCCATGAAGTAACTCAATGGTTTTTTTCGGATCAGATAACAGATGTTGTTCTGCTATCATGATTTCTATCTTTTCTTGCAAGGAAGGGTTGTTTTGTTTTGCGACTGTATTTTTACGAGCTAATAAATAAGCTAATACAGATTCTGGGCCTGAGGTTTTAGCTAAGAATTCTGTTTTTAAGTCAGTGAAATAGCTTTGAATCAGAGCGTTGCTGTCTAATTTTTCAAGTGTATTTATAATTCGTCCAGCTTCCTTAAAATGATCGGATTTGATAGCCAAATCTAATTGCATAGCTTGGTTACCAATTATCCCGGATTTTACTTCAAGTTCTTCAGTAAGTACAACCATGTGGTTGATGTGGATTTTAGCTCTTTCTAATTGATTGAGTTGCAAAGCAATCATTCCTGCCCATTGCGCAGCTCTCATCTGCAAGTAGGTTGAACCTGATTCGATTGCACCATCACTTAATAATTGATTTAACTCGGCGGCTTCATCAAAAAGGCCCTGGGCAATCTTTAAATCAATCAATGAATCATAAGCCCATAATATTGATCTCGCATTGTTTTGTGTTTTGGCAATTTGAAATGCTTGATCAGAAGCATTGTTTGCTAGGTCATATTGTCCAATCGATTTATAGAAAAAGCTTAATTCACTGTATGCAATTCCTGTCCTCTGTAGGTCATTGAGCTGTTCAAAAATTTTTATGCTTTCATGGTAATACGATTGGGCTAAAGTTATTTGCTGTTGCTCCATATAAATACGTCCAATATTGTATTGTGTAACAGCAGAATAAGATGGATAAACTTTGGCATCCATCACTTGATCTAATTTCAGTAACCCATTTAAGGCATAGTCATAATCGGAGACCAAGTAATGAGCAATCATATTGTTCATATGAATAAGGTAATACCTAGGTTCAACAGGCTTGTCCATAACGATTTTATTGTACAAAGCCAAACCTCTCTTATTATCTCCTCTACGAAGTGCTAAAGAAGCTTGTTCGATATCAACGGCCAACATCAGTTGCCCATTATTATTCAATGATTTCAATGTCTCAAGTTCAACCTGACTGGATTCGAATTCGCCCTTTTTACTGAATGACTTGGCCAGTTCTAACCTGGCTAAATGAAAGTCACTTTTCTCATTCAAACATAAGTTGAAGAAACTGATGGCTTGTGAGTGGTTGCCAGTTTTTGCTTTTGCAAGTCCTCTCATATAGGTTTCCATTAAGTATTCATTTTGTGGGAGCAATGAATCTAAATTGTCATTTATAGGTTGTAATGTATTTTCATGACTGATCCATTGAGCTGTTTCTAAGATGGCATTGGTCAGTTTGTTAGACACAAATGATTTTTTTGAAGTGCCAGTTCGGCCTTTGATCATTTCAACTGACGTGACATATTGGTCATTTTCCTTATTAAGAGAGACGGTCACCAAATTTAATTTGGGATTGATGCCCCATAGTCGTTGAGCAGTTTGGTGCTTTTCTTTAGCTGAGTTGTATTTTTCTAGATTAATTACATTGTTGTTATCTGACAGATGTAATAGTTGGTTTAAAAGAGTGTCTGTAGCCAAAGTATAGTCGTCTTCTTGTTTTTCATGATCTGTGCTCATTAAAATTAACAGGCGCTTGTTGGCGTTCTCATTCTCAGCTGTCTTGCTATTCCAGTAAATAAAGACTAAAAAACATATAGCAATGACTGAAAATAGAGCTGCCCAATTCCTGTGTGTTCTTTGTTCAGATGATTTTTTATGGATGATTTTAATGTCGGGATTGAGTTGAAAGCCTTTGCCGCGAAGTGTTTTTATGATCTCCGTTTGAGGGTTGACGTTTTTATAAGTCAGGCGGATTTGACTGATGACTTGTATCACCGCATTCTCAGTGACTATCCTTTTCCAAACTTGGTCCATTAACTCATCATAAGTGATGATTTTATTGGGGTTTTCTAAAAAATAA
>CALDFB010000153.1 GCA_937942365.1 uncultured Marinicella sp. | reverse complement strand
TTTTGTACTCCCATAATTTATTCTTGGACATTTGTTCCCGAAGATGCAAAACCATATTTTATGCTCAATCCCTTGTTGCCGGTGTTTACTTTTATTCATGATGTTGTGTTTGATTTAAATCCACTGAATTGGAATGGTATTGCTATTATCAGTATATCTTTTATTGTACTTTTAATGATAGGTGAACGTTTTTTTAAAAAACTGGCACCCAGATTTGACGATTTTGTGTGATGCTTTTAATTACTGCAGATAACATCAATAAGTCTTATCCTTTAGTAGCGAATAACAAACAGCGTGTAAAAGGGATGCTGAATATCCTGTTTAATCGCAATGATGCTAATGGCAAACAGATTTTAAAAAATATTAATTTCAAAGTGATTAAAGGTGATTCTTTAGCAATTATCGGTAAAAATGGTGCTGGAAAAAGTACATTGTTAAAAATATTATCTGGAGTGATTCAAGCTACATCTGGGCATTTCCATATCAATGGGCAAATAGGTGCTTTATTAGAGCTTGGCTCTGGTTTTGATCCAGAGTATACAGGTATTGAAAATTTAAAGATGTCAGCAGCTATGTTTGGTTTATCTGGTAGTGAAGCCAAAGATAAAATCAAACATATGATTGAGTTTGCAGATATAGGAGACTATATCAATGAACCTGTAAAAAATTATTCCTCAGGAATGGTTGTGCGTTTAGGTTTTTCGGTTATTACTCAAATAAAGCCAGAGTTACTCATAACCGATGAAGTATTGGCTGTTGGTGATGAAAGTTTTCAACTAAAGTGTTTAAATTGGATTGATGGATACATCAAAGAAGGGGGAACTTTGTTATTGGTTTCTCACAGCATTTATCACGTACAAAAATTATGCAGTCATGCCATGTGGTTAGAAAATGGCGAAATCAAACAATATGGTGATGTATTTGATGTGACTCAAGCCTATCAAGAATCAATGGTTGACGGTATTTCGCTTCCATCAGGCGAAACTGTCAATAAATCGACCTACCACATACATGATGCACAAATATTTTATAACAATACTCAGACTAACCAAGTTCCATTTGGAGTAGATCTTAAATTAACCGTTAATGTATATACACCTGATGAGCAAATGCCAGGTATCAGCATAGGAATAGTGACTCAAGCTGGAGTACCGATTTATGGGACATATTCTGAACTTCATCAAGCAAAGCCATTTATCGATGGCGAAGGTTATGTGGTTTATGAATTAACCATGCCGAATTTAAAATTATTGCCAGGTTTATATGTATTCAGATTTCATACGATGACTCCTGAAAATATTCAAATGATCGATACTTTTGAGGTTCAACTAAGGGTGACTGGTCAAACACGAGAATTGGGCTCTTGTCAGATTGAGTCTGAATGGAGCTGATTTGAAAATCCAAATTGTCATGCCAATTTATAACGCATATGAGGTCACTCAAAGCGCGGTGCATGAATTGTTAAAATATAACCACAGTGATCACGTGCTCTTGATCAATGATGCATCAACCGATCAACGAATAATGAACTTATTTGACCAACTGCCTGAGTCTTGGGATGTGATCAATAATGAGAATAATTTAGGTTTTGTTAAAACGGCAAATATAGGATTAAAGCAGACTAAAAATCACACCATATTATTGAATTCAGATACATTGGTAACACCAAACTGGTTACAACGGTTTGAACAAATGATTGGTGCAGTTGAACGACTCGGAACGGCTACACCTTGGTCTAATAATGCTGAAATATGCTCATTACCGCAAACATTAAAACCGAATCCAATCCCACAAAACTTAAACAGGCTAGCAGGTGAACTGGTTTCAAAACACCATCCTGTTTATCCTGAATTACCTACTGCAGTTGGGTTTTGTATGTTGATCAGTTCACAAGCCAAAAAACAAGTTGGCTATTTTGATGAATCGACTTTTGGGTGGGGTTATGGTGAGGAAAATGATTACTCTTTAAGGGTCAGTGCCAATGGTTTAAGAAATGTATTGGTCGATAACTGTTATGTTGCGCATATTGGGAATCAATCGTTCAAAGAAAAAAAGTTACAACCTGATGAGAATACAATGAACAGACTGTTGCAAAAGCACCCTCAATATCATGAGTACATTCAAAAATTTATTGAAAATGATCCATTATCTGAGTTAAGACATTCAATCATTGATAAAATAACCACTTTTTAACTGAGTGTATCATGTCTGAATCAGACTTGTTATTTACAGGTGAGCGTTTTTTGCCAGATTGCGAAAGGGAAATATGGTATGAACATTTTCATCGATATACCATGGCTTTGGATTTTGCGGCCAATAAAAAAGTTTTGGATGCAGCTTGCGGAGAAGGGTATGGTAGCCATCTGTTGGCTCAAAAAGCAGAGTCTGTAGTAGGCGTGGATATTTCAGAATCTGCTATACAGCATGCCAATAAACATTATCAACATCCCAATTTGAGATATATCAAATCAGATGCATTAAACATGGATTTTATCGACAACAGTTTTGATTTGGTGGTGTCATTTGAAACATTAGAACATTTGCTTGAACAAGATGAGTTGATGCATGAATTTAAGCGTGTGTTGAAACCCGATGGTGTGTTATTGATCTCAACGCCTGATAAAAAAGAATACTCAGATAAAACAGGTTTTAACAATGAATTTCATTGCAAAGAATTATACCAGCATGAATTTGATGACATGCTGAAAAATTCATTTAAAAACAGTCATTGGTATGGTCAGAAATTGATGTTTAACTCATCAATTTGGCGTTTGGATGAAAGCACTGATCAAACTTTTGAACATTTACAGTTCGACTTTATGGACCAAAAGAAACGTGTTGTTAATCGACCCATGTTTAATCCAATGTATTTTATAGTGGCGGCCAGTGATGGTTTTATAGAACCCAAAACAATGAAAGACTACTATTGTTTCACGGAACAAGCAGAACAAATATATGGTCATTATAACGCGGTAATTCGCGCGCATATAAAAGCTGAAAAAGACTGTGAAAAATTAATTGCACAACAACAAGCCTGGAGAAAACATCCCATTATTGGTAGATGTATCAAATGGTTTGGAAAGGAATAACCATGGAATTTGAATTCAATTTTGGCGAACATCAAATCAGTAAAGCTAAACCTCTAGACTCAACACTATTTGCATCTGTAGCTGGTACTGTCCAACAGTTATCAAAAGAGGAATTGGTGTTTATGGAACATGAAACAGGACAGAATCATATCATGACCATGCAGGTTTTACAGGCGATGGGTATAACCCAACACTTTAAACCAACACATGAACACATCCAAAACATTGAGGCCAATATAGTCGAACTCAAAGGTCAAACTGAAGCGATTGAAAAAGTTTTGGGGTTTTTAAAAAACAAATGTTTGATGATCAGTGAAAAGCAGTGGTTAGATAAAATTAAAACCACGTATTCTGAAGACAGGCTAGTCCCTCAAGCGGGAATGGTCATCCGAACATGTCAAAGACCTGATCATTTACAGCGACTGTTAGAGTCTTATGAGAATTATATTCAAATACATGGCGGTGACGATAATGTGTTGGTTTTTGATGATTCTGCTGATATCAAATCTCAAGAAGCCAATCAAAAAATTTGCCAAAGCGCGCATATAAATGTGAAATATCATGGCAGGTCATGGCAGCAACAGTTCATAGGCATGTTAAAAGAACAGTTTGTTGATGATGTTAAACAAATTGATTGGTTATTAGCTGAACGTGAGGGTTTTACCGGAGGTCGGGTTTGGAATTTGGCTTTATTGGCTTTGGCTGGAAAGAAATTTTTCTTTTATGATGATGATTATTTAATCCAACCAAGGAAGGCCAGTAACTATAACTTACAAGAAGTAAATCTATCTGAACAAAAAGCTTTAGATGTAGGGTTTGGTTTGTCTGTGAGAGACATTAAGGAGAAAAGTGAGCAGGTCAATGAACCAGTATTAAAAAATATGATGGATGCCTGTGGAAACTATTTTGGAAATTGGTTGCGTCAGGACAAAGAGAGGAATTCGTCATTATATGGTTGGCGCTTGATGGACCTAGGTCGAATAAAAGGTAGGTCAGTGATTAAGTCCACGGGTAATGGTACTTGGGGTAGTCCACGAGCAGAAAGTAATTATTGGCTTTATTTGCTAAAAGGTAAACAACGTGAATCGTTTTGGCAAGACAGAGAAACTTATTTAGATAACATTGAGGCATCCCACTTACTGCATTACTCACCAAATTATCAAGCGCTGGCTTGTTCAAATTTTGCGGCATCCACTATTGATAACAGTACTTTTACCCCATTTGTGATGCCAGTTAATAAAAATGAAGATCATTTTTTTAATTGTATGATGAAAGGCTGTTACCCAGATCAAGTGTCTTTACATTTTCCTTTTATGATGGGACACATTCAAACCAGTAAAAGAGATCGAAGTAGTTTTAATCACGTTGCCAGAAGACCCAATTTCAATAATTTCGTCGCTGATTACGTATTCTCAATTATTGGGAAGATATACACAAATGATGTTGATGTCCGCTTTAAAAGCATTCAAGCTTCGATTGATGATTTAAGAACGAGTTCTGATCAAGATCTAGCCAATCGTTTGAATGAATATATGACGAAAACACGCTCAAATTTGGTTTTATCGTTACAAGAAATTTTAGATGAAGTGCCAGATGCCCCTATTTACTGGCAAGCTGACATACGTGAGATTATTCAAGCCAATGGTAAAGCAGTTAAATCTGGACAAGCACCTGTTCTGACAGATTGGGATGAAAGTATGGATGTAGATGCTTGTGTGGCTAAGGCCAGACATGATTTGACAGAGGTGGTTGAGGCAATGGAAGTTTGGCCTAAATTATGGGCTTTTTGCCAAGGGAAATAAAAATTGAAATCAGATGTTCCAGGGTTAGATATAGTTATTGTTAACTATAATTCAGGCGAAGGGCTGGAAAAATGTCTGAACTACTTTATGGACGATTCTGAGAATGATTTCAATGTTTTTGTCATTGATAACCACTCAAGTGATGATTCTTTGATGGGTGTTGAAAATTCAGATCTGACCACTGAATTGATTAAAAACTCCAGCAATGTTGGTTATGCAAAGGCTTGTAACCAAGGGGCAAAGTTAGGGCAAGCAACACAGATTGCGTTTATTAATCCTGATTGTTTTATCAATGGAGAACAGTTAACACAATTGTCAACTGCATTGGCAGCAAACAAATATGCTGCCCTAATAGGCTGTAGGGTGTTGAATGAAGACGGTAGTTTGCAGGCGGCATCAAGAAGAAGGCTACCCACTTTTTGGCGAATAGTTTGGCACTTGACAGGTTTCAGTAAATGGCGAGTATTCAAAGGAATTAATATCAATGATTCTGGTGCGTTTGAGACAATTCAATCAGTGGAAGCCGTTAATGGCGCTTGTGTACTGGTTAAGCGGGAAACTTTTGATTTGATGAACGGTTTTGATGAGGGGTATCCGTTACATTTTGAGGACTTGGATTTGTTTGCCAGGTTACAAGTACAAAGTCATGCGATTATTTATGACTCAAGTATAGAGGTCATACACCTAAAGGGACAATCAATTCAGGACAATCAAAAAATCAAAGCTTGGAAGCGAACAGGATTATTGCGTTTTCTATTTAAGCACAGGCCCAGATGGGAGTATAGGGTTGTTAAGTGGTTGCTTGGGTCAAAATAAATTCATACACTTGTTTTTTATTGATGTTGTAGTGTTCGGCGACAATTTTAGCTGCTAGCTTAGGTGGTAAGTGTTGATTTAAGGTATTGGCTAAAGCAGTTTGTTCGTTGGTCAGTTGACTATGAACCGTGTTTTTCATGCCTTGAATGGCAATCACAAACTCTCCTTTTTGATTTTTAGGGTTGTTGGTTAATAATGTCAATAAATCAGCTGCCGAACCTCGAAAGACCTGTTCAAATCTTTTGGTTAATTCCCTGCCCATAGCAATTTCTGTTTCACCACCAAATACTTCAGTTAGTTGCTTGATTGAGTCAAGTATGCGATGAGATGATTCATAAAAGACATGGGTGGAATCAAGCGGTGACCAGCTTTGGTAAGCATGTAAGCGTTGTTTTGATTTGGGTGGTAAAAACCCATGAAATACAAATGGACTGGTATTCAATGCAGCAACTGATAGCAAGGTGATTAAAGCAGAAGGGCCGGGTATGGGTATCACTTGAATGTCATGTTGGTGGGCCAGTTTAAGTAAAGGGAAGCCTGGGTCACTGATCAGTGGAGTGCCCGCATCGGATATCAAGGCAACATTCAAACCATTCTTGATTTGTGAAACTATTTTCTCAGAATCGTGGTTTTCATTATGTTGATGTAGCGCTTTGGTTTTACTGTTAATACTGTGAGCTTGAAACAACCTTTGGCTGTGCCTGGTGTCTTCACAAGCAACTAAGTCACAACTTCTCAGTACTTCAATGGCGCGAATTGTTATGTCGTCGAGGTTCCCTATAGGGGTGGCTACTACGTATAAAATTCCAGCTGGTTTGTCAGAAGAATCAATCATCGAACAGTATTTTAATGCTTTCTGGGTTAAAATCCTAACTATGAAAACTATTATTAAAAAATTCTTATTGATTTCAACTTTAGTTACCTCTAGCTGGCTGTTAGTGGCCTGTGGCGGTGGTATTACTGGGCCCAATGTAAAGCCTGGTGATGAGATGAATAAGCTGAATGGTATTGATTTATACCAACAAAAAAATTATTTCGCTGCCACTGACTGGTTGAACAAAGCATGGCTAAAAAACCCAAACGATGTAGAAGTGTATGTGGCTCTACTAGATACTTGGTTGCAACTGGGTGAAGTCACTCAAGTATGGCAGTTATTAAGTCAATCTGAATTAAGAAGTGCTGAAGTAAATATAATAGAAGCTGAAATGGCTATGGCTAACCAAGAGTGTAAAGCTGCCGATGGTTTGACGCAAGGTATGGATCCAGTGTTATTGTCTGACCAATGGCAAAAAAGGTATTGGGAGCTACAGGCAGTGTGTCAGGTGGCATTGAAACAATACATCAAAGCCACTGAAGCTTTGGTTCAGTTACAAGGGTTTACCAATGATGGCTTAGAATTAAAAGACTTGAATGACCAAATTGTTAAAAGTTTAATTAATGTAAATGAAGAAACATTGATATTTGCTATTGGAGACCCTGTTTACAGTGAGCTCACTTTGGGGTGGTTAGAAGCAGCTTATGTTAATTTTGGAGCAGATGGGGTGTCTGGAAATAATTGGCTGTTACAATGGCCTAACCATCCAGCTGCCAGTTACTTTTTAGACCTTAATCAAGTTAATAATCATCAAAAAGTGGCTGTTTTATTGCCTTTCTCAGGTCGTTTTGCAAGCGTTGCCAAGGCTGTACAAAAAGGCATGTTGACAGCTTTTATGGCTGATACTGAAAACCAGAATGAATTAATCTTTTATGACACAGGTAGCCAGGGAGAAAACTTATCTTCATCATGGTATTCAGCACAAGAGAGTCAGGTTGATTTAATCATTGGCCCTTTGGATAAAGCCTCAATTTCGGCGGTTGAACAAATGCCGGCCCCAACCATTCCTGTGGTTTTATTAAACCAATCCTCAAGTAATAGGCACTTTCAGTTTACCTTATCACCTGAGGGTGAAGCACAGCAAGTCGCTGAACAAATGATCAACGACGAAAGAAAACGTGTGTTGATCCTGGCTCCTAATGAACCGTGGGGTGAGCGCATGACCACAGCTTTTGCTCAAAGGTTGGTTGATCTAGGTGGACAAGTGATTAACAACACTTATTTTCAAAGTGCACAGAATGATTATTCATCACAATTAAGACAAACCTTAGGTTTGGTTGAGAGCCAATTGCGTGCCAAGAATTTACAAAGTTTTTTAAAAATTAATTTATCTGCTGACGAAGTGGTCAGATCTGACATTGATGCCATATTTTTGGCAGCTCGACCAGACTTTGCTCGTTTGATGGTACCACAATTGAAATTTCATCATGCAGCTTCTGTGCCAGTTTACGCCACGTCTCATGTGTTTGATGGGTTAAATAATGAACAGCATAATCGAGATTTACAAGGGTTAAGATTTTCTCTAAGCCCCATTGAACTGCAAAGCAGTGATTTATTCGAGGTTTTGCCATTCGATTTAAATCGTATTGGGGGAAATAAAAGGTTATTTGCTTTGGGTTATGATGCCTATGATTTGATTGGACGACTTGAGTGGATGAGTCGAGTTAATACTGGCTTGATTGATGGACTTTCTGGACAAATCAGTTTAGGGAACGATGGTCAATTTAACAGGGGATTGTTATGGGCACAATACAACAATGGATCCATAGTTGCTTTGCCACAATAAAGTCAGCCTATACAGCTAAAAGTTTAGGTGATCAAGCCGAAAGATTGGCATGTAAGTATTTATGCCAACAAGGTTTAAAACTGGTTTGTCGTAACTATCGAACAAAAGCGGGTGAAATAGACTTGATTATGCGAGATAAAAACGACTGGGTTTTTGTTGAGGTTAAATTTCGAACCAGCCCAGATTGGGCCAGTGCTGCTGAATCAGTAACTCGTAAAAAACAACTGAGAATTATTAGTGCAGCCAAACAATTTTTACAACTAAATAAAGTCTATGACTTGGTTGCTTGTCGTTTTGATGTGATTACCATTGATACAGGCTTAAGCAATGCAACAATAAATTGGATTCCTGCAGCATTTGATTGAATGTTTTTTATTTAACTGGGTCAAATCCAAAGAATAATGAATTTTAATTCGTACAATATGATTAACGAGTATTACCCATGAGGAAAACCAAGATGAAATTATTTAAAACTTTGAGATCAATTACTTTCATAGCCGTGCTGCTTGGTTTGTTATCAGCGTGTGCACCGGTACTCATTGGTGGCGCCATAGTCACAGGAGTAAATGTGGCTCATGATCGCCGTCCAGCTGGACAAGTTTTGGATGATAAATTAATCACCGCGAGTGTTAAAAATGAAATTCGCAAATCATTGGTTGATGACAGCCGTGTTAAGGTTGAGTCTTATAATGGTGTGGTGTTATTGATTGGTGAAGTTAAAAGTGGTTCTGACCGAATCAAGGCTGAAGATTCAGCGGCAATTAAAGATGGGGTGATTAATGTGGTTAATGAGCTGAAATTAGTCAGCGAAATTTCGCACATAGGAAGCCGAAGTAAAGATAATTACATCAGTTCTAAAGCAAAGGCCTCATTACTCAAGGTTGATATAGATGGTTTTGACCCGACTCGGGTACAAATAACCACCGCGAATCGAGAAGTCTATTTGATGGGAATTGTGAGTCGTGAAGAAGCCGATGCGGTCGTAGAGCGTATCAGACATCTCCGCGGTGTAAATCGAGTGGTTAAAATATTTGAATATCGTGATCAGTAGAAAACTAATCACGTTGTTATGGGTGTTATTAATCACATCATGTGCACAAAAAAACACGCATAGTCTGTTAACAAGTAAAGCAAAACCCAACATGGGTGAGCGATTTCTCATTGCTTATAATGCACATGACCATGGCATGATGCTGGAATTAGTTCACCCAAAAATTAAATACATGTTTGTTGATGGTGATGAAATATACACTGAAATTAACCATAAAGCTGCATTGGCTGATTTTCTGATAGACTATTTTACTAACACACCCAAAGCCAAATCTAAATTGATCTCATCGTATCTTCAAGGCCCTTTTATTCATCAAGTTGAACAAGCCATTTGGCAAGATAAGTCCGGGCAAAATAAAACTCAATGCAGTTTATCTGTATACGAAATTAGACAACAACTGATCATTAATATTTGGTATTTCAAGGCATTTAAATGTCCGTTTGAATAAAAATTTAAAATTGATCAATAAATTGAATTAATAGACGAAAATACAGTCAGACTAAAGCGTGGTTAGGGTAATGTGATTTAAGGAATTTTTATGCGTTTATTTAAACAATGGGTTGTGGGGCTTTGGCTAATGATTGGTATCGTTTCAATCAGTCATGCTACAGATGATAAGGACATAAGCGTTCGCTATGATGAAAGTAATCAAACCTTTCATATCACACATTGTTTTATGTTTGCTCCGGACTATGTAGAATCTAATGAAAATCAAATTATCGAATTGACTTCAAATATGCAGTGGCAGTCGAAAGCCATTAGTTTTAAACGCGGTTATGCTGAATTGCCAGAAGGTGAATCGGGTTGTGTCAGTTATGCGGTTGGTACACAAATTAACGGTTCAAGGCGTTTGAAACAACAACACCCTGATAATGTATTGGTTAAGATTGATCATTTACTTTGGCAAACGAGTGATCATCATGAACGAAGCTTGCCAAAAATTATGATACACCACAGTGACAGAACACAGGTATCGGCACCTTGGGAAGTGATCAGTCGCAGTGAAAAAGAAACTGTTTATCAAATGAAACCTACACCTCGTTATTCGGACGGCTATGTGGCCTTGGGGCCAATGGAATTGCAGACTGTTAGATTGGGTGATGCTGAGTTAAGGTTAGCCATAATGTATGGTTCATATCAACAAAAAGGCGAGTTAATAGCGGAATGGGTTAAAGCCATGGCAGGGTCGGTGGCACAAGTCACTGATGGTTTTCCACTTAAAGATATACAAGTATTGGTGATACTGATAGATGGACAACGTGGTGCTGTGCCATGGGGTCAAGTTAATCGAGCAGGTGGTGCAGGTGTATTATTTGTGGTCAATGCCAATAAATCTAAGGAGCAGTTGTTTTCTGACTGGACCGCTGCACATGAATTCAGTCATTTATTGACACCCTATACGCCCAATGATCGTTGGTTGTCTGAAGGATTTGCCAGTTATCATCAAAACATCAGTCGGTTGCGCTCTGGGCTATTGGATGAAGGAACGGCCTGGAGTAAGTTATTAGCTGGTTTTGAGAGGGGGCGGAAGTCTGCATCGCAAAAGAATGCGCCCATGCTTAAAAAGTCTAACAGAAGGAACATCATGCAAATGTACTGGGGAGGGGCAGTGATTGCATTACAATCTGATGTTGCACTGCAACAAGCCACAGCGGGAAGGATGAGCTTATCGCAGGCATTGGCTGGATTGCATGAATGCTGTTTAGAATCTGGGAGGGGTTGGTCAGCAGAACAGCTGTTTATTGAATTGGACAGAATCAGTGAAACCAAAGTATTCACAACCATATACCATCAGGAGGTACTCAAAAACACCTATCCGGAATACCAATCCTTGCTAGAGTCGTTGGGAATAAAAAAGAACCACTATGGAGAAGTTTCATTGAGTGATGAAGCGCCTATGGCGAAAATAAGAAAGCGGATAAGCAAAGGTTGATTGTTATATAATCAACTGCAATTCGATCAGATTAGGTTGTTTCTTAATAATGGCCTGTTTGTCTTTTCGGTCTATTTTTTTCAATTTAATTTCAAGTGATTGAGCAGCAGATCGACTGCCCACTTTAACCCGGTATACGATTTTGAGTTGTTTAAATCGGCGGGTAAACTTTGCTCCGTAGGGATGACCTTGTTGGTGTTGTTTTAAACGCAACTCTGGGTTAATAGCAATCCCTGTGTAAAGGGTTTTCTGATCACACAACAGTATATAAAGATGATAATCCTTATGGTCACTCATGGTTCTTTTTTGTGATTTTAAGATCACGTTTATTCTTGAGTGCGACTAAAACCGCTAAGGCGAAAAATGCACCTGGTGGTAATATGGCTATCAGGAAGCCAGCGTAGTCAGAAAATAGAGTTAATTCTATATGATGTCCCCATTCTCCCAGTAACAAATGGGCTTGTGAGAATAAGGTTCCTTGGCCAATTATTTCTCTCATAACACCAATCAGGAAAAGTACCATAGCAAATCCTAAACCAACAAAAAAACCATCTTTGACCGATATCCAATAAGCATTTTTTGAAGCGAAAGCTTCAGCCCTGGCCATGATTAGACAATTGGTGACTATCAATGGTATGAATATTCCTAAGGTTAAATACAATTGATGAAAATAAGCATTCATCATCATTTCTAAAGTGGTCACTGTACTGGCAATCAATAATACAAACAAAGGGATTCTTATTTCTTTGTGGGTGATGGGGCGTATCAATGAAACCAATAAATTAGTGGTCACGACCACAGCTATGGTTGCTAATCCCATTCCGAGTGCATTGATGGCGGTATTTGAAACCGCAAGTAAGGGACAGAGTCCCAACATTTGAACCAGTGCTGCATTGTTATCCAATAGGCGGGTTTTGATAAACTCATTCATGGTTGAAATTCTCGATTGAACAATAAGGCTTGTTTTATGGCAGCGACAACAGCACGAGGTGTGATGGTTGCGGCGGTAATTTGGTCAAATTCACCTTGGTCTTTTTTAACCTGCCAAAGGGTTTCGGCTGGTTGCTGTAAAGAAGCGCCTGGAAATTGTAACAACCAATCACTTTTTTTGGTTTCTATTAAATCGCCAAGTCCCGGGGTTTCTTTGTGGGCGATGATTTCTACAGCTGTGATCAGACCATTTTGGTTGCCACCAACCTGGATGCCTACCAATAATTTGATATCCCCTGAATAACCATTTCGTGCTGTTACAGGAATGGCCATGGCTGTGATGAGGCCATTTTTTTTACCCAAGTAAAGCTTTTCTGTTTGGCGATGTCCCAATAAGACTGGTTCATACAGGTCAATGGCATCATCTACTAAGTTATTATCGATCAAATGATCAGGAATCAATCGCTGCAAAGAATCCAGTTTGTTTTTCAACTGAATGGCAGCAATTTTATCAGCTGTTAAAGCATGGCTGAACATCAGTAAACCACTGGTGATCAGTGTCATAAATGCCAAGATCAATGGTAATAGCCATGTTCTGTTAGGCTTGTTTTGGGTCTGGTTAGTTGCTTGTTCAGTCATGTTTTATGGTTGTTGGCGTTTTTTACCATAAGGCTGAGGAATGGTCATGCGATCAATCAATGGAGCAGACATATTCATTAGCAAAATGGCGAAAGCCACACCGTCTGGAAAAGCACCAAAGTTTCTAATCAACACTGTCAATACGGCAACACCAGCACCAAATATGAGTTTACCTTGAAAAGAAGAACAACCTGAAGTTGGATCGGTGGCAATAAAAAAAGCTGCCAACATGATGCCGCCTGAAAATACATGTTGTTGAGGTGACATAAACACATCTGCATTGAATAAATAAAAAGGTGTTGAAAAAGCTATGGTGGTCATCAGCACTGCCGCAGGTATGTGCCAGGTGATGATGCGTTTATATAGTAAAACCAGACCTCCTAAGAAGATCCAATTAGCAATCCACTCCCAGCCCAATCCGCCGAAATCACCAAATATAGCTTTGCTGGTTACTTCACTTAAACTGTAGCCTTGTTGTAATCCGGTTTGTATGGCTGACAGTGGTGTGGCTGCAGTTACAGCATCAATCTGTTCACTGATGACACCAGTGAATATCCATTCTGTAACCTCTAACCAGTTCAACTGTTGTAAAGATGATGAGATGCTAGATAACCCTTCTGGAGGGAGCCACAAAGATAAAGGTTGGGGAAATGCAACCAGAATAACACAAAATCCAACCATGGCTGGATTAAAGATGTTATGCCCCAAACCTCCAAATAAATGTTTGGCCACTACAACAGCAAAAAACATGCCAACTATCGAGATATACCAAGGAGCAATAGGGGCTATGCATAAAGCAAATAACCAGGCTGTTACCAGAGCACTGAGATCTCTGATATAAGGTTTGATTGGCTGTTTACGCCAATTTAAACACCACCATTCAAACAGATAGGCACTGCTTACAGACAGTAACAATTGCCAAATGATACCTATGCCAAAATAGTACAAGTGAGCCAGCGTTGCTGGTATCAAGGTGAGACAAACCCAAAGCATCACTTTTTGTACACTGATTCTTGCAGGTATGTGTGGTGCACTTGATGTATTGAGTAACGTATCAGAGTTCGTTGGTTCAGGCTTGTTCATGTTGTTTCTTGGCATCAGGTTTTTTTATTGTTTTCTTGTTGTTTGATGCGTGCCAATACCGCTGAAATTTCTGACTTTGCAGTTTTCTTATTGGTTAATTTTGAGGTTTTGCTGCGTCTTTTGGCCTGGCGTTCCAGCTTAATGCTTTCCAGTCGATTTTCTCGATCTTCGTGTCTTTGCTGTGCTAGCTGAGCTTTGGCTTTCTTATGATCTAGGTAGGTTAGTTCTGATTTGGCAAAGCGATAAAAGTCAACTAAATTGATGTGACTTGGACAGACCCAAGAACATGCGCCGCATTCAATACAATCAAAAACATGATGATCGCGAGATTTTTCAAGATCGTTGGTGTGGTCATTACCATTGATGTACCACAGAAGTTGTTGTGGCAGTAATTCTTGGGGGCACACTTTGACACAGTCGCCACATCTAATACATGGCATGGATTCTATTTCTGGTTTTGTAGACTCGGCTGGAAGAGCCAATAAACAATTGGTGGTTTTTTCAATGCCGATGTAATCATGGGGCATGGCATAGCCCATCATTGGTCCGCCAATGATTAATTTATCTACTGCAGCAAAATCACATTTTGCTAAAGACAGTAAATAATTGAATGGTGTGCCAATCAATGCCATATAATTTCTGGGTTCGCCAACCACATCACCTGTAACTGTTACCACCCGTTCTAGCAAAGGTTTTTGTAGCTCAATGGCATCATAAACTGCTTTGGCAGTGGCCACATTTTGCATGATCAGGCCCAAAGAAAGCGGACTTTGGCCACTGGGTATTTCTAGCCCTGTGAGGACTTTAATCAATTGTTTTTCACCACCAGTCGGATATATGGTGGGTACTTTAACCACTGAGATATGAATGCCTTTTTCAAGTAAGTTCAGTTGCTTTATTTCAGCATCTAACTTTTTCTTAACGCCGCCTATATTATCTTCAATGGCAATGATCGCTGTTTTGCTCATAGCCGCTTTTAATAACCACATAGTTCCGAGTATGATTTCATTTGGCTGGTCAGCCATTAAACGCTCATCGCAAGAAATATAAGGTTCGCATTCAGCACCGTTGATGATTAATGTAGGTTCTGTAAGAGCAGACTTGAGTTCATACTTGATGTGGGTTGGAAATCCAGCGCCACCCATACCTGTAATGCCTGCTGCTTTGACCTTTAAAATAATTTGCTCGGGCGTTTGAGGTTTTTCTGTATTTTTGGGTTGTTCTATCCATTGGTCTTTGCCATCAGTTTGGATGGTGATACAAGTTTGAATGACGGCTTCAGGTTTGGCGGTATGAAGGTCTGTTATGGCTTTGATTTTACCTGAAGTTGGTGCATGGACTGCTGTGCCAAAAGGGTGTTTTGGTGATGCCATAAGTTGGCCTTTAAGCACCTTTTCACCCACTTTGACCACTGGTGAGGATACATGGCCTCTGTTGTTTCTTATGGCAACAATCAACACCTCTGGAATCCCAGCATGATGAAGGGAAGGCTCACACGACATTTTTTTGTGATGACGTAAAACCAGCCCACCTTGGAAATGAGATAAGTGTTGGGTGTTGGTGCCAAAACCATCAGTTGTGAAGGTGTTTCTACTCATGACACTGATCCAGGTAAGTTTTGTGCCTCTTTGATGCTGCTCATTAAAGGGGGTTTGCTTTTGCGTTTTATTTGTTCAGGTAAAGGTGCAGGGATCGTGATGATACAATCCACCGGACAAGCCGGTATGCATAGATCACATCCAGTGCATTCATCCAGAATAACTGTGTGCATTTGTTTAGCGGCACCAACAATGGCATCAACAGGACATACCTGAATACATTTGGTACAGCCAATACAATCTGCTTCGATGATTTCAACCACTTGGTCTGATTCTTCTGCGCCATTGTCCGGGTTTAATTCCAAGGCCTCTATGTCTAATAGTTCTGCCAATTTCTTAATGCCTTCTTGCCCACCAGGTGGGCATTGATTGATCATGGCTTCTCCGTCTGCAATGGCCTGGGCATAGGGTTTACATCCAGGGTAATTGCATTGCCCGCATTGGGTTTGTGGCAATATGGCATTGATTTGTTCAACAATTGGGTTACCTTCAACTTTAAAAGTTTTTGCGACCCATACAATCAACAAACCAAAACATGCCGCTAATACAACCATACCGCCCAAAGCCAAAGCCCAATGATTCAATAAGTCACTCATTGGGTTATGCCAGAAAAGCCCATGAATGCAAGAGACATGATACCAGCAGTGATAAGTGCGATTGGCAGGCCTTGGAATGACGCAGGGATATTGGCCATTTCTAGGCGCTCTCTGACGGCCGAAAACAAGACCAGAACCAAGCCAAAACCAAACGCTGCACCGAAACCAAAGAAAGCCGATTCTAGTAAGCTGTTTTGTTGTTGCACATTAAGTAGAGCGACGCCTAAGACCGCACAGTTGGTGGTGATCAAAGGCAAGAATAACCCCAAAACCTGATACAAAAGCGGAGATGATTTATGTAAAACCATCTCAGTGATTTGAACGGTGACAGCAATAACCAGAATAAAACTCAAGGTCTTCAGGTATTCTAACTCTAATGGCTGTAATAAATATTTATTAACCAGGTAGCTCGCTACAGAGGACATGGTCAAAACAAATGCTGTAGCAATACTCATGCCTAAGGCAGATTTATACTGCGTTGAAACGCCCATGAATGGACACAACCCCAAAAAACGAACTAACACAAAGTTGTTTACGAATGCAGCACTGATGAATATGATGAAAATGTTTGTCATCTTGGCTTAACAATAAAGCATTACTTTACTCGCATGCCTGCTTGTGCGCCTGTATTGGGTTCAAGAATAAAGAGGTCTTTGCCACCAGGGCCAGCAGCCAGTACCATGCCTTCAGAAACACCAAAACGCATTTTTCTGGGGGCCAAATTGGCCACCATAACTGTGTGTTTTCCTATCAAGTCTTCAGGTTGGTATGCCGATTTGATGCCAGCAAAAACATTGCGAGTTTCTCCCCCCAAATCTAAGGTGAGTTGCAGTAATTTGTCTGCTTTTTCAACGTGTTGGGCATCGATAATTTTAACCACCCTTAAATCAGTTTGGGCAAATGTATTGAAATCAATTTCATCACTGATGGGATCATTCTCAAGCTGACCATTTGATTCTGTTAAATCGGTTGTTTGCGATGCGGCTTGTAAATCTTGTTTACTTTGTTCAATGATTTTATCTAGCGTTTCAGGTTCGATGCGACTGATTAGAGGTTTAAATTTGTTGATTGCATGACCAAGTAATGGTTTCTCTATAGCGAACCAATCGTTCAAGTCAACTTGCAAAAAATCTTCTGTTTTTCTGGCGGTAAATGGGATCACAGGGGCCAGCCATGTCATCAGTATGCGAAATAAGTTGATGCCTGTGGAACAAACTTGATGGACTTCTTCAAGTTTACTGTCATTTTTAATGGCTACCCAAGGAGCCATATCAGCAATGTATTGATTGGCTTTATCTGCCAATGTCATGATTTGCCTGATGGCTGCATTGTACTTACGGTTCTCAAATAACTGAGCAATTTCATTTGAATGACTCAAGAACTCATTATACAGTGCTGGATTATGTAATTCTGTGGATAGGCTTGAGTCGAATTTTTTCTTAATAAATCCTGCACATCTTGAAGCAATGTTCACTACTTTACCCACCAAGTCGGAATTGACTCGTTGTCGAAAGTCTTCCATATTCAAATCAATATCTACCAATCCGTCTGATAACTTTGCTGCAAAATAATAGCGTAAATAATCAGGATTGAGATGCGCCAAATAAGTAGAGGCTTTGATAAATGTGCCTCTTGATTTGCTCATTTTTGTGCCATTGACAGTCAGAAAGCCATGAACATAAACAGCATTTGGTAACTTCATGTTGGCGCCTTTCAGCATGGCTGGCCAAAACAATGAATGAAAATAGAGAATATCTTTACCAATAAAGTGGTACATTTCATGTTCAGTATTAGGGTCAATCCAAGGTGCAAAATCTTCGCCATTTTGTTCACACAGGTATTTCAGACAGGCTAAATAGCCCACTGGAGCATCCATCCATACATAAAAGTATTTACCTTCCTCTTCTGGAATTTCAAATCCAAAATACGGTGCATCACGTGAAATATCCCATGATTGAAGGCCTGCTTCGAACCATTCCGCCAGCTTGTTACTGACTTCTTCTTGTAAGGTGCCTGATGAAACCCAAGTTTTCAACATGGGTTCAAAATTTTTCAAGTTTACGAATAAATGTTTTGACTCTTTCATGATGGGTGTTGCGCCACTGACAACAGAAATTGGATTCTTGATTTCAGTCGAGTCATAAGTGGAACCGCAAGATTCACAACCATCACTGTATTGATCTTTGGTGCCGCATTTAGGGCAGGTTCCTTTAACAAATCTATCTGGCAGAAACATTTCTTTCTTTGGGTCAAAATATTGTTCGACGATTTTTGAATCGATGTGTCCAGCTGTTTTTAATTTAAGGTATATTTCTTCCACCAAAGCTTTGTTTTCTGGTGAGTGGGTCGAATGGTAATGGTCGTATGAAATACCAAAAGCTTGCAAGTCTTGCCAATGCTCATCTTTGATACCATCAACCATGGCCTCAGGGGTCATGCCTTGTTTTTCAGCGTTGAGCATGATGGGCGTTCCATGGGCATCGTCTGCGCACAGATACTTAACATGGTGGCCTAAAGAACGCATTAACCGGGCCCAAATGTCAGATTGGCTGTGTTCAACAAAATGGCCTAAGTGCAAAGATCCGCTGGCATAAGGCAGTGCTGATGTGATCAAAATATGACGGGCGGCTTGATTGGGTTTTGGCATGTTTAATGAGACAATGGTTTAAAACGGAATATTATCTCATGTGACTATTGAAAGGTCTATGTTTGTGCAGTTTGCTGTTGGTTTTTATGGGAAATTTAACTGGTTAAAAAGTAATGAACGCCATAACCAGATAAACCGCCCAGTGAAATCCAAATAAATAGACGCAGTTCACGCCAAAATTCACCATCCCACCCGGCTGAAAAAAATCGGGAGGGTGATGGTTGAAACCAGTATTTTAAACAATCGAGTAAATCTGTGGCGTCAGTGAAGAAAAAACGGGTGGTTTGTTTCATGACAGCACATGCCGCGATGATGGCTAAAATGACTTCCATTATAGGTTTATTCCTGAGTTGGTAAACGTGTAGTCAGTTTACTCAATCTCTTTTTTCATGATAAGTAAGTTGCCATAACCGTCTTTAGGGGTGGCAAATTCCCATGAGTCCATGACTGAATCAATGAAATTTATACCCATTTGGCCAGGCAGCGGGTTGGATAAGTCCCTGGGCCTGATTGAGCTGTCATAAACCTCAGGAGCAAAATCTCTGAGATAAAAGACCAGGGTTTTATTTTGTTTTTTAATTTTCAGTTCTATCTCACCATCTTTGATATTTTTATAGGCATGGCGAATGATGTTGGTGATGGCCTCATCTAGGCTCAGAATGATTTGTTGGCAGCATGGTTGATCAAAACCGACCTCTTCAGCTATTTGCATAATCTTGTGCCTGATTTGTTTAAGTTCACAGGCACTGGCATTAAATTGTTCAGCTAATAAAGTCTTTTCTTGTAAGTGATCACGTTTTTCTATCAATATAACCGTAGCGTCATCATTAAGTGTATGTCTTCTGGCAGATGTGATGAGCTTGCCTATACGAACTTCAGGGGATTCTGATTCGATATTTTTAATGTCTTCAATAATCCCTTCCAGTTCACGACGTTGGTTATCACTGTTGCGAGCATCAGTCAATCCGTCTGTCAGTAAATATAATCCGCCTTGTTTAAGCTGCATGCTTTGTTGTTGAAATGATAAGTCACTGGCTTTAATACCTAAAGGTGGTGCATCAGCATTCCAAGTTTCAATGGTGCATTGAGGACATTTGAAAATAACCGGTGGTAGGCCTGCATTTGACCAAGTGACCACATCAGTTTTAGGGTTGTAGTAGCCAACAGCTGCACAAACAAACAAGCCTCGTGAGGCTTTTTCGCACAATTCTTTATTGGCCTTAGCCAGCCATTGTCCTGGTGGCAGCTGGTCTTTTCCGATCCAGCGCAATAAACTACTGGCGCGTACCATCAACATGGATGCATCTAACCCTTTGCCTGAGACATCGCCAATGATGAATCCCACGGTGCCATCGTTTAAAGTGAAGTAATCATAGAAGTCACCAGATACTTCATTGGCAGATATGTTGGTTCCAACCACAGGAAATGGCGGTTCGACCCGATTGGGTAATAATGAGCGTTGTAGTTTTCGTGCCAGGGTCAGCTCTTTCTTGATGCGTTTTTGTTCAACAAAATTTAAAGTGAAACGTGCATTTTGTACTGCCAGTGAAATAGGCGTTGCCAATAATCGCAAGATATCACTGTCTCTGGTTTGGAACAATTGTTCATCAAGTTTATTGAGTACCTGTAAAACACCAATGGTGTTACCTTGGATGATCAAAGGTGTGCATAATACCGAACGAGTTTGGAAGCCAGTTAAGGAGTCTACATGACAGATGAAATCAGCATCTTTTTTAGCATCAATGATCATTTGTCGTTCACCACTGGTGAACGTGCGACCAATGATACCACTGTCACAGTTCATTGCCATATTAGTCACATCCACAGGACCGGCACTGGCTCTACAGATTAAATTTTGATTGTCGCTG
The DNA here is from genome assembly GCA_937942365.1 of uncultured Marinicella sp. GTDB lineage: Bacteria > Pseudomonadota > Gammaproteobacteria > Xanthomonadales > Marinicellaceae > Marinicella. The sequence continues at coordinate 1,210 of CALDFB010000153.1, read as the reverse complement.
TCAATTAAAAATATACTGGCTGCTTCAGCATCCATGTATGATTTGATGCGCTTCACTGCTCGTATCAATATGTCATCGATATCCATTGACATGACAAAGTCTTGGCTGAGGTCAGCCAACAATGTTAACTGCTCAAGTGTTCCAGCGGATTCTTGAGCAGGATCTTTGGTGTTGCTGTTCGAATAAAAAGGCGTGTCAGTTTTCATCATCATTATCAGTATTTTGAGTGGCATTCAAATCATCAGAGTATGCTGGGTTGCTTTTCTTTTTGGCCGCTCGTTTTTGTTTGATGCTTAAGATTGTAATAATGATACCTGACAGCGCATAGGTGGAAAATACCACAAACAATACCCATGCAGTTTTGATCGTCAGTAAAACGAATATCAATACCAAAAGCAATATCCAAATAAATGAAACATTCTCCTTAAAAGGAATGGTCTTAAAAGAATAATACCTGAACCTAGAAACCATCAATAAGCCTGTAATTATGGTTATGGGTAATGCCAGGTATTTCAAGTCAGCACCGACCAATTCAAGATCAACACATATCCATACAAATGAACTGATGACCGCAGCTGCGGCAGGTGAGGGCAGACCTTGAAAGTAAGCTTTGTCACTGACTCCAATCTGAGTATTGAATCTTGCCAGGCGAAGGGCGCCGCTTACCGCAAAAATAAAAGCAGCTAACCAACCAATTTTTCCTAACACTGGACTGACCACGCTTAAATGATAAAGCGACCAATTAAATATTAACAAAGATGGAGCCACACCAAATGAAACTAAATCGGATAAAGAATCGTACTGTTCTCCAAATTCAGATTGTGTATTAGTTAGCCGAGCTACTCGGCCATCCAATGCATCAAGTAATGCCGCTATAAAAATACAAAAACAGGCCATTTCAAACTTGCCTTGTATACCAGCAATGATTGAATAATAACCTGCAAATAATGCGCCAGTGGTGAATAGGTTTGGAAGTAAATAAATGCCTTTGTGGGCTATTTTTTCTGGTTTTGTCATGTTTTTAAGATTAGAGCCGATTTGTTATTGTACCTGAATCACAGCATTGCTCGCTTGAAATTTGACGTTAAAATTCCTATGATGGACGCAAAACGTCGGAGAATAGATATGTTCAAGATACTAACATTAATGACAGCAGTGTTGTTTACAGGCCAATTGGCTGCTGAGAAAATTTATAAGTGGGTTGATGATA
>CALDFB010000152.1 GCA_937942365.1 uncultured Marinicella sp. | reverse complement strand
GCTGACTATGAAGATCATGCAGCTCAAAACTTTAAAATTAATCAAGCACAACAACTTCATCATCAATCATTTCTTGCCGGCGGTTACCTTGAAGCCCGGTCGTTTTATGCTGCAGATGCTTTCAGCACTGAAGGCAATAATTGCAAAGAATACCGCACCATTCACCTGGGCTTGGATGTTTGGATCCCTGCCATGACTGAGGTACATGCGCCTTTGACCGGTCGTGTTGTGGGTCTTAAAGACAATGACTCAAAACGCGATTATGGACCCACTGTGATCTTACAACATAAATATCAACAGGGTGTTTTCTATACCTTGTATGGTCATTTAAGTCGCCAAACATTAGATCACTTGAGTCTAGGAGAAGATATTCAAAAAGGACAATTGCTGGCCTGGATTGGAGATTCAAGTGAAAATGGCGGCTGGAGCCCGCATTTACACTTCCAAATCATGCTTGATATGCTCGGAAATGAAGATGATTTTCCAGGTGCTTGTAGACCCAATGAGTTGAGAGTTTATGCTGATTTATGTCCTGATCCGCTTCAGTTGTTTGATGAAAAAATCGATCTGATTGATCAGGTAGCCAGTAATGAAGATTTAATTGATTTTCGTCACCAGCACTTGGGTAAATCACTCAGTCTTTCCTATTCAGAGCCAATCCAAATGTTGCGTGGTGATGACGTCTACTTGATAGACCAATGGGGCCAAAAATACCTCGACACCTGTAATAATGTGGCCCATGTGGGTCACGAAAATCCTCGCGTAGTCGCAGCGGGCCAGGCACAAATGGCTGTATTGAACACCAACAGTCGTTACCTTCATCCTGCCATCAATCAATTCACTGCTGCGCTGCTAGAAACACTACCGGACCAACTATCTGTGGTACATTTGGTGAACTCTGGCTCTGAAGCCAATGAGCTGGCACTGCGCATGGCCCAAGCTTATTCATGCGGTCACGAAGTGATTGCACTGGAATCTGGATATCATGGAAACAGCAACGCTTGTATCAATATCAGTTCTTATAAATTCGATGGCAAAGGTGGCAACGGCGCGCCTGATAACACCCATATTATTCCACTGCCTGATGTATTCAAGGGTAGACACAGAGGTAAAAACAGTGGCAAAAAATACGCTGAATATGTGATCAACACATTGACAAAACTTGCCAAGGAAAACAAACAAATTTCAGCATTTATTGCTGAAAGTATCATTTCTTGCGGAGGGCAGATTGAATTACCTGAAGGTTATTTAAAGACCATTTACCAGGCCATAAGAGAGGCCGGTGGGGTTTGTATCGCTGACGAAGTACAAGTCGGTTGTGGTCGTATTGGCAGTCATTTTTGGGCTTTTGAGCCACATGGCGTTGTGCCAGATATATTATGCATTGGCAAACCCATAGGCAATGGTCACCCTTTGGCCGTTGTGGTTTGCACTCGTGAAGTGGCAGACCGATTTGCCAATGGCATGGAGTATTTCAATACGTTTGGAGGCAACCCTGTTTCAGCAACCATCGGCCATGCTGTGCTACAAGAAATCAAAACGCAAAACCTACAAGCAAATGCACTTCAAACCGGCAACTATCTTAAACACCACCTGTTCAAACTTAAGGCCCAGTACCCAATCATAAAAGATGTTCGTGGCCAGGGATTATTTATCGGTTTTGAGTTGTGTGATGATGACTTGCTACCACTGCCCAATCAAGCTGATTATCTGGCCAATCGTATGCGAGAATTAGGTGTATTGATCAGTACGGATGGGCCTGACCACAATGTCATTAAAATCAAACCGCCCCTTACATTCAATGAACAACATGCTGATGAATTGTTGCTGCGTTTAAAGACTATTCTTAAAGAAAACCTGATGCAAATATAGTTAAACCTGTTGCAAACTATTGCTTGAACACATGTAAAAACCTTGCATTGCTTTAATCTGTTGATCATGGGTGATAGAATGCGTCTTCTCATAAAACAGGACACAATATGCAAATCAAAGACAATTGTGTGGTTGCTATGCACTACACACTGACCAACGATCAAGGGGAGGTTTTAGATTCATCTGAAGGTCGTGAAGCATTGAAATTTTTACAAGGCGCTCACAACATCATCATTGGTTTAGAAAAAGCACTGGATGGAAAAAAAATTGGCGACTCTTTTGAAGTTACCGTTGAACCAGAAGAGGCCTATGGGGTTCGTCATGAGGAAATGATACAAAAGGTACCTAAATCAGCTTTCCAAGGTGTGGACAAATTGGAAGTCGGGATGTCATTTCAAGCCGAAACAGAACAAGGTCCTGTGCCTGTTAAAATCACTGAAGTGGTTGATGACGTGGTCACAGTTGATGGCAACCATGAATTGGCTGGTGAGCGTTTGACTTTTAAAGTCAACATTGAAGATGTTCGTGAGGCAACTCAAGAAGAAATGGAGCATAAGCACGCCCATTGAAACACGATAACCTATAAATGTTATCGTTCAATGGCTGGCTCTTAAGGAGACCCTGATTTATTCAAAATTTTCTGGCTTTCAAAGATTTTCAAGATCAAGGTAGATGAGAGCCTGCCACTTTTTGGGTATTGCAGGGTTAGTCATTTTATCTCAAAATACCCAGGGGCAGACCCTCATCTACCAAAAGTAGGCGCCATATGCGACGATGAGATTGAAATTCTCTGAAAGCCCCGCAGGGCTTGTATTTAATTTCTCAGTCTTGACACAGAACCAAATAGTCAATTTAAAAGGGAATGATCAACTATATAATACGCAAGGAGTCCTGTGAGTTTGAGCTGTACATTTTTTAATCTAAAACGGGTACCCACAAGGGGTACGCCCTACGGAGTTTTACCAAACGTTATTGATTACAGCATGTTAATCAAAATACAAACCTGACATATGCAATGATGAAAGTTTAAAC
>CALDFB010000151.1 GCA_937942365.1 uncultured Marinicella sp. | reverse complement strand
AAAACGCCTTTGTAACCAGTGTTTTTAACTTGTTTTATCAGGTGATCTATGCCTTTGTTGTTAAAGCCCATGCGATTAATGATGGCCTGATCTGCTGCTAACCTGAATAACCTCGGCTTGTCATTGCCTGCTTGTGGTTTTGGAGTGATGGTGCCAACTTCTAAAAATCCAAAACCTTGTTTACTCAAGCCGTGTATGGCGTCTCCATTTTTATCAAAACCAGCAGCTAAACCCACTGGGTTAGGAAATAAAATGCCCATCAATTTGACTGGGTTTTTGATGGTTGGGATTTTTGTGAAAACTGATAGTGGTGATGCAAGCGCCTTGATGGCTAAGTCATGAGCCAATTCGGCTGGTAGTATCTGTAAGGTTTTACGTGCTATAAATTCGATCATGAATACATATTGATTATGAATTATCTCGGGGGTGAATTGTAATTCATTTAGACAAGATTAAACATCGATTGTTTTGTCATGACTCTGTTCAAAGATCGGGTTATTTATAACCAACCTTTTTGTCGGGCTATTCTGGCAGCTTCAACACTGTTATTGGCATCCAATTTTGAGACGGCATTTGATAGGTAATTTCTGATAGTTCCTGGAGAAAGAAAGAGTCGTTCTGCTATGGCCTCTGTGGTTAACCCTTGGGCTACAAACTGTAACGCTTTGCGTTCTTTTTCGGTTAAAGGGTCTTGGTCATGCCAGGTTTCCATAATCAAGTCGGGGTCAATCACTTTGCCGCCACCACTCACAGTCCTGATGGCTCTGGCTAACTCATCGCTGGGCGCATCTTTCAATAAATAGCCTTTCACACCAGCATTCATCGCTCTTTTAAGAAAACCCGCACGGGCGAAGGTGGTTAATATGATGACTTTGGATTGAAGGTTATTGCTTTTAATTTTTTGTGCCAGTTCAATGCCGGTCATTTGTGGCATTTCTATGTCGGTGATAACTATATTGGGTTGTAGTTTTTCAATACGTTTGTAGGCTTCTTTTCCATTTTCGGCTTGTCCAACCACCGAGAAATCGTCTTCTAAATCAAGCAGTGCGGCCAATGCGCCTAACAACATATTTTGATCTTCTGCGATTAAAATACTGATTTTCTTATCTATTTCATTATTCATAATAAAAGCTAGTTATGCAGCTGGCAATTGAATAGTTGCAATAAAACCTTGATCAGTCAAGAAATTAACTTGGCCACCGAGTTGCTCAGTTCGTTCTCGTATGCCATTGAGGCCGCTGCCAGCTTTGAAACTTTGTGCTATACCATTGTCTGTTATTCTCAGCACTGTGTGTTGATTTTCTGTATTAAGTTCAATTTCACAGGTTGTGGCTTGACTGTGTCGCATGATGTTGGTGGTTAACTCCCGAACTATATAGGCCAGAGCTGTATTTTGTTCATTACTTAAGTTTAATTGTTCTAAGGAAGTAATTTTTTCTGTAACTTGAACATCTAACGAGTCTAAAAGTATGCGAGCTTGACTGAGTTCTGTGGCTAAATCACGTTTTCTGTAATCACTGACCACCTCTCTGACTTGGGACAATGAGGTGCGGCTGATTTTTTCTATTTCCTTGATTTCTTGTGCAGCTTTTGCCACATCTTTAAGAACTAATTTTTGGGCCAATTGTGATTTAATATTAATCACTGAAAAGGTGTGGCCAATCAGGTCATGTAAGTCACGTGCAATTCTTTCTCGTTCGGCACTGGTGGCAATTTTTTTGATTTCGTCTTGCGATGCCTTGATTTGTCGATTTTTTTTTGCCATTTCAGTCATGAAGATATTACTGGCACCTATGATGGTAGCGAAAAACAAGGCAGGAATCGTAATGTAGAGAGAAATATCAAATGCTACATAGATTGCTGCATGTAAACCCAGTAAGAGTCCCAAGGTGGTAAAGCTTTTTTTTGCAAGGCTGAATTGTGCCGTAAAAGCAGCTGCATAAACGGTAAAGACGCTGGCACCAGGAATTTTTTGTAATGCCAGCATAAATCCGATACCCCAGATTGCAGCAATATAAAAATACAAATGTTTATCACTGACCCAAAAAGTTCTGAAATACAGAATTAAAAATAGGGGAATGCCTATAAGGCTGTAGATGTATTGTTTAACAGTGAAGTCAACAAAGAAGAATTGAAAAAAATACATCAATAAATAAAACAGCCAAATGTAGGGCATGACCCCAACTTCAGGGTCATTGGGTAAGAGCCTTCGATGCAACTTTAAATACCAGCTGCTTGTTTCGATAGACTGATCTGTGGTTTTGATTTCATTCATATTGAAGAACAACATTGTCTAGTTTGAAAGCAAAAGATGCAAGTGATGGTTTTAAACGACTGCGATCGGCCACCCATGCTAGCCCTGTGACAAGGTTCCAAGCGATGTTTGGATGTTCAGTTGTGAGAAACGATACAGTTTGACAATCGTTGGTGATTGTAAAAGGTAATTGAACAGGTTGCATGTTATTTAATGAAAAAACCATTAATTGATATGTGCCTGGACTCCCAGCTACATCAAAGTCTATAGATTTGACCCCAGAGAGGTCAAGTGCCTGATCCATATTGGCAGAAAAGGGTAGAAAACCTCCAGACCAGGCATAAGGAAATCCTGCTTTAATTTCTCCTGTTACATGCAATGCATTGTCTGATTGATTAGCAGAACAGAGTGAATCTGTTAGACTAACCACAGCTGTTGAATTTCCTTGCATCATTTGATCAGATGTGGGTTGAAATTCAGTTTCAAAAAAAGAACGCATGGATTTTTCAGAGAAATCACTGATTAAACCCGACTCAGGTAACTTCAACATGGCTTTATCAGATGAAATGGTTGCTTCTATTTGATAACCATTTTTCCAAATACCGATTAATTTGCGGGTATTCTTGATGTCTTTTCTGGGGTCGGCAGATAACAGCAAGAAATCAGCTTTTGCTCCAACAGTTAATGAGCCTCTGTTGCCTAGTGAAAATTTCTGCGCAGGTAAAAGACTGGCTGATTGTATGGTTTGTGTTGGTGTTAAACCAGCCTGATTAAGTAACTCTAATTCGCCGTGCATGCTGATACCATGGGCGGTTCCCGGATTAGGTGCATCTGTGCCGGCTAAAATACTGATGCCAAAGCTATGCATTCTCCGGGTATTTTCAATGGCATGAGTCAGCGCCTCTGGACGTGCAGCAAAGTTGGCAAAAGGTTTAAGCCCATTTTTACTGGCACCAGACAGGCGTTGGCTTAAATTTTCATCTTCAGCTAAATCAAGCCCGATTGGTTTTTGTGCCATTGATGCGATGACGGATAAGGTTGGAATGATGAATACTTGCTTTTCCTTCATGGCATTCAATAAAGCATCGCTGATTATTTGATCGCCAAATGTATGGACTAAACCGTCAGCACCTGCTGCTACAGCTTCTACAGCTGATTGATGGTCAGAAATATGTACCACTGCCAGTTTCTTGTACTTATGTGCGGCTTTTATAACAGCTGTTAACACTTCTTTAGAGAAAGCGGTTAGCCCATGGTAATCAGGTTTGTGATGATAAACAATTTTTATGTAATCCGAACCTTCTTTGATTCTATCGAGTACAAATTGATCAGCATCTTCAGCTTTGTCGATGGTGGGTATTTTGAAGCCATACTCTGTACCATGACCTCCTGTGCTGGTTATCAGTGTTCCTGCCGAGTAAAAATCGGCCTGAGCAGTTTTTTCATTCAAGTCTCTAGACAACCTGGCTTGTTGTCCAAAACTGACATCTGAAAACATATCAAGTTCTGTGGTTACTCCAAATAACAAAGCTTCATTCAGCGCATTACCCCAGGTATGGGTATGGGCATCAATCAAACCAGGAATGACAAAACCATTGTTGCCATCAACCTCAGGTAATTGGTTAGGGGATTTGTCACCATGACTGATTTGTCCATTGAGCACAATCAACTCATGATTTTCATGCCATGTTTTGCCATCAAATACAGTGATGTTTGTCAGTTTGAAATTGTTGTCATTTAAGGTCACTTGTTCAATATTGGTTTCTTTTATCGAACTTGTTGTTTCCTCAGGTGTTGGCAGCATAAAAATAAGACCGGTGAGTGCGGCGATAAAAATGAGGATATAGATGATTGTTTTCATTTGTTTTTCCTGTGTTTAATAGGGTTTATTTTGCTTCTGAGATTCATTTGAAGGCGCGCAAGGCCAAGAATAAAAACAATAAGCTCATTACACCTAGTACAGCAGCATGAATGATCCAAGGGTGTCCCAGGTCGTTATTTTGTATTTTTAAAACCAATTGAGCCAAATGAAATGGTGGTAATGTCCATGCCACATACTCCAAAGCTTGGGGAAACAACTGAATCGGGATCCACAGTCCTGAGAGAAACGCCATGGGTAAATAAATCAGGTTAACCACTGCTGGTGCGCTTTGCCCCTTTAAGGCCAAACCCATCCATAAGCCCAATGCACAAAAAGGTAGCGTGCCAATCAGGAGTAAGAATAATGTGGCTGTCCATTGGAATGTGGTTAACTTCACATCACCAAAAATTCCTCCAATGATAAATAAACTGAGCACAATAATTAAAGCAAATTGCATGGCAGTAAAAATTCTGGCGAAAAAGTAGGCTGATATTGGCATGGGACTGCATTGTTTTAAAGCCAGCCAGCCTTGATCTTTCTCGATGGCAACCCCAACACCAAAGCCAAATAAGGCAGGACCCATAATCCCAAATACACCATAAGTGGCCAGTAAATAGGTTGGCATTTGTCCACCCATTCCATTGCGGTTAAATATCAATCCAAAAAATACATAAAACATCACCGGGAATATCAAGCTTGGAATGGTAAAAGCTGGCATTCTGAATGCTTTTAAAAATTCAGTTTTAGCCTCTAGTACATAGACATTAAGGGTTTGTTGCCATGAACGATTGGTAATGACTTGATCTGATTGTGTGGTTTTCATTCGCCTGACTCCTGGTTGTTTTGATCTCTTAAGCTGAGGAAAGCGTCTTCAAGTGAAACTTGTGAAACAGTGAGGTCTCTGATATCTGGACATTCATTCAGCAGTGATTTTAAAGTGGTTTCTGTTTGTTCTGACAACAGTTCGTGATAATCACC
>CALDFB010000150.1 GCA_937942365.1 uncultured Marinicella sp. | reverse complement strand
GAATTTGGCCGGATTGATCCAGGTATTGCCACTGTTGACCATGTTGCACAACTGCTTTGAGTTTAAAAGGTATTTGTGCCAAAATTTCATTATCATCAGATGACATGATAGTCAGAAAATCTTGGCCAGGATTAATAAATTGGCCAGGTTGAGCCAATTGTTCAGTCACAAAAGCGTTGAATGGTGCTTTAGGTGTTAACTTTTTGATGTCATTTTCTAATTGTTCTGATCGTGACTTGGCTTGAGCTAAATCAGCCAATGCAACTTTCAAATCAGTTTTGTTTTTATCTAAAGCTGTTTTAGATGTTAAGTTTTTGGTGTTCAATGAATTTAACCTGACAGACTCAGATTTTAAAAAATCCACTTGCGCTTGTTGACTGTTGATCGCATTTCTTAATTCATTTAAGCGTAATGCATACTCATCATCAGCAATTAAACCCAGCACTTCGTCTTGTTGAACTATTTGTCCAATTGGTGCAATTTCAACGACCCTACCACTGGATTCTGCCTTTATCGTGGTGATGAATTTTGCCTTCGAAAAAGCTGCTACAGAACGTGTAGGAGCCATTGAAACTGAAACCACTTCTGTTGTTTTTACGACAGCAGGTGGTGGACCACCAGGTTGTGCCAGTAAATTTTGGCTGACTGTAATGATTGCTATTAGGCCAAACATGTATTTGAATTTAAGTGATGGCAAGATTCTGCTCCTGGTTATTTTTTCCAGTTAGTTTTAAAAGACTTGGCAACAATACCAAGGTAAATAAAGTGCTTATCAACATGCCACCTACTATCACTGCTGCCAAACCTCGATAAAGCTCGGTTCCAGAACCAGGAATCAGTAACAATGGCAACATACCAAATATACTGGTAAAAGTGCTCATGAATATAGGGCGCAAGCGCAAACGAACAGCGTTTGAAACCGCTTCTTGCGTACTCATACCAATTTTTTCTGCATCGCGTGCTCGCAGTACCAATAAGATGGCATTGTTAACCACCAGGCCAAGTAAGATCACAAAGCCTATCATAGTCAGTAAGTCCATTGATTGGCTGGAATTGCCAAACTCTCGAAGAACCCAATCTAAAAACCGAAGGCCCAATATACCTCCGACGGTAGCCATGGGCAAGGTAGTTACTACCAATAAAGCGTCTTTAAATGATTGAAACATGGCACTGATCAGTAGGTATAAGATGATGATGGCCAATAAAAATGACCCTGATAGACTGCCCAACGCAGAGTCTAAAGCTTCAGCGGTTCCACGATATGAAACACTGCTATTTTCAGGTAAGCGATCCATAATAAAGGGCGTTAACTCTCGCTTCAACAAATCAATGGCTATTTCCAAAGGCATGTCTATAGGAGGGGTCACCTGTAAGGTCAAAGTTCGAGATCGATCTACTCGAAGAATTTGTGTGGGGCCTGCGGTTCTCTCAATAAAAGTTAATTCGTCTAAAGGCACCACATCCCCATTGGCTGTAAATAACGGTGTTGCTGCGAGCTCTTCAGGTGTTTGCCAGTGTTCAGCCCTGAGCACCACATTCATGCGTTTGTTACCGTCGAAATATTCACCCACGAATGCGCCTGTTCCAAGTGAACGCAGAACTGTATTTAATTGATTTCGTGACCAACCAGCTTCAGCAATCGCACGGTCATTGGGTTTAATATTGATTTCCGGTGCACCCAATTCAAGGCCGGGTGTGGTGTTAAGTCGTACTTGTGGAATCAATTCGCTGACTTTGTCATAAGCCAATTGACCAACAGTTAAAAGTTGGTCAAAATTTTCAGTTTGTATGTCCACGTTGATACTGCGCCCTGTTCTTGACCCGCCACCAAACACGCCTCTTCGCCCAGCAAAGCCTCTTGTGTCAGGTAAGCCAGTTAAAATTTCGAAGTTGACTATATTCAACATGGTTTCCATTTCATCAGGGTTTTCCATTCTGAAACCCATGAATCCGCCACCACCAAATACACCAAAAAAGTAGCTGCTGATCTTCGGTGATTGGCTGCCATCAAAGTAGGGTTTCAAACGTTCAGCTACCACTCCAGCTAACTCTTGTTCTGCCACCGAGTAAGACATTCCTGGAGGGGCTTGAACGCCTCCAAAACTAAAGTTTCTCTTACCTTGAGGAAGGTAGTCAGCCGGAGGTCTGAGCAGATATGCCAATGACAAGGGCACTAAAATTAAGATGGCTATCCAACTGATTTGCTGTTTTTTTGTGCGGGTTAAACTGTCTAAGAAGTTTGTGATTTTACGCCACATACCTGAATGTTTGTCATTGAAATCATTCCGGTGAATGAATTTAACCGTTGCGGCAGGTAACACAGTGATGGCCACAATCAATGAAAAAATCACTGATATGGAGATGGTTAAAGCCAAATCGGTGAATAATTGACCGGCTTCATCTTTTAGAAAAACAACAGGTAAGAAAATGGCAACGGTGGTGGCTGTAGAGGCCAATAAAGCGCCCCATACTTGTTGTGATCCAATCTTGGCAGCTTCATCTGCTGATTTACCCATTTCTCGGTGTCTGATGATATTTTCCAAGACAACGATGGCAGCATCTAAAACCATTCCAGTGGCGAAGGCCAGACCAGCCAAAGAAATGATGTTTAAGGTGCGGCCAAAAGCATCCAGCAAAATAAATGCACCCATCAGACAAATTGGAATAGACACAGCAACGATCAGAGCCGGTGTTTTCTTACGCAGAAATGCCCATAAAATAAAAATTGCTAACAACATGCCCAAGACTAAATTGTTTCTAACCATATCCACTGAACCTTTGGTGTAAATGGATTCGTCATATACTTGGGTTATGGTCAAATCAGCAGGGTCTAAAATGGATTCTTGTAATTCAGCGACTTTAAGTTTGATGTCGTCCATTAAATCCAGTAAGTTCACACCAGCTTCGGGAATAATGTTGGTGGCAATCGATGGGCCTCCATTTTGTAAAATCAAGCCACTTGCATCTTGCATGACCACATCTATTTGTGCAATGTCTTTCAGATATATAGGCTTGCCATCACGCCATTCAATCACATAATCTGATAAAGCTTGGTAGTCATATTTGCTTTCAAAACGCATGGTGTATTTGCGTTTACCTACATCTTTAGTGCCCATAGAGGTGTTATTGAAATTACCACCGATTCCACCTAATTGAGTCAAGTCCACACCCATGGCTGCGGCTTGATATGGGTCATAACTGATGCGAACTTCATAAGCCCTGCCACCAAATGCATTAGCGGAGGAAACGCCATTGATTTGTTCCAGTTTAGGTAGGACATTGTCATTGACAAAATCTTGATAGGTAACGATCGGGCGCTTATTTTCTTGTTGAGGCCTGATGGCAAACCATGCGATGGCATTGCCAAAATTTCGTCCACCGATTTGTAAGGTGGGTTCATTGGCATCAACAGGGTAGGCCGGTACTTGGTTCAAACGGTTAATGACTTCTATCAATGAACGCTGCATATCCACATCAGCATCAAATTCCATATCAATACTGGCATTGGCATAACTGGCTGTGGCCGCCATGCGTTCAACACCGGGCATACCGCGGAATACATTCTCTTGGAGCTCTAAAATCTCAGATTCTACCTCTTCTGGTGCAGCCCCCGGCCAACTGGTTGAAATGTTGATGGTTGGTCTTTCAACATTCGGAGCCATTTGGATGGGCAGGCGATTTAAGCTTATGAACCCAAATATAGCAACCAAAATAATGGCAACCATTACGGCAACGCGATTTGATAATGATGCTTCAGTTAATTTCACTAGGTATTGGTGCTGAAAAATGGAACCGTAATTTTAGCAACAGTGTTTGAGTATTGTCTGTGCCGAAAGTCATGGGTGTATTGGTTGCGAATCTAGCCATATTAAACTAGCCACCCTTTTACAGGTGCTACTTTGTCGCCAAGAGTAATAGTCCTTGAGTGCATATGTGCAGAGGTTGCTCGATGTAATCTGTGACACACCAGATGCAGCTAATTGAATTTGAGCCAGTGCGTGCAGATCAGCAAAACTCTTCCCAGTTATTATTGGTGTAAAAGCAGATTGAGTGTTGGGGTGTTTTTTTATGTAGTGAGCCACAAAATCATCATCTACCTCATATTGTAATTGTTGTATACATGGTCCGAACCAGGCCAAAACAGGGTGTTCAGATTTAATCCTGTTGAGTGTTTTCTGCAAAATATTGGCATATAAGCTGCGCCATCCACAATGCACAGCTGCAACAAAACTGCCTGCGGTATCTGTGAGTAATACAGGAAGACAATCAGCAGTCATGACTGTGCAGATAATTTGAGGTTTTCGAGTAAAACAAGCATCAGCCTCTAGTATCAACTGCTTTTTAGGTATTTGATTGTATTCAACGATTTGTTGACCATGGACTTGCTTTAAAAACATCGGCTCATGGGGCAAGTTAAAGTCAGTAATGAATTGATCGATTAACTTTGGGTCTGACTGTTTAGGGTGTAAGTCAAACAGATCATGCTGTGCTAAGTAGCGTGAGGTTTGAATGGCCCTGATATGAGCTGGCTGTGGCCAATTTTTAATCCAGTAAGTCATTAAAAAGAAGGGTCAATTGAAATGGATATGTGGAAGAGGGAGTAAAGCCACATGTATCTAGGAATTGAATAATTGACCCCTTCGGAATATTCCGATAATCTAATATTAACTAAAAATGCGAACAA
>CALDFB010000149.1 GCA_937942365.1 uncultured Marinicella sp. | reverse complement strand
GCAGAACTAATAGTTTAATTAAAAAGGGAATGATCAACTATATAATACGCAAGGAGCCCTGCGAGTTTGAATTGTATATTTTTTAATCTAAAACGGGTATCCACAAGGGGTACGCCCTACGGAGTTTTACCAAACGCTATTGATTACAGCATGTTAATCAAAATATAAACCTGACATTTGCAATGATGAAAGTTTAAACGACCTGTTGTAGGGTGTGCCCCTTGTGGGTACCCTTTTTGTAATTATCAGGGCTTCCTTAGGGAAGCCCTTGTATCAGCTCGTCATATAAGATACCTTTGAGTTAAAAGTAAGTGGAGTTAGGCACTGTCCCCCATGTAAGCTTCAGTGAAGGTCAATGTGGTTTCACCTTTTAACTTTATTAATAAGTTGTATTATGATTTCCTTAATGAGACCCTGATCCCCTAAACAATTCCAAGCCTCAATTAGATCCATTACCAGTAAAAACAAAAGAACGGTGACTTATTCAAGACCCAGTAATTTAGCATTGTATTAACTTAATTATTGTAATTATATTCACTAACATAATATTAAAAATATATTTACTAATTTATTCGTACACTATACACTGTATATAGTGTTATTATTTTATTCATCAGGGTATCTGAAATTCTAATAACACAAAACAAATTAATTTTTTTAAAAGAGGTAGATAAATTATGTTCAATTTAAAGTCAATGGTATACATTCTAGTCATTTTAGTCCTATCCATTAAATCACACGCCATCCCAACACCTGGTGATGACGGAACAGTCCCACCTTGGATCATTATTTTCCAGGCAAATACTGCCGGCCTAGTCAAAGTAGGGAAGCCTGTATCAATCAACTGGACAACTGCCAACACATTGGGCTGTAGTATGAGCAGCAATCTGGGTAGTGTTTCAGTCTCAACTTCTGGAAGCAGAACAATCACTCCAATAAACACAAGTTTAATGATAGTTACTTTAACCTGTGTAGGCGAAGGGGGAACCCCTACCAGTCGGACCATATCATTTCCTGTTAAAGCATTTGATCACCCAGAATTAACCTATCTAAACAGCAGTCCTGCTTCTAGTATAATTACTGGAGGAATCATTACTTTACAATGGGATTCAGAATTTGCCAGCAATTGTCAACTAACAGGAACTCATAACGAATCTTTACCTGCCAGCGGAAGCATGGATTATTTTGCTCAATCAGGATTAAACACATTTCATATGACATGTAGCAGCAATGACGGCAGGCAAAGTAATTCAATGGCCGAATATGTAACTGGCATCGCACCAAGCCCTATTATTTTGGGCTTTTATACATCCTCAGTTGGAAGTGGAAATTACCATTTAAATTGGAGAACCAGTGGGGCTCAATCGTGCTTTTTAGATCAAACTGAATCGGTTTCAACAAATGGTTCTCGGTTCTTTTTTGGATCAAACATCTCAAGGACTCACATATTAAGGTGTACCAGGAATGGATTCAGTGAAACACGCTTTGCAGTGAGCCCCTAAAGCAGATCTCAAGCAATCTAAAACCTGAACAGTAGTGGCCAAGTATTCTTGGCCACTTTTTTCAAAAGACCCAGACTTATGCAGAAGTCTCTTTGCGTAAACAGGTAATTGTTCTTGTGCTTTAAAGCAAATCTTCCAATTGGCTTAATACCGAACTGTCATCTGATTGGCTCAACCAGAATAAGGCTTTCTTTTTAATACTCCTAGAGTAATCACCTTTTATAATATCAAACAAAGCTTGTGATGATTCTTTGCTGGGTAATTGAGACAGAATAAATACCGCATTTTCTTGGTCACTTTGATTGTAATCAGAATCAAGTAAATTCAAAGCTGCTTTTTTAGCCTTTTGTGGACTGTTTTGTGCCAACCAAAACAAAGCTTTTTCACGAACTTCTTCATCATCATGATCAGTAACTAGCTTCATTAATGCCTTATTGGCTTGAGTATTATTAATTTGAGACAATGAGAAAATGGCTTTTTCCTTAACTTCATGGTGATTTGAGGCATTAATAAAATCGACCAAAAAAACAGGTAAACCTTCCACTTGATCAGTTTGACTTAACCAAAAAATAGCGTCGGCTTGCTGTTCTATATCCTGATCATGCTGAGCTATGGATTTCAATAAATTAACAGCTTCATCACTTTGGTTTTGGCTCAAGGCAAAGTTAACTTTTCGACGAACTTCTCCTGTGGGCAAGTCTTGATAAAGTGATTTTAAGTATTGAAATCCATCTTGCTGTCTTTGACCTAACCAAAAAACAGCATTTTCTGAATATTCACTGCCAATTCTTTTATTTGTAGGGTTCTTAGCTATATCATATAGAATTTTAGCTGCAGCCTGGTCTGAATGTAAACTCAGAGCATACAACCTGCCATTATCATCTGCATTGGAAGAGGCGGGGACAAGGGTTTTTAACCACTGGATACTTTGCTGTTGATTCACATCAGTTAACCAGTCTACAGAGGTGCCACTGGCTTTAACTTGGCAGTGGTCGCCTACAGGCATAATCTGCTTAATTTGACCTTTTTTCATGCTAATAAAAAAATGAACATTATCAGTATAAGGTACTTCACTTGTTGAGCCATAACCGTTATGACTCGCGTTCAAGTCACATATTGATCGATCACCTCGGTTGAAACAACACATAGAACGGGTGTTTTTTGTGACCGGAATGCTGTAGGCAAACCATCCACTTTTTTGATGTTTTATATAGTTATTTAAACTACCTGAAATGTTATGTGTGGTTAAATTAGCATGGATCAAAGCTGAAGCGTTTTCGGCTGAAGCTGTTGAACCAATCAATATCATTAAACCTACAGCTTGAAATATCTTTCTTAAAGTACTCATATAATTCTCCGATTAATTCGATGTGCGATCATCGAATGTAAAAATTGTTTGTTAAGTTAATCTTCTATGGCATCAATCAAAGCATCAGGGTCAGTGATTCCTATCATTTGGATGATTTGTTTTTTGACTTCGTGGTCTTTCTCTATTTGCAGTAACTTAACCATGACATCAACATTACTTTGCATCAATAAAGCTTGTAGCACACCTTGCTTAACTTGTTCATTACCTTCTTTAAATCGGGCCATCAAAAAACCCTCATCAAAATCTGTGGAAGACATACCAAAGGCTTGGAAAAATGACGGATCATTAACTAAACCAGGGTCGTTTTCATACAACTCCATCAATACATCAGTGGCATCCATCATGCCAAACTGTTGAATGATGACCGATTTGATCTCTGCATTGGTTTCTTGTTGATAAAGTTGTTGTAAAGCATCAACTTCTCCCATTGCCATAAGTACATGAATCAACTGGTGTTTTCGGTCTTGACTGCGTTCTTTCTTGAGGATCTTAAGAATGACACCTGGATCTATGTCTGTAGAAATAAAAACTGAACTGATCACATCTTTCTCCGCTTCGTTTTCAGTTTTTTCATACAATTGAAACAAATACGCCCCCATGTCATCATCGTCAACCATGACCAAGGATTGAATGGCTTGATTGCGAATTTCTTGGTCACTTTCATTATCTATCACATAATACAAATAGTCAGCATCACCAGATAATGCCAAAGCCTCAAGTATCGCGCGTCGCTGTTCACCTTTAGATGTTTCATACATTTCTTTTAAAGCAACTGTTTCGTCTTTCATACCGAGCATTTGAATCAAGTGTCTACTGAGTTCAGGGTCTTGTTCTTTTTTTAACATGGTTATTAACAGTTGATTATCATCATGATGGATAAAGCCTTGAATGATCGCTGATTTAAGTTCACGACTCTGACTGCTGTCATAGAGCTTTTTGAGTTTTTTGTGACTGTTTTTATTGTCGCGTAAACTCAACATTTGAATGGCATGATGTTGTAGATCATGGTTTTTTTCTTTTTCAATAAAGCGAAACAAATAATCAGCTACCTGCTCACTGTCGCTTAACCCGAGCAGTTGGATCGCATTTTGTTTAACCCGTCTTGACTTAGATTGCTCCAACATCTCATAAACTTTGGGCAGTGCTTTTTCTGGTTTATTGAACATGATTTGTTGCAAGGTAAAAAGTTTTAACTCTTCATCCAGTTCAACTTGATGTGTTTCTTGATGGTTGTGTTGATGAAAATCGTGCTCACTTTCTTCACCATGCTCAAATAACAGCACTCGAGCATCATCCACCCATTCACTTTCAGGGTTATTCCTGATTAAACGCTCTAACAGCCTTTTAGCTTGAGCTTTTTGTTTGATTTGATAATGTGAATAAGCCTGCCAATAAATAGCAGCTTCTCTGGTTCTAGAGTCCTTAGCAGCCATTTCGAATGCCTCGATGGCATCTCGCCAATCTTTGGTTCGCATAGACATTTTGCCAGCTTCGTACATGGCTTTGGCTTTTTGATCTCGACTAACTGGTCGATTCACATTTCGATTAACCTCTTGATTAATCTCTCGATTAGCCTCTCGATTCACTTCGCGGTTTTCTGACTGTACATTGAACTGCATAAGCATCAGTCCAATAAACATTCTATTTTTAATTCTTTTTAGCATTTGCCTGCTCCTAAATAATATCGTTCTTTTGAGCCAACTGCTGTTTCAAGGCTTTGATTTGAAACATCAGGTCATTGGATTTTGAATCTTTGACCCAGTTGGCTTTGGGTGGATGACCATGGCTTTGAAATGGTGTTGCTTGGCTTGGTTCATCATTGAAAGAACCATTGGCGTACTCCAGTAATATGGGCTCCAAGTCCTGCAATAATTGGTTGGTAAACTGACTATCGTGCCGCGCCAATGCCTGTTTAAATATTCGATTAGATGACAGCAACCTTTGAGCTGTTGCTTGGTTGTTGTAACGACCATTATCATTACTGACTTGGGTTAAAAATATTTCACTTTGGGTCAAATGCAGTTGAATATTTTGGGCCAACAATTGTTCCTGTAAATTAATATCTATACCAAAAGACTCTTGCTGTCTTCCCGCATAGAATGCCACCATCACCAAGCCCAAAACAACAACAAAACTTGCCAACGAATACTGTGGAACCAACACCCAATTTTTAAATTTCTGCAAAACATTTATCCATTGTGATGACTTTTCAGGCAGGCTTGCTTGCTCAACTTCTAATTTGTCAACAATTTGTTGCCACAGTTGTTGGCCGTAATCTTCGGGTAATTGAGACTCGTTATGTATATATGTTTGTTCAATGATATTCATGTCTGCCTCCAGCTGATCCAGCTCTCGACAAAATTGCGAGTTTTTTAAACTTTCATCAATCTCAGGTTGTTCGGCCTCCTTGAAATAAACCAAGAGCAATTCTTCTGTTGTGGGTTTATCGTTGGTAGGTTTCATAGGCTCACCTCAGCGGTTAATTGCTTGCGCAGTTTCTGCACAGCACGGAATAAAGTTTGTTTACAGGCGTTATCGTTTATATTCAACACCTTTGCTGTTTCATTGATGGAATAACCCTGGTGATGTTTCATCGTTACTGCCAATCGTTCTACATCACTCAAATCTGTTAAAGCGTGATTCAACCGCTGATTCAAATCCAAATGATCCTCAGTTTTTATGCGTTGATCTGGAATATCAACCTGAGTGGCTTCATGATCTAAGGAGTCTGCAATTTGACGATTGGCTTTACGCAAGTAGTCAATGGCGCTGTTGGTGGTAATTCGTAACAGCCAAGTTGAGAATTTTGCTTGTGGTTGGTAACGATTGATGGCTTGAAAAGCTTTGATGAAAGTTTCTTGTGCAATGTCTTCAGCGTAACTTGCATCAGCCGTGTAACGGTATGCCAACCGATTCACCGCTTGCGCATAATGCAGTACGATCAGTCTAAAGGCTTGCTTGTCACCTTGAGCAGCTTGCTGGACTGTTTTTTCATCAATTTCGTTCACCATAACAGCTTAAACGCAGGTAAGATTGATTTGGTTATTATTATTTTATAATTTTTAAACTTTTTAATTGAATTAACGTCTTATTCACACTTATCATCATTTTTTTGTTATGAGAAACGCTGAATTAAAATTCTTCTTGGCTTTATTGATCTCCAGCTTTAACAGCCAAGCTGAGGTTGACCCAATTGTCAAACTTTCTTGTGATAAAAAAATAGTTATTCTGGCTGAACTGCCTTCTCATGGAGAAGCAAAAACATTTGAAACCAAAGCTGAAATTGTTAAAAAACTGGTCCAAGAGTGTGGTTTTAATAAAATTCATTTCGAAGCGCCCATTTATGAATTTATCGAGCTGCAGCAGCTTTTAAAAAACAACCGCTCCAAAGTTAAAAATTTAGATGATGCTTTGGGCGGATTTTGGGTTCCAAAGGAATTAGATGGTTGGCGAGGTTGGTTATTTGATCAAGCGAAGGCAGGTCATGTCATTGTGACAGGGCTCGATGACCAAATCAGCGCTTCTTCACATCAAACCAGAATAAAACTACCATCAATTTTTAAGAAGCATTTATCTAAAAAGGAATATGAACATTGCCAAACCATTTTAAAACGGGACCTGTTCTGGCTATATGATGATAAACACCCATACAGTTCAGCAGCTCAACAGGATTTACTCCAGTGCATTCAGAAAGTAAAATCACTTGTCATCCAAAATAAAATCCCTGAAACTAAAATGTCTACCCAAAATGTTATCTTGAAAAACTTAGAAAATTTATACCTTCGAACCAGCGGCTCTGACCTAATGAAAAGCAGGGATCATAGCATGTATGAAAATTTCAAATGGCATACAAAAAAACAAGACAAACACATTATTTGGACTGCCACTGTTCACGCAGCAAAGAAACCATTTAAAGAAGGTCATACTCCATTAGGAACTTATTTAAACAATGATTACAACAAGCAACTGGCCGTAATTGGATTCACTGCATATTCCGGAATGAGCTCTATGGCAGGTAACAAACCACAGCCATTAAAACCTGCGCCAACTGGTTCATTAGAGGCTACTATTTTACAGACCAGTGATGACATCATGTATTTGAACCGAGATGCTCTTAAAGAAAAGAAACTATCAAGCTCTAGGCTTCATGGCAGTTTCTCTCAAGAAAATTGGCATCAATTGTATGATGGGGTAGTTATTTTTAGAAAAGAACTTGCACCTACATTCATTGCAAATTAGGTTATAGTACCCGAGGTGCATTTAGGGCAAAATTACTAGAAATTCATCAAATTTTGGTGATTTTCTGATCTAAAAACTAATTTATGAGCGAAAATGTATCAAAACACACTGAATATTCCGTGTTTTGATAGTTTGCAATTATAACTCAATGTCAAATACAGCTGAACTTACGCCAAATGCGCCACGGGTGTTACAGTATTATTTCAATCAAACAACTCAAGCATAAAAATTATTTTTCAAAATAAACAACACAACCAACACCATCATTAAGGCAAACAAAAACCTCACCCTTCTTCCAACTATAGGATCCTGAATAAATGGTCGAATTACTTGTCCTAAAAATAACCATAAAAAATCAATAGCCACTACAACCAAAAAACTTATCGCACCGGTCATCAAGTAAGCCAAAGACTGCGGCTCTTTAGGCAGTAACATTTGACTGTAAATGAGGGTCATAGCTGCATAAGCCTTAGGGTTGGTTAAATTAAGGATTAAACCATCAAGGAAACTTGGCGGAGACAGCGATTGGCCTTCGCTTTGTGAGATTGGAGCGTTGGCAATTTTATAAGCAATGAAAAGAATGTAAACAAAGCCGAACAGCTGGAAAACCCACATCAGGTGTTGGTTTTGACCCACCAACCAAAACATGGCAAACCCTTGAATCAACAACACCATGCCAAAACCAATCACCAAACAAAATAGAAAATTAAAACCTTTTCTTATGCCAAACACCGCGCTTGTAGCAGCAATAGCCAAAGGTGCAGGTCCAGGCGAACCAAGCAGTAAAAAACTGAATACAATCAAGGAAAAGTAAGCTTCAAGCAAAGGAAAAATCAACGCATAATTAAGCAGCTGTAGTATAATACAAACCATCAGGGTTAAGGCATTATTCAGTGCGCAATCAAATTCAAGAGCACAACCACATCAAATGGCATTTAGGTAAAAACTGGCAACAGCTACACCCGTCAGTGCAACGTCGTTTTAATCGCTTGCCGACTGAACAAGCACCCATCATTTATGAAGGCCTGATGGAAGTGGTTGAATGCTCTAAAGCCGGCTGGTTGTTTGCCTTTCTCACCAAAATAATTGGCAATCCACTCAGCCCTTACCAAGGCAAAAACATCAAAATGGAGGTGGTGTTGACCACCCGCCCAAATGTGACAGGTGTATTTTGGCGCCGCACTTATCACTTCCCCAACAAAAAACCATTCAGTGTGACTTCGGTGAAAAAAGATGATCAAGGTAAAATGATGGAAATGGTTGGTGGCGGCTTTGGGATGTTTCTTGATGTGTATGCTGAAAATGGTGAATTGCACTTTAAAAGTCAACGTTATTTTTGGAAATTTTTTAATTGGTATGTGCCTTTGCCACATTGGCTCAGTCCTGGAGAAACTCATGTTATTCATCAAGATTTAGGGCAAGGTAACTTTCGATTTACCATCACCATGCAGCACTCAATCTTGAAGCGTACTTTTTATCAAACTGGCGTCTTTCATGAAAAACAAAACTGAAAGGCGTCAACAGCAATCTGCAAACACCCCAACAGTGATGGTGTTGGGAGGATATGGTACATTTGGCAGCCGCATTTGTAGGGCTTTGTGTGGCAAAGGCTTTCATGTCATCATCAATGGACGACATTTTCATCAAGCTCAAGAGCTTAAACACAGCATACTTGAGGATAATTTCGATGCACAAATAACGGTGTCATGTTTTGATATTTACAGCCAACTCAAATTGCATTTAAAAAAAATGAAACCTACGTTGGTCATTCACACCTGTGGCCCATTTCAAGGGCAAGATACTTTGGTTGCAGAAACCACCATCAAAGCAGGTATCAATTACATTGATTTATCAGATGACCGCGAATATGTCAAAAAAATGCAAAGTTTAAATGACTTAGCCCTGACTCACAACGTCATGGCCATAACTGGTGCCAGTACAGTACCAACACTTTCATCAGCCGTGTTGTCACATGTAAAGGATAAATACGCCATTAACACATTTAAAACCGTTAGAATTGGCATTTCCCCTGGTCAAAAAACAGCCAGAGGTTTGGCCACAACACAAGCTGTTTTGTCATATGTTGGCAAAGCATTGAAACCTTGGCCTGGCAGTGTAAAGAAAAGTTATGGCTGGCATGACACCTACTTACAACATTACCCCAACATTAAAAGCCGACTGATGGGTAATTGTGAAGCACCTGACCTGGATTGTTTACACGAACACTTTGACATTCAAAAATTGAGTTTTTCTGCAGGTATGGAGAGCAAATTACTGCACAGGCTGATTTGGCTGCTTTCTTGGCTTATCAGATTTGGTTTACCCATAAAACTTAAAAATCATGCAGACTGGTTACTGAAAAGTAGCCGTTGGTTTGACCGATTGGGTACTGAAGATGGTGGGATGCACATCGAATTTGAAGTGGGGCTTGGTAGAGGGCAAAAATCAATCCGTAAAACATGGTTCATCGAAGCCACTGACAACCGAGGTCCACAAATTCCCAGTATCCCAGCCATCTTAATGGCTGAAAAAATACTCACCAAACCAACTCAAGCTGGCGTAAAAACTTGCATTAACTTAATTAAGTTTGAAGAATATATGAAGGAACTTGAACAATTCGATTCACAGCACTTTTTTAACTGTATTCAATAAAAACCAGCGCTTCTCTATGCGGGCAAAAAACAAAACACCCAATACAGTTATTTTCGTCGATCCGTTAGCTCTCGGCGATCAGTGCTGATCTCTTTATCACGTGCTTCACTGCGACGATCACTGTTTTCAGAACGACGATCAGTTTTTCTTCTTTCAATGGATTCATACCTGACTTTCTTCTTGGAACCTGTGTAGGCAACTGCATGACTCTCAAACATTTTATAACCTCTTCTTATTTATTAAACACCCATTCCTTTGGACACATAATCCAACACACATTCAAAATATCATACTGAGTAACAAATTTCAGCAAAATAAATGCTTAATTGAAACTAAAATCTTGAATTTTATTTCAAGCATTCTAGGTGTTGCAATACAACAAAAACTGACCGCTTATCTTGGATTTAAAATTTCAACAGAATAGTTCGGTTTTTAATCCAGGATTGGCTAAAATAACCCCCTTTTATTTGCAGGACAAAATATGTGGTTTAAAAATGCCCGTTTGTTTCAACTCAATGAAAACTTTGGACTTGATGCTGAACAATTTTCTGATGCATTAAAAAGTGATGCATTGAAAGCTTGCGCTCCTATGGAAGCAATCTCCAAGGGCTGGGTTTCCCCATTTGGTTCCGGCAGCGACTTGTTTGTTTTAAAAAGCGGTGAAGCCTTGTTATTCACCCTGGGTATGGAAGAAAAAGTATTACCCGCTGCGGTGGTAAACCATCAACTCAGTCAACAACTGGATACCATGCACAAAGACTCAGGGCAAAAACCTGGGCGTAAACAACAAACTGACATGAAACAGCAACTGATGTTAGAAATGTTGCCTCAGGCTTTTATCAAACCCAAGTCAATTAACGCTTACATAGACTTAAAATCAAATTTATTGGTGGTGGATTGTGCCAGTCAAAATGCAGCTGAAGACTTGGTCTCTCAATTACGCCAAACATTAGGTTCATTCAAAGCTTCTGCATTTGGTCCATCATCATCTATGGCACAGGTCTTAACTCAGTGGGTGTTACAGGCCAACGGGGACCAAGGCTTCCAAATAGACAATGAAATAGCCTTAGAAACTTTGGATGACACCAAAGGCATTGTTCGTGGACGCAATATTGCTCACTTAGATGACCAAATGAAATTACATATCGACAATGGGTACTTGGTCACCCAACTAGGGCTTGCATATAACGATCGCATAGAGTTGGTTCTGGGACATGATATGGGGATCAAAAAAATTAAGTTTACAGACATCGTGTTAGACCAGCTTGATGATGAGTCAATTGAATCTGAATGGCAATTACTAGACAGTCGATTTACTTTATTCAGTTTAGAATTAAGGGCCATGTTCAAGTCCTTATTCGAAGTTTTTGGGAATCACTGACATGTCCAACATGTCAACAGTCCAAGTTGAACAATGGGAAAACACTTTTGAGTCTCACGTACAATCGATAGATGCAGTAGATGCGGGACATGATATCAACCACATCAAACGTGTGGTTAAATCAGCCAAAAATTTTTGTCATACCGAACAAGCCAATATGTGGGTGGTTTTACCTGCTGCTTGGCTACATGATTGCGTGCAAGTGGCCAAAGATTCACCCCAGCGTTCTCAGGCATCCCTATTAGCAGCAGATCAAGCACTGATTTTATTAACCCAATGGCAATACCCTCAACAACACTTGCCCAACATTCACCACGCCATCGTTGCTCACAGCTTTTCAGCAAACGTTACCTGCGAAAGTTTAGAGGCCAAAGTGGTTCAAGATGCAGATCGCATGGACGCGTTAGGTGCCATCGGCATTTGTCGCACCTTGTTAGTGGGCGCCGGATTTGGCAACGCTTTAACATTTCATGAAGACCCTTTTTGTTATGATAGAAAACCAGATGACAAAGCTGCCATCATTGATCATTTTTATACCAAGTTGCTGAAACTTAAAGACTCCTTTCAAACCCAATCAGCACTCGAAGAAGCAGCCAAGAGAGATCAGTTTATGCGACAATTTTTACAACAACTAGAACAGGAAATGATTTAACGCCATGCGAACCTTATGCGAACAACAAAAACCACTCTTATTGAGCCTATTATTTTTTGTTGTTTCAGCATTACTCTCCAGCAATCTTGCATGGGCACAAAGTGAATCACAAAGAAAGCTTTTTAGAACCCTATACAGCCTCGCACTTCAGGGCAAAGAAGATGCGGTAAAAAACCGACGTCAACCACTAGATAGCTATCCAATTACACATTATCTAGACTATGCTTTACTGCGCAACAAAATGCCTCAACTTCCAGAACAAGGGATTGCAGACTTTAAAACCAAGCACCCAAATAGTCCACTGAATAAACAGCTGAAAAATTATTTGACCGAACAGTTGGGGTTGCAAAAAAAGTGGTCAACGTACCTCAAATACCACAATGGTTTTGATCAAGGAAAACGTCAATGCTGGTACCTCAATGCACGCATTGATCAAGGGCAAACCCAAGATTTAGCACCATTGATTCAAACCATATGGATGTCTGGTTTATCAGCTCCAGACAGTTGTGACCCAGTGTTTCAGTGGTGGCAAAATGAAGGTCATTTAACCGATGCCAAACTGTTACAAAGAATCAAATTGACGTTTGAGAGCAATAATTTTTCTCTGGCTGAACACCTCAAAAAACAACTCAAGTCCAAACCAGAATGGGTCAACCATGCCATCACATTGATGAAAGACCCGGAACAAGGGCTGAGTCAATCGCTGCAGTGGGTCGACCACCCTGAATTACCTGCTTTCATTCATAAAACCAGCATGCGAATGGCCACCAAAAAACCAGCTACCCTGCATAAAATATGGCCAAAAATAAAAGCCAAACACCCATTGTCGCAAAACCAGTACCATCAAATCGAAAGGCAAATGGCTTTATTCGCGGCCACTGATTATGAAACTTTTTCAATTGATGCCATGAACCAACTACCCACATCCATGAAAGATGATCAAATTAAAGCCTGGATTGTTAGATACCACCTCCACCATGGACAATGGCAAAAAGTGTTTGATGCACTTAAACAAATGAGCCCCAGACAATTAAGCCAGGATCGTTGGCAATATTGGAGTGCGCGAGCCATGGCAAAGACGGGACAGCAAACCGAGGCAAAAAAAATATTTAATGGCTTGCGCAAGAAAACCAATTACTATGGCTTCCTTGCCGCTGATCATTTACGTGAACCTTATCGGTTGTGCAAAAAACCAGTCACACCAAGTTTAAGCCAATTCAAACCACCATCTGCCATCATTCGTGCCATCGAATTACATCATGCCGGCCTTTTGACCTCAGCACGCAGAGAATGGAATACTCAATATAAGAGCTTAAATCGAGATGAAAAAATTGCTTTGGCACAATTGGTTAACACAGAAGGTTGGTATGCCAAAACGATTACCACCATGGCAGATTTAGGTTTGTGGGAAAACTATGATTGGCGTTATCCCATCGCTCATCAAAATATCATCCATGCTCAGGCCAACACCGCCAATCCTATGCCCCAATGGGTCATGGCCATCATCAAACAGGAAAGTGCCTGGGCCAAAGATGCAGTTTCACGGGCCAACGCACACGGTTTGATGCAACTCATTCCACCAACTGCAAAAACCATAGCCAAGCAACTCGGCCTGACCATCAATAACAACCGAGAGCTCCACCAACCTCCTTTGAATATCAAACTCGGCGTTCAATACCAGAAAAATTTATTCAAACAATTCAACCACCCAATTTTGGTGGCTGCAGCCTATAATGCTGGCGAAGGTAAATCAGTTGATTGGAGTACCGGCTTTTCAAAAGCACCTGATATATGGCTGGAAACCATTCCTTATAGGGAAACACGAAATTATGTCACCAAAATTTTATCCAATGTAACTATTTATGATTGGCTGATCAATCAAACACCTCGTCGAATATCCAGTTGGATGCCAACCATGCCAATTGACCAAGCTCCAACCTCACCATGGCCAAACAACACGGTCAGCCAACAAACCGTTCAAGCCACTTGTACGCCCTGATATGAATCAGCAAAAAAAGCCTTTAAAAACTTATTTGGTGGGTGGCGCAGTCAGAGATCAATTACTGGGACTTGAAATCAAAGACCACGATTACGTGGTCATTGGCAGTAATTCTGAACAGATGTTGGCCCAGGGCTTTTTACCTGTGGGAAAAGATTTTCCAGTTTTTTTGCACCCAAAAAGTAAACAAGAATATGCTCTGGCACGAACAGAAAGAAAGACAGCCCAAGGTTATCATGGTTTTGAATTTAATGCCGACAGCCATGTCACTTTAGAAGACGATTTATTAAGAAGAGACCTGACCATAAATGCCATGGCTATGGGTACCAATGGCCACATTATTGATCCATATGGCGGTCAACAAGACATCAAAGACAGGGTTTTGCGCCATGTTTCTCCGGCTTTTGCAGAAGACCCTGTCAGGGTATTGCGCGTAGCCAGGTTTATGAGCCGATTCAAGCACCTGGGTTTTAAAATTCACCCCACAACCATGGATTTAATGTGTCAACTTGTGAATTCAGGCGAAATCCAAGCTTTGGTTTCTGAGAGGGTTTGGCAAGAGATTAAAAGCTCCTTGAACCAAAAAACACCTTCTGCTTTCTTCGAAAGTTTGCGTGAGTGTGGCGCCTTAAAAATTCTTTTGCCCGAAATTGACTGCCTTTTTGGCGTGCCTCAAACGGCTAAGTGGCACCCAGAAGTTGATACTGGCATTCATGTCATGTTGGCCATAGATCAAGCCAAAGACCTGGATAATGATGTTGCTTATGCGGTGATGGTTCATGATCTAGGCAAAGGCATTACACCTCCAAAGATCCTGCCCAGTCACCGAGGCCATGAACTGGCTGGCGTGCCACTGGTCAAAGCTGTCAGCGAAAGGCTTAAGGTGCCGAATCATTACAAAAAACTGGCCTTATTAGTTTGCCAATGGCATTTACATGCCCACACAATCATGGAGCTACGACCCAATACCATTGAAAATATGTTCAGTAAAATGAGTGCTTATCGAAAACCAGAATTGTTGGAAAAATTTGTCTTGGCCTGTGAAGCTGATGCAACAGGACGTTGGGGCAAAGAGTTTCAAACCTATCCTCAAGCCAATTACCTGCGACAATTATTCACCGCCGCGCAAAATATAGATAAACAATCATTGTATGATGCAGGTTATACTGGCCAAGAACTGGGTAATCAAATTAGACAATTACGCACTGCTGCCATAAAATCAAGGAAACAACAATTAAAAAAACTATAACATTACCTATGACTACATTTTATCGATCATTGTTTTTATGCCTCATCTCATTTACGGTATTTGCCAAACCTTTGGAATTTTTTCTACCTGAAGGTGAATCATTTAACGCCAGCATTCCATCTCCACCAGCAGTTTTGGGACAATCATTAGGAGATCGGCATTTGCGCCACGATCAGTTAATCAGTTACCTCAGTGTATTGGCTGCATCGAGTCCCGAAGCCAAACTGGTTGATTATGGATTAAGTAATGAAGGACGACGGTTGGTCATGCTTGTCATCAGTTCAACTGATAACATCAAAAACCTGGAAGCTGTCAAAACCAACCCCAACATGTTAAAAATCTGGAATGGTTTCAGCGTTCATGGCAATGAGTCAAGTGGTTCAAACGCCTCAGTATTGTTTGCATGGTACCTGTTATCAACCAATAACAGTGAAATCAAAAATGCCCTTAATAACACAGTGATTTTGGTTGATCCCAGCTTTAATCCAGATGGTTTATCTCGATTCACCACCTACGTCAACAACAACCGCTCGCTGACCACCGTCAGTGATCCCAATGACATGTCACACATTGAACAATGGCCCAGTGGAAGAACCAACCACTATTGGTTTGAC
>CALDFB010000148.1 GCA_937942365.1 uncultured Marinicella sp. | reverse complement strand
CTTCACACAAAGGCCAGGTTAATTATTGATTCATTGTTTTGGTAGATATGCTGATCTTCAATTAAAGTATAATGTACCCTAGATTGTATGAATTAGATTGACATCAGCTTGTATGAAATATCATTTTTTGGATCAAACTCTGGACACCAAAACCTCTGAGCTCATTAACTCAAATGGCAGTAGTCTACTGAAAAAAAAGCCGTTCTTATTGTTACAATGTTTGGTAAAAAACCCACAACAAATTGTCAGCAAAGATTTTTTACTCAAAGAAGTCTGGGACGATCGGTTTGTATCGGATAACACCATTGCACAAACTGTGGCACAGCTCAGACAGCTGATTGAAGTAGACAGTAAAAATCCAAAAATCATCGTCACTCATCGTGGTCGAGGCATCACATTCACGCCCGAGGTAACAAGCAGCGATAACGAAATCACTGATCAAGAGCCGGGTCTAGACACCAAGTCGCAGAAACACATTTGGATTCCAGCCATATTGGCATTCTGTGTAGTGGCATTTTTTTGGTGGTTCAATACAAAAAACAATTCATTACAAGCCGCACCCAATTTGTTGTTTGTATCAACCCATCAAACCGAAGCCAGTGAAGCATGGTTACAGAACAGCGTACCTCAATTATTTTCAGGTTTTTTGAGTCAACAATACACAGGTAAAATCTCGACCGAACAATTTACAACCCAAGCTGATGTCGACAATTACTTGAATAATCAGTGGAACATTAACCCCACTTTAAATGTAGTCACCACACATTTAGTAGAAAATGATTTGGGTTATTCTTTTACTTTGAACTTCACCCAAGAAAATCAAATCACTGAATCACAACGTTTCAACGGTGATTCTATCAACAGTGTTTTACTAGAAGCAACTGACTGGTTAGGTGAAGAACTACAGACAGAAACACCTGACCAATCATCTTTGTTACCCAATGACCCTGCAGTGACAGAATTATATTTGCGTGGGTTGGATGCAGAGGACAACAGCGAATATGACAAAGCCAGTCAATATTTTCAACTGGTCTTAACTGAACGACCTGACTTCCACCCCGCTCGTTTGCATTTAGCCAATGTGAGTAAACACCAAGGAGATTATGATTCGGCATTTGTGCAACTAGACACCCTGAAAAATACCGCGATATATCCACATTTTGAATTGCAGGCCGTAAGTATTCGTTGTTACATTTATGACATACAAGGTCGCCTTGATGAAGCCAGAATCTTATTTGAGGAAACCTTAAATAAATATGCAGACGCTCCCCCCAACAAAATCAATCCACTGCGCTTTGAACTGAGTTATGTATTTATTGGGCTCAATCAACCAGAACAAGCATTGCAGCAGTTGGCTATCATTGAACAAACAACAACCTTAGCCTCCGACCCTTTGTTACTGGCCGATACCTTGCAGAAGAAAGCCAGTATTTTTCAAGATAAAGGGCTGACCGCAGAAGCAATGAGTTATGCCAATCAAGCTTTTAATATCTACCTCAAACTGGATGAACCATTAGGCCTGGCAAAAACCAACAACCTATTTGCCAGAATTTATACTTTAAAAAGTAATTATGAAAAAGCAAAATATTACATGTTCGAATCCTTAACCAACTCCCGAAAAGTGAATTACAAATTAGGGATTGGGGCGACTATTAATGAATTGGTTTATATCTTAATAAAAGAAGGGGATTTTGATCAAGCCGAAGAACTGAATGCTGAAATGGAACAAATAGCCATAGAAATCGATTACACACATATGCTGATAGCGGCTAAACAACATGCCGCAACCATAGCCATTAAACAAAAAAAATGGTCCGTTGCAGATCAATATTTACAACAACAAGAACAATTAGCCAATTCATCCAATCATCAAACCGCTATGATGTCAGGTCGATTACTGCAACTGGAATATTGGATAGCGCAAGATAACAGTGAGGGAGCTGGACCCATTTTATCTTGGTTAGAAGAGCGCATTGATCAAGAAAAAAATATAAGACAACACATTGAACTCAGTATCAAACGGGCTGAACTTAAATTGATTGATGGTCAGCTCCAATCAGCCATCGATTTATTAACCAGTGTAAAAAGTCTGGCCAAAACCTCAGATGACCAACAAGCACTGGTAGAGATTAATAATTTACTGACTCAACTTTATCTGCATGAAAATCCTGAAAAAGCCTTGAGTGCCATTGAAGAAAACAAGAACCTCAATCCGGTCAACTACCCTTATCTACTGCTTTATTCCAAAGCATTGAAAGCCAACAACAAGTTAGAACAAAGCCTGGCTGTAGCTATCGAATGCAAAAACAATTCTGGACAAAACTGGACTCGTGACGATGAAGCTTACTTGAGCCAGCTGCGATTGTTGATTGACTGACTCACATAAATCATCAAACAACTCTGACTTTTTCCCACTTAATCAGGTGGCTCAATTCTTTAAAAAAACGTCTTAAAATGAAATCAACCCAGAATATGATCAATTAGTCAAGCTTTTATTTGTAAATAATAGTTAAATCATGTATTTTAATATCCAAAAATTATATGAGGGAATTTAAATATGAAAAAACTTTCTAATCAGTTTAAACTTGGAATAGCAGGAGCCATTGTTACAGCATTGGCTGGTGTTGTGCCCACAGCCAGCGCTGGTGATGGTCCATCTATTCTATTTGAAGCAACAGTAGGTACGGATGCGGCCAATTGTGCTGCAACCACAGAAATTACAGTATTTCCAGGATCCATGGTTAATTATTGCTACACCGTAACAAACGATGGCACAGTAACCTTTAACACTCATGACCTAGATTCTGATGCATTTGGAAATCTTTTATCAGATGCTGAGGTTACACTGGCTCCCGGTGAATCATTTGAATTCTTTAACACCCAAACAGCTTCGAGCACGGTAACACAAACTGCGACTTGGTCAGCTTTCTCCGATACTTTCACCATCACCACATCCGATGATACTGGCGGTCCTGCCTTTAATTTTATAGACATCAGCGCCACTGGCACACCTTTAGGTTTGGGTGATGATGCAGAAGCCGATGTGGTTATGGGGTTTTCATTCAATTTATCCGGTGTTGACTCAACAGACATGACCGTTGGTAATAATGGAGCTGTACGATTTGGAATTACTGGAGATGATATTGCTTTCACCAATACCCCGCTGGCAGACGATGTCCCCGGAAATTTAATCGCTCCTTTTTGGGATGATTTTGATTCAGAATCCGGTGATGTGTTCCATGAAACGGTAGGCACAGCACCAGATCGCATTTTCATTGTTCAATGGAATGACCGCCCACATTTCAATGGAGCTACTGATGCTCAAACCAACGCCACGGTTCAAATGCAGCTGTTTGAAGGCAGCAATGAAATCCAATTCCATTATTTAGATGTGCTTTTTGACAACATCAATAACCCAGACTGGGACAATGGTGGTTCAGCAACGATTGGCGTTGGTGGTGGGCAAGGGGCTGCTCAATTTTCCTTTAACACACCATCTGTCTCTGACTCTTTTGCTATTTCATTGGTACCCACCGGTGTTCCTGCTGGTGGATCAACAGATACTTCAATGACCACAGTTACGGTGAATGAAGCAGATATTGAAGTTCCACAAACTGGTTTAGATTATGTGTTGAATGCAGATCAGATGGACTCTCAGGATTTAGACATCATGAATGTAGGTACTTTAATCCTGAATTGGGATTTAGAGCAAGGCACATCACGTGCAACGAGACAATTTGAGAGATTAGCAGGCATGCCTGCCATTAAATCTCCTGATACCAATGCCAGCATGGGCCCAGCACCAATTCCTAGCCTCTCGACACTACCAGCAGGCAAGGAAGCTGATGCACCAGCTCCCATATTATTAGGTACAGGCACTGCAGCCAGTGCTGTTCGATCCTTCGGAGATCCGGTTCAAACCTTATCTGAATTTGACATTTCAGCTCCAACCACTGTAAATGATATCTTAACTGATGCTGCCTATGACGGCCTATTTGCTGGTGATTTTGTTGGCATTGACTTTACTACTTTATATGCATTACGTGGTGCTGACAATGAGTTGGTCAGTATCGACACAACCACCGGCGCAATCACTTCGATTGGGTTCACCCTTCCTCCTCCGGGAGCTGAATTATGGTCTGGAATGAGCTGGGATCCCATCACAGGAGATATGTATGTAAATTCAGCGACCAATCCAGGTTCAACTCTATTCACCATCAACTTAACTGATGCAACAACTACATTAGTTGGAACAATGACAACTACCGACTTAATCATTGATATAGCTTTTGATATTAATGGCAACTTGTATGGTGCAGCATTACTTACTGATGAATTGGTAGGTATAGATAAAACAAATGGCGCATTAACATCTATTGGCCCCTTGGGAATAAATATCAATTTTGCTCAAGATTTAGATTTTGACTACACCGATAACACCTTGTACTTATCATCTTGTCTTAGTAATCTTGACTGTGGTCGTTTATTCACGGTCAATCTAGCAACAGGTGCTACAACAGAAGTAGGGCAAATTGGCGGTGCGGTTGGTGAATACACAGCTTTTGGTATTCAAGGCGTTGCATTTTGCGATGAACCTGTCACTTGGTTATCATTCTCTGAAATTGCTGGTTCTACTAACTTTGGCCAAACCAGCACAGTGTCTGTAATGGTAGATACTACTGGGTTGGCTTTGGGCAACTATGAGGCAGATATCTGTATCAACAGTGACGACCCTGATGAACCAATTACAGTTGTTCCAGTTACTTTAGAAGTTAATGATCTGAATAATGACATCATCTTCGCCAATGGTTTTGAGGCTCCGATACCTGTCAGGTAACAGCTCCCCTTAAACCAATACTTGATGAGAAACCCTGATTGCTTTTGTCAGGGTTTTTTTATGCATGAACACAGGTTATCGCTTTCAAGTATTAAATCAATACCACAAACTTTGCTCATTTGCCTGACCAAACCTTTTTTGCACAACATTCAAACTGTAAAAAAACATCTTAAAAAAGTCAATTGTGTTTGAAAGTGAAAACCTGATAATCTCAATTTTAAATTTAATCAAGGCCTCCTTAAGCTTGTAAAATACCTTTGATGCGTTCTTGCAATACTGGTAACACTTCATCGACAAACCATGGGTTGTTTTTTTGCCAAATATAATTGCGGGGCGAAGGATGAGGAAGGGGCAAGTATTCTGGCAAATAAGATGCATGGTTTTTCACATTTTCAGTCAATGTTTTATATCCATGCTTGAGGTATTTGTTTTGTGCATACATCCCGATCAATAAAGTCAGTCTAATATCAGGCATCTGTGACAATAAAGGTTTATGCCACTGCGACGCACATTCTTTCCTGGGCGGCAAATCACCACTTTTACCTTTGCCCGGATAACAAAAACCCATCGGCATCAAAGCAAACCAATCTTCCTGATAAAACTGGCTTTTATCTACACCCAACCATTTTCGCAATTGATCTCCACTGGGGTCATCCCAAGGAATGCCTGTGGCATGTACTTTACTGCCAGGGGCTTGACCTATAATTAAAATTTGACTTTTCTTGCTGGCTCGCACAACCGGCCTCACTCCATGCGACAAATGAGTTTCGCATAATTGACACTGACTGATTTTATTGAGTAATGATTGCATTCAATGTTCTGATCAACTCTCTGTATCCAATTTCATTTTCCTTCTGATTTCAGGGAGCAAGCCATTGTGATCTAGTTCGAACACCAAAGCCATTTGCTGACCTAATTTATTATCAGGAAACCCTTGGCGGTTAAACCAAGCCAAGTAATGCCCTGGCAAATCCATCAATTGGCGTCCTTGGTATTTACCAAAAGGCATTTTTTGTTGCAGGGCTTTGAGAAAATCTGCTTGTTGTTGTTGAGAAAACTTCATGACATCAAGAAATTTTAGGCTGCATGGCTCGACGTTTATTTAACTGGGCTTCTCGTCTGGCTATATAAACGCCTGAAGCAAAAACTATAGCAGCACCAATCATTGTCCACTGATCGACAGATTGATCAAACACCAACCAAGCCAGTACGATGATAAATGGCAACCTGGCAAAATCAAATGGCATCACTATGGAAACATCAGACATCTTTAAAGAACTGGTGAACATCAGATGAGCGAAACTGCCTAAAAACCCCATCAAAGCCACCAATAACCAGGTTTCGATGGTTGGCCACTGCCATACTGTCATCGCAACAGGTAAAGACAATGGCGTCATTAACAACACCATATACATGACAATCACATTGGCATCTTCAGTCCTAGACAAGCTTTTGATGATCAACACCGATGCCGCCATGGTGACCGAGGATGCGATTACCACCAGGGATGCAAATAAATCACCATCAATCGATGGCCGCAGAATAATGAGGGTACCGATAAATCCAACCAATACAGCAGCCCACCTGCGTCCATTCACATCTTCTTTCAAAAAAATCGCAGCACCAATGGTCACGAACAAAGGAACCGTAAAACTCAAGGCGACCGCTTTAGCCAGTGGCAAAACTGTGATGCCCCAAAAATAAGTAAACATTGAAAATAAACCCAGTAAAGCCCTGATGAAAAACAAACCTAAGCGATCAGTTTTAAAACTCCGATAGCCAAACTTAATCAACCATGGCAGCATAAAAACCAAACCAAATAAATTACGAAAAAAGGCGATTTGAAAAGAGTGTAATTCACCTGAAGTCCACCTGATCAGTACATTCATAAAACTGAACCCCAACGCGGCCAACAGCATCAAAGCAATGCCCTTAAATAGGTCCGCATTGATGGATTGATTGTTTGTCATAAATGATGCTACCTGTGAAATGGTTTGAGTAGTTTAATCAAACCAACTGCTAAGCTCCACCGTTAATCCATTTTTTCTTGATACGTCATATACAGACAATTATTTAATGGAATTTTTTTAGGGTATTGGGCTTCAGTAAAACCTAATTTTTTATACAATTTCATGGCCGAGTTATTATCTGCCAGAACAAACAGAGAAGTTTTTGAGACATTTAATACCATTGTACCTTCATCAATCAAAGCATTGATTAAA
>CALDFB010000147.1 GCA_937942365.1 uncultured Marinicella sp. | reverse complement strand
ACAACAAACAATCCAAACACGACATGCGTTCAGCCAGTAAATCAATCACATCGATTGCAATTGGCTTGGCCATAAAAGATGGTTTAATCGATAACGTCCAGCAACCTGTATTACCTTT
Source organism: uncultured Marinicella sp. (assembly GCA_937942365.1). Lineage (GTDB taxonomy): Bacteria > Pseudomonadota > Gammaproteobacteria > Xanthomonadales > Marinicellaceae > Marinicella. The sequence continues at coordinate 5,299 of CALDFB010000147.1, read as the reverse complement.
TTTCAAAGACAAAATGCCACTGGATAACCCCGACCCAAGAAAATCTAAAATCACTATAGAAGATTTATTAACGATGAGCAGTGTATTGGAGTGCGATGATTGGAATAATGCCTCTAGAGGCAATGAAGAAAAAATGTACATCATTGAAGACTGGTCAAAATTTATTCTAGATTTACCTATACGTGGCACTGCCCCATGGCGCAAAACACCTGAAAAAAGTAAATATGGACGCGCTGCCTATTATTGTACAGGCGGGGTCCAAGTATTGGCCGATATAGTAGAACGAGTCACCGAACAGAAAATGTCAGACTATATACAAACCAAACTGTTCTCGCCCTTAGGCATTGAAACACCTGGACACAGCTTCACCCCACTTGGCATAACCAACGGAGGTGGTGGTATGAAACTCACTTCTCTTGACTGGATCAAAATAGGACAATTAATGATGACAGGAGGTAGGTATAAAAATCAACAGCTTTTAGAGCACAATTGGACCATTGATTCATTGAAGAGACATGCGGTCATTGATGAAAATAGAAACGTTGAATATGGTTACCTTTGGTGGATCAATGACTTTAAGGTTGGTGATCAAACCATAACCACTTATGCCGCAGCAGGTAATGGAGGAAATTACATGTTTATGGTTCCAGATTTAGGTGCTCAAGTGGTCATTACCAGCACAGCCTATAATACCAATTACATGCACCAACAATCCCAGAAAATTCTGACCGACTATGTCATTCCAGCATTGTTAAGGCACAACAACTAAAACTTTAATTTTTAGGATCGAGAAATGATGTGGGTAACCAGTCAGCATTCAATACTTGTTGTCGTTGTTGACTCACATCATCTTGAATATCAGTCATTAAATGTTGCCATTGGAGATTGGCTTTCAAAGTTTCAAAGGCTGGTAACCAAGATAACCATTTATAATTTCGATAACCAGCTAAAAAAGCATTTTCTAGTGATTTAAGGGCAGATTCTTCATCGCCAATTTGAGCATAAAAGTGAGCTTGATAAACCCAAGGGCCTGACCAAGTGAATGAATCATTAAGCCAATTGTTTTTGACCTTTAGCAGCATGTTTTCTCTTCTTTCACCAGTTGCTGATTTAAGTAATAAAGAGTGCATCAACAATTGTGCGTTCATATCCCCAGCATCTATTGAAATGGCATTTTCCAAATGTGAAAGCGCAGATTCAAAATCCCCATTTTTCCATGCAATCAAAGCCAATAAGGTTGGTAGCTCAGGCCTTATAACACCTCTGCCACTTGCTTGATTTATGGTTATCACAGCTTGATTAGTTTGATTACTAGACAGTAAGAACCTTGCTTTTTGATAAGTAGCAAAAACATTATCTGGTGACAGCTTATCTGCTTTGTCGTACCACTGTTCAGCCAAAACTTCGAAACCCAATAACTCCAATACATGAGCAATCTGTAAATCAAGATAATGCATGTCCGAATCCAATACTGATAAATTCAACTTAAAAGCCTCTACCAATCGACCTTTTACTGAATACAAGTAAGCCAGTGAACTGATTGACGAAGCATTCTCTGGGGCCAGTAATATGGCGTTTTCATAGCCCTCAATGGCTTTATCTAAATAACCACTGGCATCATCAGCAAAAGCCAATGCGGTCCAAGCTTTCGAGTTAGATTCATCTATTTCAATGACTTTCAATGCCAAAGACCTGGCTTCCTGAAGTAACTCATAACTTTGGTTAAATTTGGTCACCTCATGTGATAAAGCGAATGACAAACCAATCAAAGAATTAATATGATTGGCCTCAAGCAACAAAGCTTCTCTGTATAAATCTATTGCCAGTTGATTGCTTTTTGCGTTGTGCATACGTAAATACTTCAAGGCTTGATTGGCCAAATCGTCTGCCGATACCACTGCCGTGGAATGAGCTTTTGGTAATTCAGTTGTTGTCTTTTCATCAAAAAAAACTTCTGTTAAAAGCCACCAGCCTACCAGCATAAACAACAAAGTTACTGACACTGCATATAAGCCAGTGCGCTTCCTATGCCGAACTCTTTTTTCTGATTTAACAATTGGTTTTAACCAGCGATAGCCGACATTTCTGGTTGACGACAAATACTCTTTTGGATCCAAACCAACGTCAGACAAAGCTTTACGGATCAAGGCAATTCTTTGCGTAACCGTCTCTGGACTGACCGCTGTTTTTTGCCAAACCTCATCAATCAATTCCTGGTGACTTATGGTGGCAGGAAACGCCCTTATCAAAGCCTGCAATGTTTTGAATGACAAGTCAGAAAATTTAATTCTTGTGTTTTGATGATGTGCTTTTCGTGTCAGTACATCAAGACTGATTTCGCCTGTCAACCAATTTTGATGTTTTAGGTCCATAGAAATTTTGATTTTAATGTACCTTCATTATGCCAGAGCAGCACCATAAATTCACATGGCAAAAGCCATGGTATCGCGAAATTTAATATTTGATTTTCACTTCATTGCGTCGCAAAAAGGGAGGTGTAATGGGTGGATTATATCTGGCTAATTCTGGCACACCAACAGGTAGAATCGATTCACTTTCCATCCACTCTAGCAATTCAGATGTTTTGCGTTTTACCTTTTCATCCCCTGTAAAACCTGAAAATTTAATCACCGCGTAATTTGTTTCTTGAATTTGCCGGATTTTTACGCGTTCATCATTAGGCTTGGGCAAAGTCTCTAGGGTATATTCACTTGGCATCACAAAATGCACCGACCAGGAATCTTTGTCTTCTCGTGTACTTTGTTCCATCGTCACTGGAACAGTCATACTGATTTTTTCTGATTGTTGATCGATGTTCTGTGGTTCCATGGTTACTGGTTTAGTCATACTGATTTTTGAACTTTCTCCATTGGTCGAAGTGTTGTTACCAAAAATAAAATCAGCAATCAATTTAAATCCACGACTTGATGCTTGCTTCATATCTCCAGAAACCTTCACCTCAGCAATAATCATTGGCTGATATGCTCGAAGCTCAAAAGACTTATCTGTTTTTAATACCGTGTATTCAGGCTCTTCAATCGCCCATGCGGTTGATCCAAAAAACATCAACCATACAATACAATAAAATTGCTGACGACTGTGCTTGAGTTCATAGTTAAAATTTGCTGGATTCATTGATGGCATCTACAGGTTGCTTGGATTCACAGTTTATGTTGTCATAAATCATGTCAAAATGAGATGAATGAAATGCTTTAATAAAATTAGATTGCATTAGAATTGATTCAAAATGAAAAATTTTGGGTAAAAGAATATATCCTAAGATTAATTAGCCACCCAAAGGTTCTATGTTTACCAAGATAGGCACAGAATAGCCTCCTGAACAAGCACCTATCCATTACACAGTGTTAATAAATTCTTGCTTAAATTATTTTAATTCAACTTAGCTTCAATGTATTGCAAAGCATTTTTTAAGCGAACAATACTCTCATCTTTACCTAAAACCTGCATAATCACATCATTGGCAGGTCCTTGCGCTTGACCAGATAATGCCAACCTTACAGGCATCCCTACTTTACCAAAGCCAACTTCTAGTTCTGTGACTACATCTGCAATCATTTGGTGTAGGTCTGCGCCAGCCCAGTCATTAATTGCTTCACATTTGGCTATCACTGCTTTGAGTGGTTCTATGGCCGATTCTTTGAACGCTTTCTTTTCTGCTTTTTCGTCATATCCGCTTAAAGGCTGTAGTAAGAACAGCCCCATATCAGCCAGCTCATTGACCGTTTGAGCCCGATCGATGAACATTTTCACCACTGCAGATAAGTCAAAATCATGATCAACGCTTATGTTGAGGGTTTTAAGCCTATCTTGCAACAATGTCACCAGTCGACTTTTATCTGCTTGTTGTAAATACTGTTGATTGATCCAGTTAAGCTTTGTGGTGTTGAAAGCACTGGGCGCTTTATTCACACCTGATAAATCAAATAAATCAATCATTTCTTCTTTATTAAATAACTCCTGATCTCCATGAGACCACCCTAAGCGAACCAAGTAATTTAACACCGCCTCTGGTAAGTATCCATCGTCTTTGTATTGCATGACACTGACTGCACCATGTCGTTTTGAAAGCCGTGCGCCATCATCACCCAAAATCATGGGCACATGGGCGAATTCTGGCACAGGCATACCCAAAGCCTGATATATATTGATTTGTCTTGGGGTGTTATTAATATGATCATCACCTCGTATCACATGGGTAATCCCCATATCAGCATCATCAATCACCACGGTAAAATTATAAGTAGGCATACCATCAGCCCTTGCTATCACCAAGTCATCTAACTCACTATTGGCAACCGTAATCTCACCTCGCACATGATCTTTAAATTTCACCTCGCCGGTTAACGGTGTTTTGAAACGAACCACAGTTTGGTCAGTTTTAGTCAAACCCAATTCACGACTTCTACCATCGTACCTGGGTTTTTCACCATTCTTCATTTGCTGTTCTCGCATTTCATCCAAAATCTCTTTTGAACAATCACAGTAATAAGCTTGTCCATTGGCCAACAATTGTTCAATTTTTTCTTGGTATCTTTCTAGGTTTTTACTTTGATAGTTAACCTCTGAATCATATTCCAGTCCCAACCAATCCATACCAGCAAAAATCGCATCCACAGACTCTTGAGTTGAACGTTCAGTATCTGTATCTTCTATCCGTAATTCAAATTGACCACCGTGATGACGGGCATACAAATAAGAAAATAAAGCAGTTCTGGCACCACCTACATGGAGGTATCCAGTTGGACTAGGAGCAAATCGAGTGATGACTTTCATGGTGATTTTATTCTTTTGGTTAGTTAATTCAATGAGTGAGATTTTAATTTAAATGATTGTGGTTTGCTGGTTTAATTATCATTAATTAGTCTTAATGAAGTCAATAATGAATCCCTGAATCTATACAGCCTGCAGATGGTTGGTCAATCCGACAAGTTCACTGCGATAAACACATCAATTTACAGTTATCTGTGATTTAAGAGTACCAAATCTGTGATTGGTTTAAATGACTGAGCATGTCAAATTATAAGACAGCATACTATCTTAGAAAATTTATCCCAAAAGTTTTTGCAAATTACTGTCCTAGTAAAGCCTTCACAGCTTCATTCAGCTGTTTTTCACTTGAACCGACCGCTTCTAGTGCTTGTTTTACCGATTGGCCTTGATACTTAATAAGCCAAGCTGTATATAACTGAGTGGCTCGATTTCCTGAACGACAATGTAATAGGATATTTTGGCCTGATTTTGACTGCATCAATGTATTGAATTCAGCCAGCTTTGTCGG
>CALDFB010000146.1 GCA_937942365.1 uncultured Marinicella sp. | reverse complement strand
CAGTTTTTGGGTATTTTATTGCAGTTAATTTAACGAAGTTGTTAAGGGCAATAATGTGTGTGATGGTGATGTAATTCCTGGTGTGAGTTACATGCATGCCTATATACAGGAGGTTTGGCGATAACTTCTGGTTAATTCTTGGTTAAAATAACGTTTTAGTGGAAAGAAATTATGTTAAGAAAATGTAAAAAAAACTGAATTGTGACTTTTTTTTAACAAATGAAAGTGTTAGTATGTGCCGGATAGGGAATCTATATAGATGCAATTTTTTGAGTTAACTCATGGATAACAATTTGGAGAACATATAAATGAAAATGAAACGTAATCCTATTTCTAATGCTGTGCAAAAAGCATTATTTACAGGTTTTATCGCTTCTTCTGCATACGGAACTGTTGCCTTAGCGCAAGACGGTGACGATTCAGTAGAAGAGCAAGGTAAAATCACTGTAACAGGCTCTCGTATACGTGCGACAGACCTGGAAGGTGCTAAGCCAGTAACAGTAATTACAAGAGAAGATATTGAGTTATCAGGTATGCAAACTGCTGCTGATATTCTCAGAACAACTACATTCAACAGCTTTGGTTCTTTCCGTGAAAGATCTGGGTCTGCTGGTGGTCAAGCAGCGTTGGTTGATTTGCGTGGTTTGGGCGCTTCTAGAACGGCAGTATTGATTAATGGTCGTCGTTTACCTGGAACTGCATTGTTTGGTTCATCTGCAGCCAACTTGAACACAGTTCCAATCGCAGCCATTGAGCGAGTTGAAATTCTAACTGGCGGTGCTTCTGCTATTTATGGTGCTGATGCCATTGCTGGTGTAATTAACATCATCTTAAGAAGCGATTATGAAGGTGCTGAAATTTCTTTGGGTATGGCCAGACCTAATGATGATGGTGGTGACGAAGAAAATGGATCCTTTGTAGTTGGGGCTAATTCAGACAAAGCCAACATCGTATTCGCTGCAGAATTTTTCCGAAGAAATCCTGTATTTGATCGTGACAGAGATTATTCTGGTGTACAGATCAATGGCCCTGGTTTTGCAGATACAGTCGGTGTTTCAGGTTATGGTAATACAGGTTTGGCTCTTGATTATTCAAGTGCATTTGCTGTAGGTGAATGTCAATCTACTGATGAAGGCGGTTTATACGCTGGTGTATTGACTGACCCATTCGGTATCTCTGGTACAGGTTGTGGATTCGGTTATGCTGATGTTTCGGCCATGACTGGTGACATCAACCGTTTTAATACTTTCCTAAACGCCAGTTATGAAATTAACGACAATCATTCTTTGTATTTCCAAAATTCATTGGCAAGGGTTCAATCTTTTGGACGTTACGCGCCAGCAGCTGGTGGTTTTTTAATCACGGCTGATGCGCCTCTAAATACTACAGGTGAAGCATTCATTCTTGGACACAGATTTGTTGGACATGGTCCAAGAGATGAGAATTTTGTCGACTTCACAGTTGACAGCGTTTTAGGTGTTCAAGGTGTGATTTTTGACGATCGAGTTAATTACTCTGCTTACTGGCGTTCTTACAACAGTAATATTAACAACATTGGTACTGGTTATATCAACAGATCAGCAATTATCGATGCAGTATCAAGTGGTGAATATAACTTTGTGAACCCATTAGATCCTACAAATGCTCAAGCGATCATCAATACACAGTCCACCAATACTCGTGATTTACGTACACGATATAATGAAGCTCAAGTCAGTTTTGATGGCCTTGCGTTTGAATTGCCTGCAGGTAGTATTGGTTGGGCTGCTGGTGCTGAATGGGCTGAAATAAACTATCGTGACAGATATGATGCGAACCGTGAAGCTGGTAATGTAATTGGCTCGGCCGGTAACTCTTCTTTCGGTGATAGAGAGCGTGTTTCAGTATTCGGTGAGTTAGCAATACCTTTGTTTGATTCATTAGAATTACAATTAGCAGGTCGCTATGATGATTATGATGATTTTGGAAGTAACTTTTCCCCTTCTGTCAGCTTAAGATGGCAAGCATTGGATAATTTGGTAGTTAGGGCTTCTTACACAGAAGGCTTTAAAGCGCCTAACTTAACCAGCTTAAATGGATCTAGATCAGAGTCATTCAATAACGTGACAGACCAATTACAATGTGATGCGGCTGGAACAGCACCTGAAGATTGTCCTACTTTCCAAGTGAGAAATTTCGCAGGTGGTAACCCTGGTCTACAAGCAGAAGAGTCTGAAGGTTTTGATATTGGTGTAGTTTGGGAGCCAATCGATAACTTAACATTAGGTATTGATTACTTTGAAACAGATTTATTTGATGCGATTCAACAAATTGGTTTAGGTGTATTGTTACAGCTTGAGCGTGATGGGATTGCATTGCCAGCAGGTACAGCAATTATTCGAAGCGCACCTTCGTTCCCTGGTGACCCAGGCCGTATCCAACGCATCGAAACTGGTCAAGCTAATATCGCTGAGTTTAATGTAACAGGTGTGGATGCTAAGATTGGATATAGATTTGTGACTGACAGAATGGGTTCATTCTCTGCTCAGTTATCGTATTCAAAATTATTAGATTACATCTTTACTTCATTACCAGCTCCATTAGGCGTTCCTGCAGATTTATTAAATCAAAGGGGTGCACCTGACTCACGAGCTAATTTTTCAGCAAACTGGACCTATGGTGATCACACCTTGTCTTTGGTTAGCTACTGGATTAATAGCACAGAGAATAATGCCGGTAATGAAGATCCTGCTGTTCCATCGTTCACGAATCATAACTTAAGTTATATTTACCGTGCTTCGTGGAATGCTGACATCACTGTTGGTGTACGTAACTTGGCAGACAGACAGCCATCGATAGATTCATTAACTGGATTTACTGGTAACTTTGAGCCACAGTTATATGATGTATTTGGTAGAACACCGTTCATAAATTACACGCAACGATTCTAAATCATATACACATGATTAAAAAAAACCCCGACTAATAATCGGGGTTTTTTTTGTATAATTCTTGAAATTTCAATCTTTAGGAGACCTCTGCATAAGTCTGGGTCTTTGAAAAAAAAGCCTAAAGTAGGGCAGGTTTAAAAATTACCCAATCATCAACATTAGGCGCTTTAGACGAGACGGGAATCCGCAGCCTTCTGATAGGTCAGATATGTTTTAATTTGATCTACAAAACAAGCAAAGCTCGCTATTAATAACCTAAAAATTGTATCCATTTTGCTGTTGCTTGTTCAAATCCATGCATATATTCTTTATATTTTT
>CALDFB010000145.1 GCA_937942365.1 uncultured Marinicella sp. | reverse complement strand
GTTTGCTTGTTATGCTGATTTATTCTCTTGGTATTTGGGTTGACTGAAGTCAACAATCCAAACGAAGATTCCAATGGATTGTCGGCTTCAGCCGACCTTAGACATGCGTTACATGACTTAACTGTTATTCGTAAAAGGCATAGGTAAAAATCAGTTGAAATAAGTAGTCACTTAACAACCTCTGATTAAAGTAAAGTTTTCGTTGATTTGAATTGGAATTATCAATTCTTCGAAACCATCGATAAAAATCAAATCATTGTCTTCTAAGGTAGTCACCTCAACTGCACCGATATCACATGCAACCTCTTCGTCACCATCACCATCAATAGGCCGAGCAAGTCCACGCTGATCAAACTGGGCACAAGCGCATTCATCACCACTGTCAATCACAGGGCTGCCTATCAATGGCAAATGAGTCGGGGTTAAGCCACCGTTATCGGCTAGGGGTCCCAGCATGGGGTCAACTATGACACCCCCTCCCCCTCGTGGCGGAAGCAGATCACAGCTGCCATCACCGCTGAAATTGTTTAGGTTGTTAAAACCTATTTCGGTAAACACACAATCACCATCCGTATTACCTGCGATGATGCTGTTTTGAATGCTGCCATCTGAAAATCGCACGCCCGTGCCGGTGTTGTTGACGATGGTTGAGTTATTGATATTAAGTGAAGTATTTGAAAAGACACCAGCCCCATTATTAGCTGAGTTTCCCGATACGGTGTTGTTAATAAAATCCATGGCATTAACTTGAGTCACGGCCAAACCACCACCTCTTTCTGATGCAGAGTTACCGGAAAATGTTGAGTTGATAATCGAGTTTCCAGAGCCATTTTGACGAAAAATTCCACCGCCATTGTTATCGGAAAAATTATCCAAAAAACTACAGTTTTCAACCAGTAAATCTCTGGCATTAAATCCATGCATACCACCACCATTGGCTCCTGCGAAACAGCTTTTAATGATTGAAGACCTCAGTTTTAACGTTTCTCTGCTGTTAATACATCCACCTGGGCCTCCAGTGTTACCATTCATAAGTGTAAGCCCTGAAATCTCAACTTGGATATCATCATTGGTTCCGTCATCAAGGTTAAAAATCCGACTTGAATTATTGGCATCAACCGTTAGTAAATTCGCGCCCGGACCGTTGATGATCATGCTTGAACTGATCAGCATCTCACCATTTTCTAAAGTGATGGTTTGTGGCGTTGAAAAGACCTCGGCATCAAAGTTAATCTCTACATCAGATGCGGTGTTACTCAATTCAATCGCTTCCCGCAAAGTGGTAAATCCCGGCTCAGGTTGATCGCTGATAGAGTCAACCGTAACTGATTTGCCCGCATGAGCCATTTGGATTCCGATAATACCGATGGCGATACATTTGGAAATGGCAGTGGCTGATTTTATAATATTCATTTTATTCTCTTTTTTAGTTTGTAAATTATGCTGATTAATTTTGTTGGTTATTAGGTTGACTGAAGTCAACAATACAAACAAAGACACCAATGGATTGTCGGCTTCAGCCGACCTAAAAACACCCATTCAATTAACTACCTTTGTTTAATTATCGAAGTCATTGATAAAAATGATGTCCTCAAAAACAGCCAGTTCAACCGCACCAATGTCACACACTGCACTGCCATCATCATCACCATCTTGTGGCCTCAGTTCGCCACGCTGGTCAAATTCTGTGCACAAAAAATCATCGCCCGCATCTATTAATGGACTGCCAAGTAATGGTCTGTGGGTCAGTGTGTTACCACCAAAATCTACCAATGGTTCCAACATCGGATCAGAAATCGTGATGTGATTAGTTGCTTGAACATCACAGCTGCCATCGGTGTCCATGTTGTTTTGGTTATTTGAGCTTGCATTGATTCCAACGAAATCACAATTACCTGCATCATGTCCAGCTATTAAGCTGTTGCTGAGGTTAACTTGGCCAGATGTATCAATACCCACACCTTCGTTATTGAGAACTGTGGTATTCAACAGAGTTAACTCTCCACCGAGTTTCATGAATATGCCACCTGCGTTATCAGTTCTGACTTGGTTGTTGGAGATCGTGCTGTTAGTGACATTTAAATCTGCACCATGGGAATTAATACCCCCACCTGACTCGCTTGAACGATTGGCGGTGTTACCACTGATGGTGGTGTTTGTTATAAATACTGGTCCATTTCGTGCATACACACCACCACCTCTGTTACCAGCAAAGTTATTTATAATTTCAGTATTTTCAACCACAAGTGAGCCAAAACGTGACCAAATACCACCACCGGCTCTGGCCGAACAGCTTGTAACTTTAGAATCTATGACTGTGAGTTGCTCATTTGACATGACACAACCACCCAGTTCATTAAGCACCGCAGAGGTTCCATTTCCATTAGTCAGCGTTAAACCAGATATACTGACAGCTTGAATCGTATCTGTGCCATCATATACGGTAAAAATACGACTTTGATTATTACCATTAATGGTTAACATGTCTTTACCAGAGCCATTAATCGTCATACTTGAACTGATCTGCAACTCACCATTTTCTAATGTGATGGTCTGTGGTGATGAAAATACAGTTGAATCAAAATTAATTGTATTTCCCGAAGTTTGATTAGCCGTCTCAATGGCCTCTCGCAAAGTGGTTAAACCATTTTCAGGCTGATCGCTGACAGAGTTGACTGTGATGACAACACCCGCTTGTGCTGATTGAAATCCGGGGGTTGTCATGCCCAAGATGCCGGTTAAGGCTGTGACTAATTTTGTGTTTCTCATATTTAACTCTCGACAAATCTGGTTATAAAATTAAGCTTCGACTTAGACTGTTTAAAGGAGTAAAGGAACTCAATGAACATTGAACCTATTTAGCCATACTACTGATTGGTTGTCTTGAGTCCCCAGTCCCAGTCAGATAAGGACTAAATTGATAAAAACCGCTGCTAAAACTATGCTTTATTGGAATCAATGGGACTTGTGCCCCAGGATGGATAATCAAGTTGACTGAAGTCAACAATCCAAACGAAGATTCCATTGGATTGTCGGCTTCAGCCGACCTTAAACATAAACTCAATCACTTTGATGTTATTCGTCAATGCCATTTTTAAAGATCAAATCAGAAATATCCCCGATTTCAACTGCGCTAATATGACACCTTAATCATTGTCGCTAGAACGCATGATTCCACGATGATCAACCGAAGCACAAACCGCATTGTTTCCATCATCAATGGCAGAACTGGTAGGCCCTGGCAGTTGTGCCAGGACGGTTATACCTTTTATGATGATTACAATATATAGATCAATTGGATTGATTGATTATTAACAGCCCCTGATTAAGGTGTTGTTGTCTCTGACTTTAACCGGGATTATTACCTCTTCGAAACCATCGACAAAAATCAGATCACGGTCTTCTAAGGTGAGAACTTCTACCGCACCAATGTCACATACAGCAGATCCGTTGCCATCACCATCAATCGGACGATCTAAACCGCGCTGATCAAATGTTGCACAAAAACATTCTTCACCGCTGTCAATAACTGGGCTGCCGATTAATGGCAAATGAGTTTGGGTTAACCCACCGTTATCGGCCAGGGGCCCGAGCATGGGATCATTTAAGCCTCCTCTTTTTAGAGAAACATCACAACTGTCGTCACTGTCAAAATTATTGAAGTTGTTAAAACCAATGTTTATAAAAACACAATCACCATTCGTATTACCCGCAATGATGCTGTTTTGGATGTCATCATCTCTTAATCTCACACCGGTACCAATGTTATTGACGATCGTTGAATTAGTAATGTGAAGATCAGTATTAGAATAGACACCAGCTCCATTATTAGCTGAGTTTCCTGATACGGTATTGTTAATAAAGACCATATCAACAACTTGAGCCACGGCCAAACCACCTCCTTCTACTGATGCAGAGTTACCGGAAAATGTTGAGTTGATAATAGAATTTCCAGAACCATTTTGATGAAATATTCCCCCGCCATCTCCATCGGAAAAGTTATCCAAAAAACTACAGTTTTCAACCAGTAAATCTACCGCATTAAATCCATGCATGCCACCACCATTGGCGCCTGCGAAACAGCTTTTAATGACTGAAGACCTCAGTTTTAATGTTTCTCTGCTGTTAATACATCCACCTGGTCCTCCGGTGTTACCATTCATAAGTGTAAGCCCTGAAATCTCAACTTGGATCGCATCATTCGTTCCGTCATCAAGGTTAAAAATCCGACTTAAATCATTGGCATCAATGGTCAGTAAATCAGCACCTGGGCCTAATATTGCAACTGAGGTGGTGATCAACATTTCTCCTGAAACCAGCGTTATGGTACGCGGCTCTAAAAAAACTGTTTCATCAAATTGGATATTAAACCTAACATCTGGTTGGCTGTTAACTTCTTCTATGGCTTCACGCAGCGTGGTTAAACCTGCTTCAGGTACATCACTGAATGAATCCACAATCACTGTGCCACCACCGGCGTATCCTGCGTTGATGAGTAATAGATTGGATCCAAGCAAACAAAGGAATGTGCAAATGTTTTTATTTATTTTCATATTTCTTCTCTAAAATTATTTCTATTGGGTTATCCCATCATTCTTTTCACTGTTTAAAAATAAAGATGGAACTGTATTGAAAATGACATTTAAACAAAACCTTAATAAGTTGTCTTAAGGCCTATGTCCCATAGAAACAATGCAGTTTTGGCTGAAAGTCTTTCTTGAAAAATTCTGCTTGGGACTCTGGTCCCATAATTCTCTGAATGGTGATGGTTTTTAAATATTTGGCTGAATAAAAAGACTCATCTAATGGGACGCTGGCCTCAAGACTGCCTCTGATATAAGTGATTAAATATCGTTTTGAATACAGTGATGAAATATTGAAGCCAATAATTCCATCGCATCACTTATGAAACGTTAAGGGTAAAAATGAGAATCAAACATCTTTTTAAATACACGGTAATTTTGTTCATTATTTTTTTGACTGGTTGTCACTTAAAGACTGCTGATGTCAAACAAGATGCAGAATTATTTTCAGAATCTGTTGAGACTGAATCTGTTGAGACCGAAACTGTTGAGACCGAAACTGTTGAGACCGAAACTGTTGAGACTGAAAATGTTGAAATGGAAACTGAAACTATTGAGACTGAAGTTCTTGAGTCTTCTCCTATTGAGTTTATAGCAGTTACATCAACGAACTTAAAAAGTTTAGCTGGTCAAATATCATTAGATCAATCCAAATTAAAACGACAAAACGCAGTCATTGATGAGACCATCGTTTTCTTTGAACCACTGAATGCTCTGTCCTCACAACTGCCAATCACTGATACCGCCATATCGACTCAAAACAAACAGTTTAAGCCCAATGTTTTGGCTATAACCAAAGGCAGTACTGTTGATTTTCCTAATATGGATCGAATTTTACACAATGTCTTTTCAGTTTCACCGATCAGTGAGTTTGACCTGGGTCTTTATTCGGCCGGAACAAGTAAATCAGTCACTTTTAACGAAGCTGGGGTCATTTACGTCCATTGCAATGTCCATCACTCGATGCAGGCAGACATTTTGGTACTGGATACACCCTACTTTACTCAAGTTGATAAAAATGGATATTTTGAATTAAACGACTTACCTGATTTGGCTGGTACGTTAAAAACATGGCACCCACGAGCCAACATTGAAAGTGTTGAAATAACAGGCAATTCAAACCATCAAAATATCCAGCAAACGGTGCTAATAAGCAGACCAGAAGTGCCTAAACATCGCAATAAATTTGGCAACTCATACCGTCGCAAGAGGTATTAAAAATGACAAAATCAACCCGTATCAAACTCAGTACAAAACTCACATTAATGACGGCATTTTTAATCATGCTGACTGTATTAATTTCTGTTTTCATCACCTTATATTATGGTAACAAAATTGCCGAAGAGTCTATCAATAAAAAGCTGAACAGCAGTCAACTGATTCAACAACAGCTCAATCAACAAAAGCTCACACAATTAGAATTGATTTCACTATTGGTGGCATCAGACCCTGCTTTTGTGGCTTATGTGGCACAAACCATTTTTGATCTGGAAAACAATGAACAAGCTGATATCGCCTCAGTTGCTGATTTATTACTAGAACGTCAGCAACAATATAGTTTCGATGTGGCATTCATAGTATCGGTTGATGGAAAACAGATTGCGCGTTCTGACCAAGCGATGGCAGCACAGAGGGATTTATCTGCCGAACCATTGATGATGGAAGCGCTTAAGGAACTCCTGCCAGTTAATGGTTATTGGTTTGATCAAGAAATAGTTTATCAAGCATCAATTGTCCCTTTGGCACGTGGTCGAAACTTGATTGGTTTCTTAATCACAGGATTGATTATTGATGATCAAGTCAGTAATGATTTTGCGCAACTAAGTGGCACCGAAGTGATCATTTTGAAAGAGCGAAATAAACAGTTCAGTACTTTGGCCAGTTCTTTAGACATCAATAATACCAACGATTTATTAACCAAACTCAATGAACTTCAAAACCTGCCGATCAACACTCAATTTAATCTAGTAATCAATGACTTGAGTTTAGCCAATCATTTGACCCAATTAACTACTGATAATCAAACTAATTACATGCTTTTAAATGGTGTATCCGTCACCCAAGCCATGTCACCTTATATACATACCAGAAATATATTGATTGCAGCAGGTGTTGGTATTATTTTGTTGTCATTGTTAATTGCCAGGATGTTCGTTAATCAGTCTTTATCTACCTTGAACAAAATTTCTGCCTCAACGCGACAAATTTCTATTGGAAATTATGCCGCCGTGTTTCCAAAGAAAGTGAGCGGTGATTTAAGTGAATTAAGTGAATCTGTTACTCAACTGGCTGAAAATCTTCGCGGGAAAGATGCATTGGCTGCCCATATGATTGAATTAAGTAAGAAATCTTATTCAATAGACTCTGATAAAAAAGTCATCATTGAACCAGGTAAAGTGATTAACCAACGTTTTAAAGTTCTTAAGAACATTGGTGTCGGTGGTATGGGTGCAGTTTTTCAAGCTTATGATCAACAACTGGAAGAAGTTGTGGCTTTGAAAGTATTAAAAACCAAGGCTGCCAGCACAAGTGAAATTGCACAGTTTAAAGATGAAATTAAAATAGCTCGCCGCATCTCACACCCCAATGTGGTGAGGATTCATGATTTTGGTCAATTATCTAGTCAGGTATTCATTTCCATGGAATATGTTCAAGGTTACACACTTGAACAGATACTCAAATATGCCAAAAAACTGCGTCCATTGGCTGCTAAGCATGCGTCCATTCATATATGTGAAGGACTCAAAGCAGCTCACCATGTGGGTGTTGTTCATAAGGATTTAAAGCCTGCTAATATCATTGTTGAGCTTGATTCTTCGATTAAGTTGATGGATTTTGGTATCGCTGATATAGACGGCGTAATCAGTACCAAACAATCCAATGCAGTGGTCAGTGGAACGGCAGGTTACATCGCACCAGAACAGGCTTTGGGTAAAGGAGCAGACGAACGTACAGATATTTATGCTTTGGGTGTACTCATGATGGAGATGTTCATAGGACAAAGACCATTTTACGGAGTCAATGCGGAAGACATCATGATGAAACATGTCGAAGAAGCCCCTTTGCCCATTTCTTACCAATGGGCTGATGCCCCCAAAGAACTTGAAAATCTCATTCATAACTGTTTGGCTAAATCACCTCAAGATCGACCACAATCAGTACAACAAATCATCAACGAGTTAAAACGCATTAAATTCAAAAATTGATGTGTCAGAAACAACTGGATACTTTTTTAATGAACAAACCTGATCCCATATATTTTGTCACGAGGAATCTCTCTATGAATAGAACAATGTTATCAATAATCAACATACTTTTGCTCATATTTATGTATAAAAAGGCCCATGCTGAAATGAGTTTTGCTGAAGCTTTTTCAAACGGTCACACAGAACTGACATGGCGTTATCGTTATGAATTTGTTGACAGTGAAGCATTTAATAGAAATGCCAATGCCTCAACGCTAAAAACCCGGCTGAACTACAGTACAGCTGAATATAAAGGTATGACATTTTTCATTGAAGTGGATGATGTCACAGAAGTTTTCAGTGATAACTTTAATTCAGGCGCTGGCACCTCGCCTGATCGTTCACAATTTCCTGTGGTAGCAGATCCTTCAGGTACAGAGATCAACCAAGCATGGTTTAATGTTGATTTTTCTGCACATAACATTAAGTTGGGTCGGCAGAGAATTATCCTGGATAATCAACGATTCGTTGGCGGTGTGGCTTTCCGACAAAATGAACAAACTTTTGATGCGGTTAATTTTAATTTGAACGTAATTGGCAGCAATTTATCACTCTCTTATATCGATCGAGTCAATCGGATATTCGGTGCAGATGTTCCAGCTGGAAAACATGATAACAACACACTATTGGTTAACTGGTCGAAATCTTGGCGTGATCAACATCAATTGGTCTTTTTCTACTATGACATTGATAACCAGGATGTGGCATCATTCTCAACCCAAACTTATGGAGCCTCTTTTGACACGTTTTTACAACTTAAAGACAGCTTATTAAGCTTGGGTCTTGATTATGCCAAACAAACCGATAGATCAGATAATCCAGTCAATTTCAGTGCCAATTATTGGCGAGTTGAGGCTGCCTTAGAGATGTCTCAATTCGACATAATATTTGGTCGTGAGGTTTTATCAGGTAACTCTACCCAAGCTGGAGCTGCTTTCAGAACTCCACTGGCCACATTGCATGCTTTTAATGGTTGGTCTGATCGATTTTTAACGACCCCTGACACAGGTTTAGAAGACACCTATATTGGGTTGGTAGGGTCATACAATCATATTGGCTGGTATCTGAGGTATCATGATTTTGAGTCTGAAAGTTCTGACCAGAGTTATGGTACAGAAATAGATGCATCGATTTCATTCAACATCAACCCCAATATGTCTACACGATTGAAGTTTGCTCAATTCAACTCAGATGGGTTCAGCGTTGATACCCAACATATTTGGTTGTTGCTTCATTTTAATTTTTAAAAGTGTAAGTCATTACAGAAATTGGATCTAAAGCTGACCATATATTAATTATTGGGACTGATGTCCCATAAAAAATCATACCATTTAGAACTCAAAGCAACTCTCCTATAAATGGCTGTTTTCCTTGGGGCTTCGGCCTCAAGACAAGGGTCTTTTTCTTTGCTTAAATAGCTATCGAGTTAAGAAACAAAACAGTTCATCGATCAAAGACTTCCGATTGAATGTTATTAAGTTTTTTGAAGATCTATTGAAGAAAAATTCATTGATCATCGGCGCTCTCTGTGTGGTCAATGAGTCAATCCTTGTTTCTTAGCTCAACCTCAAACTCTGCCAGTATTCTCCCCAATACAGTTGAGTTTAATTTATAAATACGGGGGGTGAGAAAATAAATGAAAAATATAACAAAAGTAGGACTTATAATAACTTTTTGTTCTTCACTGTTCAGTGGTTTAGCAGGTTCAGCTCCAGTTGTTTTCGCTCAAGGTGGAGATAATACAGCCGCTTCCATCCAGACTGTCGTTGATGATTTTAGAAACACGCTGGGTACATTGAATCCACCTAATCCAGAATCATTCACCAGTGGTAGAAGACAGATCAATTGGGATGCCGCCCCAGATGTTGTTTCAGCGCCCAACCCTTTTGCTGGTGATTTTTTTAATTTCAATGCATTCCCAAGAGCCAGAGGTATTGAGTTCACTACTACAGGAACTGGTTTTCAATTAAGCGCTACAAACGCTTCAGGTGCTGGTGTTAATTTTGCTAATATCAACTCAAGCTATGCCCAAGAGTTCGGAACATTCAGTGCTGAAAGGCTGTTCACAGCTATTGACAGTAATGTAGTTGATGTTGAATTTTTCATACCAGGTACCACCGTACCAGCAACAGTCAGTGGTTTAGGCGTGGTTTTCACAGATGTAGATACCTCTACAAGTACACAAATTCAATTTTATGGGTTGAATAATCAATTACTTGCTGCAGAAATGGTACCTGCCGGTTCGGTCGGTTCACAATCTCTGTCATTTTTGGGTGTTTACTTTGACGCTGGTGAGCAAATAGCCAGGGTAAGAATTACCAGTGGCGATGCCAGCCTATCAGCTACAAACATTGACGGTGCTGGTCTTGATTTGGTGGCCATGGATGATTTTATTTTCGGTGAACCTCAAGGCATACCATTAAGAGCAATACCCACATTGTCACAGTGGGCCATGATATTTATGTTGCTTATTCTGCTGTTAATTGGCGGCCATAATTTAAAACAAAGGCCTTAGTTGCTTAATTAATTATATACAAAACATGCCACTTTTAAATGAAGTGGCATGTTTTTTTTAGTATCATAAAAATGGTGATTAAGTTGAAAGACTGTGGAGCTATCAAGCTTAATCATTAGTCCTAACAACACATATTACTTGTGGAAATAAATCAGGTTTTTGATTTATTAGATATTACTTTGAGAAGTTCTTTTTTTAACTCTGACTTAATTAAATACCGACCTTCAGCCAAAACTGTGATCAAACAATTTCCATTGATAAGTGATACCAGCACATTTGAATCTTCAATTGGATCATATAAAACGATCCCGCTATTTTTTAATGCAGTTGTGCCCACTTTTTTAATGTACTCATCTTCGGTACCCACAAAATATTCATCATATTTAAATAATCCGCAATAAGAATATTCATGTTGATTTTTTTGTTTAACCATATAGTATTTATTCGTATTCATAGCCACCAAGTATAAATTTCAAGTACACAACAAATCATTGATTTAATTCAGCTTATTACACAGCAAAAAAAATAAATTAAGATCAATCACAATGAAAAAAGTATAGAGTTGATCATTTGGGGTAGTATTTAAGCATATTGATTGATTCATGTAATGAGGTCAAAGTCCTGAATGTATGGTTTATTTGCATAGGTTAAGTAACCTATTGAGTCTACCGTGAGTCAATAGTCCCAACTCAAAAAAGCTATGGCTTTTTATTTTTTCCCAAACCAGCTTCGCGAGCTAATACAATGGCCTTTGCTCGGGTATTGACATTCAGTTTATTGAAGATATTAGTGATATGGTTCCTGACCGTTTTTTCTTGAAGACCTAACATTTCAGATATAGCCATATTGCCCAGTCCTGATGCTATCTTATCGAGAACTTCATGTTCTCTTTTGGTGAGGTCTGACATTTGTACACTTTCGATTTTTTCCTTGTAACCTTCTTTAAGAAAGTCATTGAGTTTAGACATAAAAACCTGCCACGCAGGCTCTTGAAGTATGATGTGATTATTAGACTCCAAGGAAAAAAACAATGCTCCTGGTATTCGCGACGCAATCAAACACCCTTCTTCAAAAGGCACCCTTAAGTCACCTCGAGAATGCATTACCAAAGTCGGACATCTGATTGACGATGCCATATCTAACACATCGATTTGATTGAATTGATCTAAAAATTTAACCGCAGTATCAGGCGAACAAGAGATGCGTTGTAGTTCATTGAAAGCTTGTAACAATTCCAAAGTACCACCAGGCATGAATTGTGATGAAAAAACTTGCCTGAATGCATCATGCTCCCTGCCCCAGCCTAACTTCATTAATTGACGCATGGTAGCAGCCTCTTCCAAGGATGCCTTAGAGTTATCTCTGATCAATCGACCTCTTGAATATGCACCGTATAATATCAAATGACTGACTTTTTCTGGGTGTCGAATGGCATAAGCTATTGCTACAGCGCCACCTTGTGAGACTCCCAGTAAAGAAAATTGATTCAACCCTATTGTTTCAATTACGGCTTCCAGATCATCAACCCAAGATTCAAAAGACAAATCATCTACTGAGCGGTCGGATAGCCCGCATCCTCTCTCATCATAACGAACTAAAGTATGTTGACTAGAAATATCATTCAGCCAGTGCTGCCAAACCGGGCTCCCCCAATCAAATTCTATATGACTTAACCAATTTGCGGCTTTTACCAAAACAGGCCCCTGACCACTGACTGAATAAGCTATTCTTACACCATCTTTAGATTTTGCAAATTGAATGGCAGGTTCTGTTTTATCGGTGTTAATTTTCATAAGAAGACTTAAATGAAGTACATACTTTTAATAATTACAATTAAGATAATTCCTGGAAAAATTCAGTGAGCTGACTAAAAACAAATAAACAATTCTATGAGATCCATATGATGTGTGTCTCGATTGTTTATGAGAAAAGGGGTGTAGCCAGCTCTCTGAAACCTAAATATTTGAATTAAAAAGTAAGCTCTATTTAATCAATATAAAGGCAGTCTGTCTTGAGACCTCGGCCCTATAAATCAACAGTATTTAGTATAAATTTT
>CALDFB010000144.1 GCA_937942365.1 uncultured Marinicella sp. | reverse complement strand
CGAGGCAGGCTTAGAATTAAAAGGCTGGGAAGTCAAATCTATGCGTGCTGGTAAAGTTAATTTGGCAGAGTCTTATGTGTTTATTAAAGACGGTGAAGTGTTTTTAACCAATTGTCATGTAACACCTCTAAATACGGCATCAACACACATAACCGCTGAACCCAATCGTTTAAAGAAACTACTTATGCATCGCCATCAAATCAATCATTTAATAGGCTCTGTTGAACGCAAAGGTTTAACTTTGGTGGCCAGAAGCTTATATTGGATCAAAGGCAAAGTTAAACTGAAAGTTATCCTTGCACAAGGCAAAAAACTACACGATAAACGTGCAGCTTCTAAGGAACGAGATTGGAACCGCCAAAAGCAACGTGTCTTAAAAGGTGGGCAGTATTGATATCAAATATCATTCCCAGCAATCAATAACAGGTCCTTTACTACCTAATTGATTGAATGTAATGGTTGGACAGGTAGTATCTGATGTGGCTTGCCCGCCTTGTGGCGTTGCAGTTAACACCCAACCATTACCACCAGTACCCGTTATGATATAATCATCACTGGTTAAAAAATCAGCATCCAAACCTAATGCGTTTAAGTCAGCAGGATAACTATTCGTATTGGCATAAGCTTTTTCATACAAACCCGCTATTTCTAATAATTTAGCTTGAGCATCAGCACGTTTACTTTGAACCACATACTGACGGTAATTGGGTATTGCATACGCTGCTAACAATGCAATAATAGCAATAACCACCACCAATTCAATCAAAGTAAACCCACGCTTATTAATCATAGCATTCATTCTGAAGGCGCTCCATCCGCAATAAACACAACCTTGTCAAAACCTGTTGGATTGACTGCTTTGATATCATCTTTTACATAAAACGATATATAGTATTTTTCACCCGCACGCACTTTCCTAAGAGGGATCGATTTATTACTATCATCTTCACCGTATGAAGATTGCTCTTGATTTAACTCAAACTTATACCTTAAACCACCAATCACAATTGTTTTAGAACGTACATCTACTTCATCAACTTCAATTAACCTAAGTTCACTCATTGCATACAAGTTAAAACTTGTACTCATCAATAAGAATAAAAGCACCTTGGATATTAATGTATTATTTATTTTCATATTTTAACTCTTTTATAAAATTATTCTGTTAAAAGATTGGTGAAATTTCGTCTACGCCAAGTAAACTTACTGATATCAATCACTGTGGTGCTGCTGCTACCTTCAATAATTAAGCTGCCATCGCCATCTGGACTTTCTAATATATTGATACTACCCGTGGCAGGATCATATATTTTCTGCCCTATTCCACCTTCGATGGTGGTTATAGGGTTACCATCTGCGTCTACACCAGTCACTGTGATTTGTTCAAAAATTCCACCCACTCCCGGAGTACCACCAGTGAATGGGTTCAACGCCATCACCCAACCAGTACCACCAGAATCACAAGGATCCTCTCCTGAAGGAATTGTTGTTGCCACCAATAAAATTTGACTCCCTAATGTAATTAAAGGTGTATTACCACGTTCACCTTGGTCAGGAAGTCTTATTTTCCATCCATCAACATTTAAATTAGCAAGATCAACGTCATTATCAGTTACATCTCTGAAATCACCTGAGTTTGTTAATGTTTGCTCAACCAAAGTACTATCTAAAATAGACAACGGATATGTTGACGGGTCTGCAGCTAAACCATCGAAAACACCAGCAATGTATTGATCTGCAATATTTATAGATCTGTCAGGCAACTCTATGTATTTACCCGTTACATACATAACCACAACATCTCTTCCACCTGTATCTAAAGGATTTTCGACCACACGTGGTTTTTGCGTTATAGGACGATCTTTTATCACATCAGCTTCTACTATTCGAGTTATTGAAGTAGAACTCTCCCAATCGCTATAATCAGAGCTTGTAAAATCAAAACGCCATAAATTACCGTACAAATCACCTGCATAAGCAAAGTCAGCACCAATATCAACACCGCCAGGCGCTAGTCTGCTGTCGACTGCAACCGCAGGCCCCATACCATTAGGAGTAATGGTTGATCCAACATTGGTGTCTAATTTAGCCAATAGTTGACCATCACTTAGTCTAACAACATACAAAGCAGCTGATCCATCACCAATTATATTTCTCGGGTCTGACGGATCATCAAAGTCATTTTGTGAATTATTGTAACCGTTTGGGATCAATGCCACCCATTCATCTGTACTGGTCACCCGTACTATAGTAGCTTCACCGTAAGAAAACCCCATATCAGCGTCATCAGCATCGGTAAACTCCCACATCACATCAGGTTGATTTGTTATGGTGTTCGTAACATTAACTGCGTAATATGCTTGGCCGCCAAAACGCATGCCTCCAATGAGAACACTGTTCCATTGGTTATTAAAGAATGCATCCGTTAAAACAGGCGTGTTATCCACAAATGATGTGTGCGTGTATATAGGATTCGCCAATGTATGCAAATTTTCAATCGCCTTAGATGGGATATAACCCCAGAGTTCTTCACCTCTATCAGCGCCATCAGCTCTGACTGCATGCAACATGCCGCCATTACTACCAATATAAGCTACATTTTCTCGATTTTGATTATCTAATCTAAATTGTAAATAATTATTGGTAGCTGATGTTGCAGGCCATAAATTATCAGTATAACTCTCACCAGGGCCTCGAATCACCACTGGACTGCTATGTACAATATCAGCCAACACTGTTTCTCGATCTCTTAATAAACCAGTACCACCAGCTACTTCATTAGATTGATCACCTTTGATATAATCAATTAATTCATTCAAACTTATATTTAAATCTGTTCTCAAATCAAGTGAATTGGCATTGAAAGTAGCTCCAACAGTTCCGCCTAAAGAAGCATCGAAAGACTGTAACGTGTCAGTAGCTTTATCATAAACAAATATATTCCTATTGGTTTGTTTTGGTACTGGTATACCTGTACTGTCACAAGCACCTCCTGTCAATTCACACGACAAATCCCACAAAGGATCACCAAAACCAGAAGTATCTTCAACTGTTCTTGCAATAAAACTGCCACTCCAATTAGAAGAATCAAAACCAGGTGTAAATGCCAAAGCGCCAGCTGTTACGACCCCAGAAGATACAGAAGAAGAGCCACCTTGTGATAAACGTTCTAATATGTTGTTAATCACAGAGTTTAAAGCAGCAACCAACTCTTGAGGGTCAGTGGCACTGAAAAAATCACCGCGACTATTTAATGATGAACGCCAAACATCATCTACTTTTGCAACGAATTCAGTAAACTGTTGATCATCAGGAATACTAGGCCACGCACAATCTCCGTTTCTCAAAGCACGTAAAACGGCTTCCCTTGGGTCTGTTATTCCTGTTTGTTCAGGACACACCGAGAAGTCTCCATCTAAATATGCCTCTACCAATGAAGAATCTAATCCCAAACCAATATTATAGTTAACCATATGTTGCCAGTACGCAGCATCATTTCTTGGGTTCCAAACAAATTCAGGTACATCCCAT
>CALDFB010000143.1 GCA_937942365.1 uncultured Marinicella sp. | reverse complement strand
GCAGTCTGTGAAGAAGAGCGTGTTTGTAAAGTAGAGGTATTATTGGATTATGAATACACTTTTCCTAAGCGCAGCTTGGGTGGGGTTGAGGTGCAGACTAAACTTTTTGAAAATTGGATAAAGTTAAACGAAAAATGGTATTTTGTGCCCAATGAAAAATAGTTTAACAGGCGGTAAATCCAGTAAAAATTATAGAAAGTACTTGTTTATGAAGGCTGGATAAATTATCATACGCATTGCTATCTTGTGTAGCTTCGTTCTTATGAGCGGGGATATTTTAAATATAGCCCTGATATTTTAATTAAATTTGGAGTTAGAAATGAAAAAAAATAAACTAACTGTTGCAGTAGTAGCTGGTATCGCGGGTGTCGCGGGTATGGCTAACGCTGCTCAGTATATTAACCCTGAAGGTACTGGACAAGTATTGATTTATCCTTACTATTCAGTTAATAACGATTTGAACACTTTGTACTCTATCGTTAACACTACTGCTGATACTAAAGCTGTTAAAGTACGTTTCTTGGAAGGTGAAAATACTTTAGAGGTGCTCGATTTTAACGTTTACTTATCTGCATTTGACGTATGGACAGGTGCTCTAGCACCTACTGTTTCTACAATTGCTGGTCATCAAGGTGAGCCTTCTGTTGTTCATTCGACTGCAGATACATCGTGTGCACCTTTCTTAATTAAAGGTGGTCAAGAGTTCTTGCCATTTACAATTGATGTTGATAGAGATCCGACTAACAGAAGTATGAGACGTGCTACTGACGGTCACTTTGAAGTACTAGAGATGGCTACTTTTGACGGTGGCACAGTTCCAGCTGCTGACCATGGTGTGGTTGGTACTCCTTCAAATTGTGCAGCAATCGAAGGCGACTGGGCTGACAATGGTATTTATGATACATTGGCTGATGAAGCTCCAGTAACTGGTGGAATATTTGGTTCAGCTACCATTGTTAATGTTGCTGAAGGTTTGGCTATGACATACGATGCGATTGCTATTGATGAGTTTTGGGTTAATGCTGCTGGTAACCATTCTGAGCCAGGTAGCTTATTACCATCACTTAATGAAGGTGATTTAGAATCAACAGTATTTAATGATGGAGTTGCTGTAACTTCATTGTATGGAAGCGGTGCAGAGGCTGTTACTGGCTTGTTCACTAGAGGATATATTTATAACGAGTATGCATTAGATACAATTGTTAATGGTAAATCAGAGTGGATAATTACATTCCCAACTAAACGTTTCCATGTTGACGTACCTACTGCGGCTGATGTTGTTCCTCCTTTCACAACAATTTGGGATGGTGCTAATTCTTGTCATGAATTTGAATTGCAAATTTGGGACAGAGAAGAGCAGTTTGAAATTTTGACTGTTGGTGGTGTATCTCCACGTCCTCCAGCTGGCGCAAACCCAAGTTTATGTAAAGAAGTTAACGTTGTTGAGTTCATGTTACCAGGTGGTGCACCAGGTGCTGAGTCTTCAATCATGGGTTCTGATAACTTAGTTACTGTAACTACTCCAGCTGTTCCTCATGCAACTGAAAATGGTTGGGCTAGAATGTCTTTCAGTAATCCTTTATATGTTACAGCTCCTTTAGCTGGTGACGCTTTTGCAGGTTTACCAGTTGCTGGTTTTGCTGCTAATCAGTTCACTAATGCTGGTGCTGGCGCAGGTTTGTTGGCACAATATGCTGGCTTATTTGAGCACAAAGGTTTAGTAGTTGTTTCAAACTAATACTACTGAATAAAAAGTATAAGAAGGACAAGATTTTATCTTGTCCTTTTTTTTGAATAAAATATTAACAACCTTTCTTGTATAATCATAGCTGATATATTTGAAATGAGAGAACCCAATGAAACACGTCTTAACTTTATTAATGATTTTCTGTGCTCAAAATGCATTGGCAGAAAAACTGATTTTTCAAAACAACAATGAACAGGTAGAAATTACTGGTGATGCATTTATTGATAATCAAACAGGTGACATCACAGTGATCACTGTAGGTGAGCATGAAATCATTGCTGCAGGTACACAACCAGTAATACTGGGTTTTTACCCCAGTGATTATGACATAGCTGTTGGAGGTAGTATCTCAGTAAGTTGGAGTGTTGCATTCGCATCATCTTGTAGTGCTTCGGTCGTGAGTGGTGCAGCATCTTGGACAGGCAGTAAGCAATCAGCAAATGGAGAATACACTGAAACTGGAATTAATGTGACACAATTACCAGCAACACTAAATTTAACATGTCAAAATTCTGGCAACCTGCAAACAGTAAAATCAATACAGTTAACAGAAGAAGTTAATTCTGGCGGCGGCGGTGGTGCTGACCCGATATTTTCTTTATTCAGAATAAACAATCAAAGCCCAGCTGTAACAATTACGCCTCCAGGTACAGCTACGGTAACATGGTCGACAACTGACATCAACGCATGTACAGCGAGTGCTAGCCCAAGTGTGAGTGGTTGGTCAGGTTCAAAAGCAACGAGTGGTTCACAAACATTAAGCATTACCCAAAACACCACTGTCACTATGACATGTGATGGTATCACTAGAAATGTGAGTGTTACTTATGATGAAAATACCAACCCAAACTGTTCAAGCAGTGTATTTCCACAAGGTTTAAATAGGGTTCAAGCTACCTACCAAAGTGTCAACGATGGTTTCGGCTTTGGTGAATCCACAAATACCTCGTTTTTGTTAGATGCGAGTGTTACATCATTTGTTACATTGTCAGGGTTTAAATTCGATCAAGTGAACACCAGAAGAAGGGTTGTTTTCGCTGATGCGCCTACTAGTTCAAGGTTAATGGGTACTGGTACCATGTCAATAAGTGAATGCCCGGGTGATTTTACAAATACTGCGGAGTGTGTTTTTGAAGTTAACAATACATCAACACTGCTGTTTTCTACTAATTCAGCTGATCCTTCAGCGTTCTGTAAACTGGATCCTACAAAGACATATTATGCTAACTATATACATTCAGCAGACCCATACAATATCACTCCGACATGTCAATCTCCCACTAATCAAACATGTGGTTTCTTTTATACGGAAACTGAATTGTAAAATATGAAATTTCTTCTTATATTTTTAACCACCTTGTTTAATCAAAATTCATTTTTGGTTAAACAAGGTAATGTTGAAGTGCCATTAGCTGACTTGGATGTTTATGTTTATTTGTTGAACCCAAATAAAAGAGTTGGTTTTGCAGTGCAAAAACAACAAATCGAGCAAAATATATATACATTGCTAAATGTTAATATTGTATATGATCATGTGATGAAGACAGACTTAAAAAATAAAGATGTTTTTAAGAATATTTCATCACATATTGAATCACTTGATATTGACCCGGAAAACATGTTTTTAGATGCTTTAGACATTGAAAAAGAAGAAATGATTGAGTCAATTAAAATGTATAATATCAAAACGACATACTATAAGACAATGTTGGCTCATGTAGAAGAATCTGTCACAGCTCAATCTCTTGAAAATTTGGCGTTAGAATATTACATGATAAATAAAAAAGAATTCACAATGCCAGAAAACAGAGACATTTCTGTTATCGTTATTAATTCAGATGATGTTAACCAAAATATAAATGCTGTTTTAGATAATTTAAATTCTGCAACTCAACATTCATTTGAAAGACTTGCCACTGAAATTTCAAGTGATCCCAGTGTAGTTAGTAACAACGGGCATTGGGGTGCTTTTAAAAAAGTAAGTTTCGATTATAGTTTTTCTGACACTGTATTTAGTGCACCGATTGGAGTGATACCACAGGTATTAACTGATGGTAATAAAAAATATATCATTAGAGTTAATGAAGTCATACCACAAAAGACAGCAGATTTTGATCAAGTTAAACCTAAATTAATCGCACAATTAAAAGATAAGGCTGTGAAGAGAAAATTTCAAAATATCATTAATTCTCAAGCAAATAAAAAATTGCAGGTAAATCCAGAATTAATGGCTCATGTATTTGAAAGATATAAGGTTTTAGCGCCAGAATAAATGTTTAAATTTTTTTTGAGGAAAGAGATAAAAGATCGTTATCTCGGAAGTTCTTCAGCCTTATTGTGGATTATTGTTCATCCTTTGATGACCTTGTTGATCTATAATTTCGTATTTGGAATTCTTTTTAAAGCAAGAATTCCAGACCTACCTGATGATGCATTTATCACCTATTTGGCTGTTGGTTTGTGGCCTTGGATGGCATTTTCAGAATCTGTTCTGAATTCCATTACATCAGTGGTATCTCGTAAAGATTTATTGGGAAAAGTTAAAATTGATTTGCGCCATGTGGTGTTGGCAGGTACAAGCAGTAATTTTATTTTACATGGTATTGGCTTTTTGGCTATTTTGTTGGTGTTAATGGCATTAGGACGTTTAGTACCATCTTGGGAACTGTTCTTATTATTTGTACCACTTGTCTTATTATATGTATTGGCGTTGGCATTAAGTTTTATATTTTCGGCATTTTATGTATTCTATCGTGATTTAAAGCAAATTGTGTCAGCGTTATTGCCTTTATTGTTT
>CALDFB010000142.1 GCA_937942365.1 uncultured Marinicella sp. | reverse complement strand
GTAGATGCAGTCAAGGCTGTTGGCATATTGTTTAATCAAACTGGGGTAGGTTTTTCCAAGAAATTCAAATAAGTACATGCCAAAACTTTCGACCAATTGATCCATATCTAAGTCCTTATTTTGGCAGATATAACTGATGTATTGAATCAGTTCGATGTGGTCGTAAGTGCCAATATTGGTATATACGCCATTTGAATCAGTTTCAGTCTTGTGCAACATATTGTCAACAAACTCTAAGCCCAGTTGATCTTCTGCATATTCGAGGAAACTTCTAAAGATAAGACCTTTCATAAATAACAAAAACCAGAGAAAAACTAATCATATGATTAATCCTGAATAATGGCACTACTTCATAAGGATAGTTTTGAACCTATACTTTTGGTTATGTGCGATCAATTGATATGTTCTTTGTGTCCTTTTTGCCAATGGTTTGTTCAATCGATTTAATTAATATGGAGGTATCAAATCAATCAGGAAAAAATCATGAAAAAAATATTACTTATAGATGACGATCAAGACATTTTATTTTTATTGTCTAAAATCATAGAAAGGCATACTGGCTTTTTTTTATCGACAGCCAAAGATGGCAAAGAAGCGAAATCTAAATTAAAAAACAATAATTGGGATTTGGTAATTACTGATGTCAACCTGCCAGATTGCACAGGCTTAGAGATTGTCAGTTATGCCAGGCAGCATAATGATTTGGCCAAAACTTTGGTGATCACCGGTGATTCGGATGCCAGTATTGTTATTGAGGCATTAAACCTGAAAGTGGATTCGTATTTGCTGAAGCCCTTTGATTCAAGCCAATTTCTAAAAAGAGTTAACGATTTGGTGAACATGTCGAAGCAAATCATTATACCCAGAAAAGTTTTGGCGATTGGCGCTCACCCAGATGATGTGGAAATTGGTTGCGGAGGTACCTTGTTAAACCATAAAAATCACGGAGATGAAGTCTCTGTGTTGACACTGTCTAATGGTGAACAGGGCGGTAATCCATCTGTAAGGGCCTATGAGGCAAGACATGCATCTCATAAATTGGGCGCCAGCTTAACTTTATGTGATTTGATTGATACCCATATTACTGCAGGTAATGAAACCATCTCAGTCATTGAGAAAGTCATAGCTCAAATCAAGCCTGATTTAATTTATACCCATTCAAAAAATGATGCCCATCAAGATCATCGCAATGTGCATAAAGCCACGATGGTAGCTGCAAGAACTGTCTCATCCATAGAGTGTTACCAAAGCCCTTCAGCTACCATCGACTTTAAACCTTCTAGATTCGTAGATATTTCTAAACAAATGGAAAGGAAGATGGACTTGATTCAATGCTATGAAACACAAACCAATAAATGTGATTACCTCAAAAGCTCATTTATTAAAGCCAATGCTGAATATTGGGGCCGGTTTGCAAACTATTCAATGGTCGAGCCGTTTGAAGTGATCAGGAGTATATGATGAAAAAACTGAATGTGTTAATTACAGGTGCAGGTGGCGCCGCTGCCATTGCTTTTTATCAGTCTGTTAAATGTATGGATATCAATGTATTCATGGCTGATATGAGCCCTCATTCAACTGGGTTGTATTTGGTCAAACCTGCAAACAGGTGTTTGTTGAAAGCAGCGGATGAAGCAGAATTCATAGATGATTTATTTCAACTTTGTATTAATAATGATATAGATGTATTGATTCCAACTGTTGATTCAGAGCTTTTAAAGATTACTAAGAACAGTCATTTATTTGAAAACAATGGAATCAAAGTAGTGAGCTCTTCATATGCTGCTATTTCAAATGTAATTGATAAATATCAACTGATGACTTGTTTGGAGAATGATTTCAAATTGGCGTGGTTTAAAAATTACGACGCAGATTTAGATGTCAATGACTTGGTGTTTCCTTGTTTATCAAAACCTCGATGTGATTCAGGTTCACGAGGCATCAAAATAATTGAGTCAGCTGATGAGTTGGCACGTTTACCCTTGGATGGCTCTTATATGATTCAAGAGTTTTTGCCGGGTAAAGAGTATTCTGTCGATGTATATTTAAATGAAGAAAATCATGCCATCGCAAGTGTGGTTCGAGAAAGGGTAAAAATATATGGAGGTGTTGCGGTCGTGTCTAAAACATTAGAGATGCCAAAGCTGAGTTCACTGGCAGCCAAAATCGCTGAGCATTTGAAGTTACGCTATGCGGTCAATGTTCAATTCAAATTGAATACAGATGGCGTTCCTTGTTTATTAGAAATCAATCCCAGGTATCCAGGGACTATCTCGTTGACTGTTGCAGCTGGGGTTAACATGCCAGAAATGTCTATACGTGAAGCCATGGGGCTTTCTTTAAACTCTTACTATCCCTATGAAGAAATTGCGATGGTTAGATACTGGCAGGAAGTTTTTATGCCAATCAATGAATTTCAGAATCAGCAGGAAGGGGCGCTGGTGTGATCTATTCTGGGGTCAATATGTTAATGGTTGCTTTTGTCTTTTTAGGGTGTGTGCCGCTGGTTATATCTTTGTATCAATTTTTACTGATTGGGCTGCATTCATTTAAAAACCATTATCCTTTGACTGGCTGCCACTTTCCTCAAGTTTCTATCTTGGTACCTGCTTGGAATGAAGTGAATGTATTGGATTCGACCATTGAAAGCCTAATGGATATGTCCTACCCCAAAGAAAAGTTGAGAATTTATATTATTGATGATGCCAGCACTGATTCAACCCCTGATTTGATGAAAAAAAAGATGACTAAATACCCAGGAAATGTTTTTCACATTCGGAGACATAAAGGAGGCGAGGGAAAAGCCCATACCTTAAATCATGGTATCAATGAAGTTTTAAACGAAAGTTGGTCTGAGGCATTTTTGATTATGGATGCAGATGTATTGTTCGAAAAAAATGCGTTAAGAAAAATGACTCGTCATTTAAGGGACCCAGATGTTGGCGCTGTAACAGCCTATATAAAAGAAGGCAGCCGTCCAGGCAGTTTAATGACAAGTTTTATTGACTTTGAATACATCACAGCTCAAGCAGCTTCGAGGCGGGCTCAAAATATTTTGGCATTCATGGCTTGCTTGGCTGGTGGTGCACAATTGCATACGCGAGAAAATCTTTTGGCCATAGGTGGGAGAATTGATACCAGCTCTTTGGCCGAAGACACCTTCACAACTTTTAAAACACAATTAAATGGTAGAAAAGCCATATTCGACGGTAATGCCATAGTTTGGGCTGAAGAGCCAGATAATATTGATGGCTTATGGAAACAGCGCTTAAGGTGGGCCAGAGGGAATTTACAAATCACCAAACAATACAGCCACTTGTGGCTTAACAAGAAAATGCACCCTCATTTAGGTTCTATCAGTTTCTCATTTATTTGGTTCTCTATATTGTTGATGCCAATTTTTATGATACTGGCATCCATAGGTTTGGCCAGCTTATTTTTTCTTGATTTTCCGCTTTCTTGGAAATTATTCAAAATGTTTTGGATTTTGAATGTTGTGGTTTATGTGTTTGTTACATTATTTTCTTTTTTAATTGACCCAATCAGCGCCAGGCAGTCTTGGCTCGCTGGTATCGTATTTCCAGGTTTGATTTCGCTTTGCATCATTATATTGTCTTACATTCCTGGCTTGCTTGAGTACCTCATACTCGACAATGAAAAACACTTAAATTGGAAGACATTAGATTTAACACCCATGGTTATTATTTTATTGATGTATCTGTGGTTGTCATTAAGCATGGTTGCAGCTTTTGGAGCTAAGGTGATCGAGAAAGTTAAACATCTCAAGTGGCTGAGTAAACCGATGCTGTTGATTTCTGGTTATGGTCCATTGTTGTGTGCTATTACATTCAACTCATACATATCAGAGCTAAGAGGCAAGGAGATGAAATGGGATAAAACTGAAAAAACTGGAAAGGTTCAGATCAAGTCATGAGTGACAAAGAGACTTATTTAAAGGAGTTAGATGAGGACTTAAAAGTTGAAAAAAAGTTATGGATAAAAGAAATATTTGTGTTTTTAGTTTTAACACTTTTGGTAGTTATCAGAGAGGTTTATTTAGATGAATGGTTTAATTTTGGGGCTTAGTTTATTGCTGTCTTCTGCTGAGGAAGTCTGTCACTTTGAGCAGGCAATGAATCAATTTAAAGCTGCAAATTACGAGGCAGCATCAAAACAGTTTATGAAATGTGACGTTAAGAATGAATACAAGAAGGAGGCTGTCTTTTTCCTTGGAATCAGTTTTCGACATTTAGGCAATCACCTTGAAGCAATTAAACAATTAAAGCGAGCCCAAGTATTAGATCCAAATAACTTAAATGCATCAAATGAACTGGCAGTGACCTATGAGCAATCGAAATTATTACTCAAAGCACAAGAAGTATATGAGGATGTGCTGACAAGGAAGCCTAAAAATTTTGCTGCACGATTAGGGAAAGCCAGAATGTTGCATTGGCGCGGAAAAGTCAACGAAGCGATCGAACAATATAAAAACATTCTGCTGGATGAGCCAGATAATATTGCAGTTAAATTGGGTTTAGGGTTTGCATTAATATCTGATTATGAATTGATTGAAGCCAAGGCAAACTTTAATGCGGTACTGTCTCATGATAAGGGTAATGAATCTGCAAATTCAGGGAAGGCCATGTTGGAAAAAATAACCAAAAATAAATTGCAAGTAAAGCATCAATTCAGCAGTGAACAGCGAACTCAAGTCAAGTCCACTTCATTTTATTATCAGCATCAGAACGGATACAAAAGTAGTTGGGGTGCCAGCTATATTTATAATAATTTAGGCCTTAACCCCATACCAGAAAGTGGCATCAGAGAGAATCGAGCCATTGATAAAGAGTTGGCTTTATTTACAAACTATAATTTCACACCGAAATTTAATGGCATGTTTAAGGTTGCTGAAAGATCAAGGTCGGATAAAAATGATATCTTGAAATATCAATATGAGTTGGGGTATAGATTCAATGAATCTCTGTCAGGGCATTTTGGACAAATTTCTGAATGGTCTAATAAGAAATTACTGAACAATTTAACCTTCGCTGGTGCGGAATATACAAAGTTTGGGATCTACAGCCTAAGTGCTCAAATGTATTTTTCCAGTGATGAAGAATTTGGTGACAGTCATTCAGTGTCTTTAAAATACAAAAAATATTTTTCTGAAAGAATGTGGGGTCAAGTTGGTTTGAGTCAGCGTTTTGCTGCTACTGAAAAAGCCACAACTGTTTTCGGCAAATATTCTTGGCAATATAATGAAAGAACATCAGTTTTCGTTGATGCAGTAGGTAATTTAAATGATGAACAGTCTACTTTAGGCTTGGGAATCAACTATGCTTTTTAATCTGTGAGTGACATGAGTGAAGCTTCACAAACATCACTTAATAAAGTCATCATATCACTGAAATCTTGAGGTTCACCATGAAAAGGGTCGGGAACATAATCCAGTTCTGAATCTGGTAGATACGAAATAAATTCAACAATTTTATGTGTCATGTCTTTTGGACATACTTTCAGTAAATTTTCTTTGTTTTTTTGATCCATAACCAGAATGAGGTCATAGTATGAAAAATCTGATTTTTTCACTTGTCTACATCTGAGTTCAGAAAGGTCTACATTGATGTCTTTGGCTGCTTTTATGGCTCTGCTGTCTGGTGCTTTACCAATGTGGAAATCATGGGTGCCAGCCGAATCAACCTCAAATAAGTGGTCAATATCTTTGGATTTAATCATGCTTTTAAAGATGCCCTCAGCGCTGGGTGAGCGGCAAATGTTGCCATAACAAACAAATAATATTTTTTTCATAGGTACATCATTTATATTGAGTTTAAAGTTTCCAGGTGTATGTCTATTATACTCTGAGGTAAAAAGCTGGCCTTAAATGAGTTTTCTATCAGTACAATAATTTCATTGTCATTCAGACCAACAGCATCTGCGAGTTGTTGGAAGTTATCATTGATGTAACCACCAAAATAGGCTGGATCATCTGAGTTGATGGTGGCCAGCAAGCCTTTTTTTAGCATTGATTTAATGGGGTGATCTTTGAGGCTGGGTACAACTTTAAGTTTTAAATTCGAAAGAGGGCAGACAGTTAAAGCCAGTCCAGCCTTAGCAATTTGAGCAGTCAAGATGTCATCATCTAAACATCGGTTGCCATGATCTATGCGGTCAACTTGCAGTAAGTCGATGGCTTGTTTGACATATTCGGCAGGGCCTTCTTCTCCTGCGTGTGCGACCAATTTAAAGCCATCTGTCCTCGCTTGGGCAAAAACTCGTTCATACTTTTCAGGTGGGTGGCCTATTTCAGAAGAGTCCAAGCCAATGCCTAATATTTTATCTTGATGTTTTAATATGTCGGGGTATAAATCAATGGCGTCTTGTTCTGGTAAATGCCTGAGAAAACAAGCTATGATATGAAAGCTGATACCTAGTTTTTGTTGACCATCATCAAATGCTCGATACAAACCATTAATGGCTGTTTCGAAAGGAATGCCTCTGTCTGTATGTGATTGAGGATCAAAAAATATTTCTGTATGAACAATGTTATCTTGTTTGGCTTTTTCCAGATAAGCCCATGCTAAATCATAAAAATCTTGTTCAGTTCGCAAGACATCACAACCTTGGTAGTAAATATCTAAAAATTCTTGTAAGTTGTTAAAGTCGTATTTAGCTTTTAGCTCGTCTACAGAAGTGTAAGGAAGTTCAATACCATTGCGTTTTGCTAATTTGAACATCAGTTCAGGTTCTAAACTGCCTTCTACATGCATATGTAATTCTGCTTTGGGTAATTTATTAATCAAGTTATTCAAAGCATCATTCCTATGTATTTACCGATGTTATATCCTGCCAGGAATATGATTACCAACCATGTGATCAATGTTCCATAAAAACGTCCAAAAGTAGCTCCTTTGCCATTTACTAATCCGCCGGGATGAATAAGTCGAGCAATGACCAATGCGATGCCAGTGATGTGAAGGATAATAGGGTCACCACCGTTTATTTCACACACTGCAAATAAAATGAGTGCAATGGGAATGTATTCGACGGCATTTTGTTGGGCCCTGATATGTCTAATACCTATTTCATCGCCACCATCACCAATGTCAACACGTTTGCCTCGTCGAAATTTAACCACGTTAAAACAAAGCCATAAAATAATAATTGCCAGTATTGATGCATAAAGCCCAGTAATTGTTAACATGTTAATACTCCTCAGATAATTGTTTGATGGGATTATAGATTGAATAACGTCCGTTGTCTTGATGTACATTGGCCACACTTATTTCCGTATCATGGGTGAAAAATAACCGAAGATTCTCTGTTAAAACTCTTTCAAGAAATTGAGTTTTTTCATCGATTAATTGTTCTGGAAAACGATCATAACCCATCGAGAACGGTATATGAACCCAAGCACTGCCGGGAATTAAGTCTGTGGCGAAAATAAGATCAACCACTTGTGCATGCATGAGGCCTGGCGTGTGTCCATCAGTAAAGCTGAACATAACATCATCACCTAATATGGGATGATGTTTGGTATCAACTAAATACAATCGACCCGATGCTTTTAATAATTCGTTTAACACAGGAATAAATGAGGCGCGATCTCTGGGGTGCGGGTTCAGTGCACGTTGCCAATGTTCAGCGCCAACTAAGAAGTCTGCATTTTTGAATACCAGTTCTGGTTCAGAATGTTCTTTCCATTCGGTCAGCATGCCGCCAGCATGATCAAAATGTAAATGGCTGAGCACAACTACATCAATGTCATTGGGTTTAAAACCCAGTTCACGCAATGATTCGATCAGCACATGTGCGTCTTGATAAACGCCAAAACGTTGTTTCAACTTGGGCTCAAAAAAGTTGCCGATGCCGGTTTCAAACAACACATTTTTTCCATTCAAGTTTTCCACCAATAAAGCGCGACAGGCCAGTTCCATGCGATTTTTTTCATCCACCTCAACCCAACGTGACCACAAAGCTTTCGGCACATTGCCAAACATGGCGCCGGCATCAAGTTTTTGGCGATTACCTTCGATTGAATACAATTTCATACGACAATTGTACCGTACTTACTGGAATCAAAATAGAGGTGTTTAGGGGTTGCACGACTGTCATTTAATTTAACAGTCGTACTTTTTTATTGCCAGATTCTTATGGGACAAATGGTGCGCAATCAAACCCTTCACCAAAAATATAATCGGTATCAGTGGTCGCTGAACATGAAACCAGTATATCTATGACATCATCACCATTAACTGTACCATTGCCTTGGGTGACTTCACAGTCTTGGAAAGGTGAACCCGGGTCCATCAATTCAATAACAGAATATGTGGTCAAGTCATCTAATGGTGTATCGAAAACAAAAGGTCCGTTGCATTTGACCAGTTCGGTTTCTTGGCCGTTGTTATCTAGTAACAAGTCGTTGATGTTTAACATGCCAGTAAGTACACCACCAATAAAGTAAGTTTCTGTAACGCAAGTCACCGTGATATCAGTCACGTCAGCACCAGCCAGTGTGCCGCTGCCATTGGTTACTGTACAAGTTTGATTGGGTGAAGTGGGTTGAGTCAATACGGTTACATCATAAGTAGATTCATCGTCCAGAGCGGTGGTAAATAAATTGGCACCATTGCTGCTGACTGATAAATCGTCTCCACTGTTGTTCTGCAAGACCACAGTATTACCAGCAGCTAAGTCAATAACATCTACGCCAATGATGTACTGTTCAACAGTACATGTGACATTGATGGTGACGTCGCCACCCGCTAAATTACCTGAGTCTGGATCGTCAAAGCTGCACAATTGATTGGGTGTATCTGGTTGGGCAGTTATACTGACCGAATAAGCAGACTCGTCATCTAATGTGGATATGGTTTGTGAACCATCAGCGTTGAAAATCAACGAATCTACTCCATTTAAGAAGCTGACAGTGTTGGTTGCCACTAAACCAGTCACATTGAGTATGACATCATACTGTTCAGTGGTACAAGTCAGCGTCACATCAGTTATGTCTGCGCCTGCCAAGGTGCCAGATTCATTGGCTAACACGCAGGTTTGATTCGGCGAGGTCGGTTGCGTTAACACAGTCACAACATAAGCCGACTCATCATCTAAGGCAGTGGCAAAAGTACTGGTGCCATCGGCATTGATGGTTAAATCATCACCGGTATTGTTTTGTAAGATCACGTCATTACCTGCCGCCAGACCAGTCACATCAACACTGATGGTGTATTGTTCGGTAGTACAAGTCACATCAATGTCAGTAACGTCACTACCAGCCAGTGTGCCTGATCCATTGCTAACCACACAAGTTTGATTAGGTGTTGTGGGCTGTGTCAAAACGGTCACTACATAGGCAGATTCATCATCTAAGGCTGTGGCAAAGGTGCCGATTCCATCGGCATTAATGGTTAAGTCATCACCCGCATTATTTTGCAAGATCACGTCATTACCGGTGGCCAAGCCAGTCACATTGACGTTGATGTTGTACTGATTGGTCGTACAAGTAACAGTTAATCCAACATTGCTGCCGTTCAAGTTGCCTGTTGGACTTGAAACCACACAAGTCTGGTTGGGTGATGAAGGTTGGGTTAAAACAGTAACATTGAAAGCTGAACCGTCATTCAAAGGCGTAGCAAATGTGCTGATGCCGTTGGCAACTGCGGTTAAATCATCTGCGCCATTGTTTTGCAATACCACTGAATTTCCGGCTGCTAAACCAGAAATATCAACGCTAACCGTATATTGCACAGTGATACAAGTGACATTAATGGTGACATCACCGCCAGCTAAGTTTCCAGCATCTGGGTCAACAAAGGTACATATTTGATTGGGTGTATCTGGTTGAACAGTGATATTCACATCATATGCTGACTCATCATCTAGGGTTGAAATGGTTTGTAGACCATCTACATTAAAAGTGATGGTGTCTGCTCCATTGATGAAGCTGACGCTGTTGGTTAATGCCAAACCAGTGACATTGAGGTTTATGTCATAAGTGTTAATGGTACATGTCAATGTCATATCAATCACATCAGCACCAGCCAATGTGCCACTTTCATTTTCAAGTACGCAGGTTTGGTTAGGTGTTGTGGGTTGAGTCAGTACAGTTACATCATAGGCAGATAAGTCTTCCAATGGCGTAGCGAAGGTACTGATGCCATCAACATTAATGGTTAAGTCGTCACCTGCATTGTTTTGAAGCACCACATCGTTACCAGCTGCTAAGCCAGTCACATCGACATTGATGTTATATAAGTTAGTGGTACATGTGACCGTCAAGTTAACATTGCTGCCAGCCAGGTTGCCACTTGAAGCTGTAACGACACAGGTTTGATTTGGAACAGTGGGTTGCGTCAGTACGGTCACTGCATAAGCTGAACCATCATCCAAAGCAGTGCTGAAATTAGCGCTGCCATCTGCATTGAAGGTTAAATCATCACGGCCGTTGTTTTGTAAGACCACAGAGTTGCCTGCTGCTAGACCGGATACTGTAGCCCCAACTGAATATTGTGTGGTTACACAAGTAACACTTACATTGGCATCTGCTCCAGCTAAACTACCGCTGCCAGCTGTGACTGTACACACTTGGTCTGGGGTATCAGGCTGTGCTGTGATGCTCACAGAGTAGGCTGAACCATCGTCTAATGTTGAGATGGTACCCGTGCCATCTGCACTTAAAGTCAAGGTATCTGCGCCATTGGCGAAACTGACTGAGTTGGTCGCAGCCAGACCAGTCACTGAAACATCCACATTGTATTGTGTGGTGACACAGTTCACTGCAACGGTGACATCTGATCCTGCTAAGTTGCCTGATCCTGAAGTAACGGTACACACTTGGTCTGGGGTATCAGGCTGTGCTGTGATGCTCACAGAGTAGGCAGAACCATCGTCTAATGTTGAGATGGTACCCGTGCCATCTGCACTTAAAGTCAAGGTATCTGCGCCATTGGCGAAACTGACTGAGTTGGTCGCAGCCAAACCAGTCACTGAGACATCGACATTGTATTGCGTGGTGACACAGTTCACAGCTACAGTAACATCTGATCCTGCTAAGTTGCCTGATCCTGAAGTAACCGTACACACTTGGTCTGGCGTATCAGGTTGAGCCGTGATGCTCACTGAATAAGCAGAACCGTCATCTAATGTAGAGATGGTACCTGTACCATCAGCACTTAAAGTTAAGGTGTCCACACCATTGGCAAAGTTTACCGAGTTAGTTGCGGCCAAACCAGTAACAGACACATCA
This sequence comes from uncultured Marinicella sp., assembly GCA_937942365.1. Classification (GTDB taxonomy): domain Bacteria; phylum Pseudomonadota; class Gammaproteobacteria; order Xanthomonadales; family Marinicellaceae; genus Marinicella. The sequence continues at coordinate 7,586 of CALDFB010000142.1, read as the reverse complement.
ACATTGTATTGTGTGGTGACACAAATCACTGCAACAGTCACATCTGATCCTGCTAAGTTGCCTGATCCTGAAGTAACCGTACACACTTGGTCTGGGGTATCAGGTTGTGCTGTGATGCTCACAGAGTAGGCCGAACCATCATCTAATGTAGAGATGGTGCCTGTGCCATCAGCACTTAAAGTTAAGACATCAGCGCCGTTTGCGAAACTGACTGAGTTGGTCGCTGCTAAACCTGTTACAGAAACATCGACATTGTATTGCGTGGTGACACAATTCACCAGAACAGTGACATCGCCACCTGCTAAACTGCCGCTGCCAGCTGTGACTGTACACACTTGGTCTGGGGTATCAGGCTGTGCTGTGATGCTTACAGAATAGGCAGAACCATCATCTAAAGTTGAAATGGTGCCTGTGCCATCAGCATTAAGGGTTAATGTATCAATACCGTTAGCAAAGCTGACCGAGTTGGTTGCGGCTAGACCTGTGACTGAGACATCAACATTGTATTGGTCAGTGGTACAAGTCACAGTTAATAATACATTGCTGCCATTAAGAATCCCTGTTGGGGAGCTGACTACACATGTTTGATCAGGTGATGTGGGTTGGGTTAATACAGTCACTGCATAAGCTGAACCGTCATCTAAAGCAGTGGCAAATGTACTGATACCATCGGCATTAACAGTTAAATCATCGCCACCATTGTTTTGGAAGGTCACTGTATTTCCTGCTGCTAAGCCACTGACATCGACCTCTACAGTATGTTGGTCAGTGACACAAGTAACACCTATGGTTACGTCACTGCCGGCTAAATTTCCAGAAGCAGGGTCATCAAAGGTACAGACTTGGTTAGGTGTGTCAGGTTGGGCAGTGATGGTAACAGCATAAGCGGATTGATCATCTAAGGTTGAGATGGTGCCTGTGCCATCAGCGCTTAGAGTTAAAGTATCAACACCATTGGTAAAGCTGACTGAGTTGGTTGCTGCTAAACCAGTTACAGCAATATCAACATTGTATTGCTCGGTGGTACAAACCACTGTGACTACAACATTTGCACCATTGATGTTTCCAGAAGAGTTTATGGTCAAACATATTTGATTCGGTGAGGTGGGCTGAGTTAATACAGACACTGCATATGCTGATCCATCATCTATAGCAGTGGCAAATGTACTGATACCATCGGCATTAACAGTTAAATCATCGCCACCATTGTTTTGTAGGATCACTGAGTTCCCTGCTGTTAAGTCACTGACATCAACCCCTACGGTATGTTGATCAGTGATACAAGTAACGCCGATCGTTACATCACCACCTGCTAAGTTACCTGAAGATGGATCATCAAAAGTACAGACTTGGTTGGGTGTGTCTGGTTGTGTTGTGATGCTCACAGCATACGCTGATTCATCATCCAAAGTAGAGATGGTGCCAGTGCCATCGGCATTTAAGGTTAAGACATCTGCGCCATTGGCAAAGCTGACTGAGTTGGTTGCTGCTAAGCCGATAACTGAAACATCCACATTGTATTGCGTGGTTACACAGTTAACCACAACAGTCACATCGCCACCAGCTAAGTTACCAGAACCTGAAGTTACGGTACATACTTGGTCTGGGGTATCAGGCTGTGCTGTGATGCTTACAGAATAGGCAGAACCATCATCCAAAGTTGAAATAGTGCCTGTGCCATCAGCATTAAGGGTTAATGTATCAGCGCCATTGGCAAAGCTGACCGAGTTGGTCGCGACTAAGCCAGTAACAGAAATGTCTACATTGTATTGAGTGGTTACACAAGTAACACCGATGGTTACATCACCACCAGCTAAATTGCCTGAAGCAGGATCATCAAAAGTACAGATTTGATCTGGGGTATCGGGTTGGGCTGTAATGCTTAGTGAATAAGCAGATTCATCGTCCAAAGTAGAGATGGTGCCGGTGCCATCAGCATTCAATGTTAAAGTATCAACACCATTGGCAAAGCTGATTGAGTTGGTTGCGGCTAAACCAGTAACAGAAACATCGACATTGTATTGAGTTGTTACACAGTTGACATCAATGGTGACATCTGCACCAGCAACAGTTCCAGAGGCGTTTGCAGAAGATATAGTGCAGACTTGGTCAGGTGTATCTGGCTGAGTTGTAATGGTAACCGGGCCATAGGCCAAACCTTCCTTGACTTGAGTAATGGTTTCAATACCATCAGCAGTCATGGTTAAGGTATCTGCGCCATTGGCAAAGCTGACAGAATTGGTTGCAGCTAAACCTGTTAAGTTGATGTCTATGTTGTATGATTCTTCACATATTTGTAATGCCAACTCATTAGGACTGTCATCCCAGGTTACAACTGGAAACTCAAAAGCCAATGCCAGGTCTGCAATTGAATTGGTATCAGCATCACCAACTTCCCAAAAAAAATCATCTGTACTGGCTGAGGAATCGTTATGAACCTGTATCCAATAATCACCTGCCAGTAGATCAACTGGGGTTGCCAATGTGAATAAAAATTCATATTCATCGACATTAAATAAAACGACACCTGTTGCTGTTCGTTGTGCACTAATATTGGCTTCAGAATAAATAATGGCACCTGGAACACCAGCATTGTCTGCATGTATATTTAAAGACCAAGTGTCTGGATTAAGTGGCATATTATCTGGGAAATAGCCACCAAAAATAACGAATTCTGATATAGAATTATCAGCTGTTAAAGTGAAGTTGTCAGCTGGAATTACGGTTGCCCCTCCACAAAAATCACAGTCTAAATCACTGAAAAAGCCATTAGATTGATTGGGAAGTTGGTTTAACAGAAGATTACCTTTACAGGATGCTGGGCCTATGCCCATTTTCTGATTATTAGATTTATTATATTTAATGTTTTTTACTGATGAGTCTAATAAAGACACTTTGTGATTTTGAGTCATTGCTGATGTCGTAATCAAACACATGAATATTAAAATATTTTTCATAACCTTTCTCCAGCTTTGGGCAGATCACTACATCTACCTCACTTATATATGTTTATAATCATAAAATAGAAAGTAGTATGTGTTGTCTTGGTGTTTTCTTTACTATTGTTTTTTAAGAAATGCTGAAATATTGAAAAAATAAAATAATAATAATAATATCAGTGACATACAAAGGTATTTTGATAATTTATAAAATGAAAAATATTTGTTAAAAAACGTGAACTGTTATTGTTTATCGCATAAAAAATAGTGCTAGTGACGTAGATCGTCATCAAAGATTGTGAATTAATTTGCAATATTATGTTAGAAATAAGTATTTTTTGGCTATTGATAAGACTTCCATGTCTTTCTAACTGGTTTAACAGCTATCCATTCAGTTTTAGATTTATAACTCAAATCTCGTTAGATGAATTATTTGACAACAGCTGAGCCTGTTGTAGTTCTGGGATCGCTGGCTGCATCCACTTCGCCTGTTTTTTTATTCCAAGAAACTGCGTGCATGTTTCCCCATTGGCCACGATGTTCGACCACCTCGTGGCCTTTGGCTTTGAGTGCTTCAATGGTGGCTTGATCAAAGGCGTCTTTTTCAGTGTACAAACGATCAGGTAGATACTGGTGGTGGTAACGTGGCTTTTTAACCCAAGAATGCACGTCATGACCATCAAAATAATCTAATAAGCCCAGTAAAACCATGGTAATGATGCGGCTGCCACCTGGCGTTCCAAGCACGGCTACTTTATCTTCTGAAAACACGAATGTGGGTGACATACTCGACAGGGGGCGTTTACCTGGCTCTATTTTATTGGCATCATCACCAATTAAACCAAAGGCATTGGGTTCACCAGGTTTGGCTGAAAAATCATCCATCTCATTATTAAGTAACACACCTGTTCCGGCTGCAATGAATCCAGAGGCCAGGCCAGTGTTCACTGTCAAAGTTGCTGAAACCATATTGCCCATCTTGTCAATGATTGAAAAGTGGGTGGTGTCTTCTCCTTTGGGATTGTCATTGATACCAGGTAATAATTCTGATGGCATGGCTTTGTGAGGGCTGATGCCGGCGCGAAGTCCAGCAGCATAATAAGGGTGTGTTAATAATTGGATCGGTACATCAACAAAATCAGTATCTCCTAAATAGATACTGCGATCACGGTAAGCACGACGCATGGCTTCAGTCACCAGGTGTATGCGGTTGGCGCGATCATTGTCATTATTCATGGCAGTTAAATCCCAAGCAGACAATATATTCAAGATGGTAGCAATCGCAATACCACCTGATGAAGGGGGAGCAGCAGTGACCAGTTGGTGCCCACGGTAATTGGTGGTTATGGGTTCACGTTCTTTAATGCGGTAGTTTTTTAAGTCATCAAGCGTCCAAATACCACCGTGCTTTTGCACCGCTTTGACCATTTTTTTGGCCACTTTTCCTTCATAAAAAGCAGCTTTACCGTGTTTGGCTACCGCTTTCAGGGTTTTAGCCAAATCTTTCTGAATAATTAATTGACCTTCTTTAGGGATTTGACCACCAGGAAAATAAATGGCTTCAGATGCTGGGTATCGCTTCAGCACTTTGGCTTTGCGTTCAATCGTGCGTATGATTCTGGGGTAGGCAGGAAAACCATTCTCAGCCGCTTCAATGGCAGGTTGGAGAGAAGTTGATAAAGGTAAATTACCATAGTGTTTGGCCAAATGTTCAAAGCCAGCGATCTCACCAGGAATCGCTGCTGCAAGAGGGCCATTTAAAGCCAGATCTCGATTGACTTCTCCCTTATCATCTAGATACATATCTGCAAAAGCTTCGGCAGGGGCTTCCTCACGACCATCTATCATGATGTTTTTACCATCTTTAGCTCGATGTAATAACCAAAAAGCACCTCCACCTATGCCTGAACTTTGTTGTTCAACAACTGCTAAAGTTGAACTGACCGCAATAGCTGCATCAAAGGCATTGCCTCCTTGAGCCAGGATCCTATGTCCCGCTTCTGTGGCCATCGGGTGAGCGCTGGCAATGGCTGCTTTTTTTGGTGATTCGGCCATAGCCAAGCTACTCATCATTAACGATAAGGTGATAATTAGTTTCGGAGTCATTTTTTTCATAGGTCTTCTGTTAATCTTTGGTATTTGAGCATCAGCTCATCGTGGGTTTCTTTGTTGTCAGGGTCTTTTGGAATGCATTCAACAGGGCATATTTCGGCACATTGAGGTTCGTCAAAATGTCCAACACATTCGGTACACAGCTCGGGATCAATTTCAAATATTTCAGGCCCCATATAAATGGCTTCATTGGGACATACTGGTTCACAGACATCGCAATTGATACATTCATCAGTGATAATTAAAGACATAATTAACTGCCGAATTTATCTTTAAGTGCTTGTTGCACCAGTGGGTGGGCAAATTCAGATACATCCCCATCTAACATCGCAATCTCTTTGATCAGCGAAGAAGAGATGAAACTGAATTGTTCAGCGGGTGTCAGGAACATGGTTTCAATATCGGGAATCAAGTGGCGATTCATACTCGCCAGTTGAAATTCATATTCGAAATCTGAAACTGCACGTAAGCCTCTTAGTATGACACTGGCATTAATTTGGGTGGCAAAATCCGCCAATAAAACATCAAAGCCAACTACTTTGACATTGGTGATAGGGGATAATATTTCTGTTGCCATCGCGATTCGTTCAGTTAAGCTGAACAAGGGGCCTTTGCGACGAGAGTCGGCTATAGCTACCACCAATTGATCAAATATTTTCGCACCTCTTTTAACCAAATCAGCATGCCCATTGGTTATTGGATCAAAAGTGCCTGGGTAAATGGCGATTGTGTTTTTATTTTTACTCATGATTGTCATTTTTTTGCCAAAGCTCAATATTCACTTGGCCCATTTTTTTTTGCTTTTTTAAATGCCAGATACGATCATCTAAATCGGGTGCTTCTTGTTTAATACCGAATTCTCGATATAAATGTCCACCTGCTTTACACAAGGGAGTGATTATATCATTGATTGTATAAATTTGATCGCTTTCAAATGGCGGATCTAAAAGAATTAAATCAAATGTGTCTGAACAATTTTGGGCGAATGTTAAAGCTGTTTGTTGAGTCGCTTCTATTTGATTAAGGTTCAGAGCTTGTATATTTTTTTTTAATTGCACCATCGTTGGTCTGTTGTTATCGATACAAATAACTTTGGACGCCCCTCGTGAAGCGGCTTCAAACCCTAAAATACCAGAACCTGCATAAAGATCTAATACGCTTTGGCCGGTTAAATTATTACCCAGCCAATTAAATAAAGTTTCACGTGCTCTGTCCCCTGTCGGTCTGAGCCCGGGTTGATTTTCAACCAAAATTTTTCTGGATCGGTGAGTGCCGCCAGTAATGCGTATTTTTCCCATGGTGATTAATCAAGTATCTCTTTAATTTAACTTTTCAGCCTAAGCCTTGTATTTGTTAGAATATGCGCCATATTTTAGCTGAATTCCTAGATAAGTCCTCATGATAAAGTTTTTTAAGAAAAAAAATAAAAAAAACAAAGTTGAACAACAACCAGTTGAAAACACAGCAGAAGCTCAAATTGAAGAAGCTCAAGTGGATCAAGGCGAAGTGTTGGAAAATGACCAGCATGCCAAGCAACAAGGAACTCAAAACCCAGTTGAGTTAAATACAGAATCATCACCAACTGACAGCCAGCCAGAAGCTAAGGAAATACAAGCTGATCATGTTGTGGCAACAGACACAGTCATTGAAGTGCCACCTGAGTTATTAGCTCAAGGTGTTGAACCACACCAATACATGCTCAGTCAACAATTGACTAAGACCAATGATAATTTTGGCAAGAAAATGAAACACCTTTTCTCGATCAAGAAGAAAATTGATGAGGATTTGTTTGAAGAATTGGAAACCACTTTGTTGATGGCTGATGTGGGTGCAACAGCGACTTTGGAAGTGATAGAAAAAGTCAGGAAGTCATTAAAGCGAAGAAATTTATCAGATTCTGATGCTGTATTTGAATCCTTACAAGAACATTTAACTGAATTGGCCCAAGTGGTTGAAGCGCCATTGGTTATTGATGAAACCAAGCAACCTTTTGTTATTTTAGTCGTAGGTGTGAATGGCGTGGGTAAAACCACAACCATTGCCAAGTTGGCTCGAAAATATAAAGGCATGGGTAAAAAAGTCATGTTAGCGGCAGGTGATACCTTCAGAGCAGCAGCCGTTGAGCAATTAAAAACTTGGGGTGAACGTGAAGACATTCCAGTGATGGCCCAAAATACAGGCGCAGACTCTGCTTCGGTTATTTTCGATGCCATGACTTCAGCCAAGGCACGAAATATGGATGTGTTGATTGCAGATACAGCAGGGCGTTTACATACACAAGCAAACCTGATGCAAGAACTGGAAAAGATTTCACGAGTTATCAGAAAAAATGATGAATCTGCACCTCATGAGACATTAATCGTGATTGATGGTGGTACTGGACAAACTGCTTCCTCGGATGAAACAAGAGGGCTCTCGTGTACTCATATTCTGTCAGATGACTCGAGTACTGGACATTCTGGAGGATTATTGCGGATGGAGAGGCTACCAATACTGCCGCCTGGACGGACAGACCCCTCACGAAGAGAGACAGGT
>CALDFB010000141.1 GCA_937942365.1 uncultured Marinicella sp. | reverse complement strand
AGTCATCAGGCGCTGTCACCTTTAACATCCAATTATTGGTATAAGCTTGTTGGCCAATTTCATCCATTTTTTTACTGAAATTCGGTAACTTGAATTGGTTTTCTGTCATGCCCCAAGAAGGCAGTTCAGCCCAGCTGACTGCACTGATTAGTAACAGGGTTAATAAGAATATGTTTTTCATCATGGGTTTTTTCATTTTTGGTCCTCGATACCACCAGTAGTCAATTTAATGGGGTTTAAAATTTCTTTAATTTCTTGTTCAGTTAAATCTGTATTTTCTAAAGTCACATCTAACACAGAACGTTTCTCTTTATAAGCCTGTTTAGCAATTTTCGCGCCCAAATCATAACCAATCACAGCATTCAATGCTGTGACCAAGATGGGGTTTTTACCTACATTTTCATTCACAGCATCATAGTTCACTTTGAATTCCTTAATCGCATTGTGAGCCAATTCATGACTGGCAGTACTCAAAATATGAATACTTTGTAGAACATTATAAGCAATCACCGGTAACATAACGTTAAGTTGAAAGTTTCCAGATTGTCCTGCCACTGTAATGGTTGCATCATTGCCAATAACCTGAGCACACACCATTGCCATGGCTTCAGGAATCACAGGATTTACTTTACCCGGCATGATACTGCTACCTGGTTGTAAAGATGGCAACTCAATTTCACCGATTCCTGCCAACGGCCCAGAGTTCATCCAACGCAAATCATTGGCCACCTTCATCAAAGTTGTGGCAATCACTTTTAATTGTCCAGATAGTTCTACGATGTTATCCTGAGCACTGATGCCATCGAATTTATTGGTCATGGAACTGAAATTCACTTCAGTTTTTGCACTTAATTTTTTTGCGAACAAATCACCAAAACGTTCATCTGCGTTGATACCCGTACCCACAGCTGTACCACCTTGTGGCAGTTGAGAAACACGTTTCAAAGTATCTTTTAATCGATTGATATTAGTCTCTATTGTACTTGCCCAGGTATTCAATTCCTGACCAAAAGTCACCGGCATGGCGTCCATTAAATGTGTTCTTCCTGTTTTAACCACCGCATTCAGCTCATCTGCTTTATTTTGGCATACTTGAACAAAATCACTTAATGCTGGAATCAACTGCTGAGTCACGTTCAATACACAACTGACTGCAATCGCAGTTGGGATCACATCGTTAGAACTTTGTCCCATGTTCACATGGTCGTTTGGATGTATGAATAGCTTTTCAGTGCTGGCAAGGTGCGAAACCACTTCATTACAGTTCATATTAGAGCTTGTTCCAGAACCTGTTTGAAACACGTCTATAGGAAAATGTTGATCCACATCTCCAGACTGGACTGAATCAGCCGCCTGAATAATCGCTTCACAAATATCCTCTTGCATATGGCCTAGACTGAAATTGGCTTCGGCAGCCGATGCTTTGATCAGGCCCAATGCTCTGATAAATTCGCGTGGCATGGTTAAACCACTGATAGGAAAGTTGTTGATTGCTCTTTGGGTTTGTGCGCCATATAAAGCATCCGCGGGCACTTTCAATTCACCCATACTGTCTTTTTCAATGCGATAATCGGTCATAATAACTGCGGTTAAAAACGAGCTCAGATTATAAGCGTAAATTATACACTTAGGTGTAAAAAATAGTTACGCTGCACCACATGAGCCACATTAACCACTGTCTACTGGAATAAATAGTGAATTATTATTGTCCAGATTAATTTGGGCAATTTTTGTCAGTTTTATCGTCTATGATTAACTATTTAAAAGCTCGAATCTGGCTGCATTGAAAATTCAATTTCTGCTGCTGATGAAAGCCGACCTAAAATTTCATTGCGATGCGGATATCTGCCAAATTGATCAATGATTTTTTTATGTTTATATTCAAACGCCAGGCTTGATTCCAATCCCGGCTGACTAAAAACTTTAACTGCCAACTCATGTATAACAACTGATTCACTGTGCATCAAAGGCATATAAAGAAACGCCAGTTTCTCTGGCTGTGTAAGTAATTGTTGATCGGCCCCAATATCTATTGCACACTGAGTCAAGGCCACCGCCAAATAATCATATTTAAAGGCGGCTTTTTTACCACGGAACATATTCCTGGAAAACTGGTCCAACAAGATAATTTCGGCCAATCTACCCTCAGGTGTTTTTCGCCATTTATATAGTTCGCCAACAACTGCTTGTTGATAGAGTGGTAAAAATTTATCTTTGACCAAATGATCGAATTCATTATTCTTGAGCCACCATTGTTTGCTATCTATTTCATCAAACCAAAACGACAAAACCCCGTTTATTTGTTTCATTTAGGCCACCTTATTGTAAAGACATGTCACAATTTATATAAAGGTCTTTAATTTATCAACATAGTCTATACATTGACTGCTCATCAATTTTTTTTTAACCATTGACGACAGGGGTCATTATATGTCATTTGAACTACCAAAATTACCATACGAAATTTCAGCTTTAGAACCTCATATTTCTAAAGAAACTTTAGAATACCACCATGGCAAACACCACAACGCTTATGTAAACAACTTAAATAAAATGGTCAAAGGCACTGAATTTGAAGGACTTTCTTTAGAAGAAATCATACTAAAATCTGATGGTGGCATTTTCAACAATGACGCACAAATTTGGAACCATACATTTTATTTCAATGGCTTTTCACCGGATGGTGGCGGTGTACCCGCTGGTGAATTGGCAAAAAAAATAAATGACGCATTTGGTGATTTCAATCATTTTGTTGCGAAGTTTAATCAAAAAGCAGCAACCACGTTTGGTTCTGGTTGGGTTTGGCTGGTTCAAAATAAAGAGGGAGATCTAGAAATTGTAAACAGTTTCAATGCAGGTAATCCATTAACAGAAGGATTACACCCATTGTTAACTTGTGATGTTTGGGAGCATGCCTATTATGTTGATACCAGAAATGATCGTGGTGCTTATGTTAAAAACTTCTGGAACATTGTTAACTGGGATTTTGTTGCCAATAATTTAAAATAAGCTGAATTAAACTGAGTAACCAACCTACATTGTATGGTGGGTTGGTAACCATACACTACAGGTTGGATATAGCTCAAAACCATTTTTGGGTTATAATCAATGATGACTTCAAACAAATGTAATCAAGGAATGAACTACTGCCTCAACATATTTATCTGTTTTTTCTGTATCTTCTTTTCAGTTTCACAGGCTCAAGCTGAGGTTTTCAAATGGGTTGATGAAAAGGGCCAAATTCATTACAGCGATAAGAAACCAACCAATCATAAAGTAGAAACATTTAAGGTTAAACCTTACCTTACAATCAAGTCACTGAGAACAGTCATCCTGACTCTACAGATTCAACTCCCCAAATAGAATCTAAGCCAGCTGCTGAAAAATCCTACACAAAGAAACAAAAAGTCACTATGTACTCTGCCAGCTGGTGTAGTTATTGTAAAAAGCTCGTGCCTATTTTAAAAAAAATAAAATCAGGTATGTAGAATACGACATCGAAAAGAACCTCAGCGCCAACAAACGATACCAGAAACTTGGTGGCAAAGGAGTTCCTTTATTGGTAGCTAAAAGAAAAACCATGCAAGGCTTTAGCCCCAGCAATTTTGAGAACTGGTATAACGCCTTATAGTTGAAAACACTGATTGAGTATGAGGCCAAATGAAAACCAGTACAATTTTTTATTCACTTCATGGCTGGTTTTTCAAGTAAACCTGCTTGCCGCCAACCCATGTTTCTAGCACTTGAGTTTTCCAGATATCTTGCGGCTTGATTTTAAATAAATCCTGATCTACCACAATAAAATCAGCCAGCTTTCCGGGCTCTAATGAACCACTGTAAGTTTCGGCATGTGCTGCGAATGCGGCATTGATGGTGAATGATTGTAAAGCCTGTTCTAAACTCATGGCTTCATTCCCATACCAACCACCTGCAGGTAAGTTCTGATGGTTCTGTCTGGTAACTGCTGCATGCAAACCATGAAAAGGATTGATCAACTCCACTGGAAAATCCGAGCCTGATGCCACCACAGCACCCGCATCAAATAATTTTTGCCAGGCATAAGCGCCTTTTATGCGTTCTAAACCTACCCTGTCTTCAGCCATGTTCATATCTGAAGTGGCATGTGTTGGTTGAATTGAGGCAACCAAATCATGCTTTTTAAACCTGTGAATGTCAGATACTCTCAACACTTGTGCATGTTCAACTCGGTGTCGAAGTTTGGCTGAATTCATGTGAGTGCGTGATAATAAGTCAATCACTTCGGTATTTCCACGATCACCAATGGCATGTACGTTGGCTTGAAAACCTGCTTTTACCAATACATCTAACTTGGCTTTTATTTGATCAGGGGTCTGAACATAAGCACCATGTTTTTCAACATCATCACTGTAAGGCGCATGCATAATGGCACCATAACTTCCCAAAGCACCATCAATCATCAACTTAACGGAGCGAACAATAAAATGATTTTCGATGTTCAAATGGCCTTTTTCTAACAATTCACTGTAATTTTGAGCCCCATTAGCCAACATGCCATAAACCCTGATAGGTAATTTTTGTTTTTTGGCCATTTCTGAAAATATGTCATAACTGTCCTCACCAATACCCGCATCATGAACAAAAGTTAATCCAACGGCATTTAAATTTTTAATGGCCAAATTAATCGCTTTGATTTTCATATCATGTGAAATAGAAGGAATGTGTTGATTGACTTTTTGCATCGCATTATCAATCAAAATTCCTGTTGGCAAACCTTCTGAGTCTTTTAGTATCAAATCATCATTTCTAGCCGTTTCACGGTTGATGCCAGCAATTTCCAAAGCCTTAGAATTGGCCCAGCCCGCATGACCATCGACCCGCTCCAACCAAATGGGCTTATCTTTTGATATTTGATCCAGGTCATATCGACTGGGAAAAGATTTACCTTGCCATAAAACCTGATTCCACCCGCGCCCTATTATCCATGGATAATCGGGATTGGTTGCATTATATTGTTGAACTTTTTTTATACTCGATTGCAATGAAGTCAGTCCTTGAACGTTCACCAAAAGTTGGGAAAGGCCATACTCTAATATGTGGCCATGGGCATCATGTAAACCGGGCAATATCAGCTTACCTTGGCCATCTATGGCTTTGGCTTTGCTTAAATTTTCAGTGTTTTTTTCTAATAATTGACCGGTTTGGGTATCGAATAACAAGGAATCCAGTTGACTCAACTTTTTACCATCATGGCTGTACCCATGGATGTTATATAAATTAATGACTTCTGCATTGACAAAAAACCCCAGTGTTAACAACAATATAATGGTAAGTGTTCGCATCGCTTTTAGTTAGCTAAATAATACATATTCTACCTTGAATTTAACGCTCAAAATAGAAATCATCACCTTATTTAATTCAGCTAAAGACTTAACTAAAAAAATCCATTCAACTTAAATTGACCTCAATTGAACGTTTATCATCCAACTTTTTCACAACAACCATGCCTTTAGGCGTAAAATATTACGCTTGGAATTAAAAACGAGACTAACGATGAAAAGAACCCTGACTTCGATATTAATGGCCCTGACACTCTTGCCTGCTGGCGCTGATGAAACAGATAAACACCAAACCACAGATAAAAAAGTACAACCAAGTCACGACATTGAAATTAAGACATTCACCCAAGGCCTTAACCAACCTTGGGGCATGACTTTTTTACCAGATGGCCGTTTGCTAGTGACTGAAAAAGCAGGTCGGTTACGTATTATCGACATTTCAGGTGTAGCATCTAAACCCATCGAAGGTGTTCCACCTGTCAACACCAAAGGGCAAGGTGGCTTGTTAGATGTGGTATTGGATCCTAATTATGCCGATAATCAAACCATATACTTTTCTTACGCCAAACTAGAAAAAGATGAAAGTCAATCACGCACAGCAGTCGCTAAAGCACAATTACAAGGCAACAACTTGAGCAATGTCAGGCAAATTTGGCAACAAGCACAATCCCATAGAGCTGGCTATCACTACGGATCTCGATTGGTTTTTGATCGTGATGGTTACTTATTTATCACCTTAGGTGACCGAGGAAATAAAGAAGAAGTGCAAGATTTAAGTACACATTTCGGTAAAGTGGTTCGCATTGACACCAATGGCAAACCTGCGCCGGATAACCCATTCCTCAATCAAGCAAGCGCTCTTCCAGACATCTACAGTTACGGTCATCGTAATATCCAAGGTGCATTTTTACACCCTAAAACTGGCGTACTCTGGGGTAATGAGCATGGCCCTCGTGGCGGTGATGAGATCAATGAAATTAAATCTGGTAATAATTATGGCTGGCCAGTGATCACCTATGGAATCAATTACAACGGCACACCCATCACCGATAAAACTGCAATGGAAGGCATGGAACAACCTGTACATTATTGGGATCCATCAATTGCCACTTCAGGTATGTTGATTTATACAGGCGATGCTTTCCCCAATTGGCAAGGTGATGTTTTTACTGGCGCATTAAAGCTCATGCACCTCAATCGGGTCAAGTTAGATGCCAACAATAAAGTAGTGGCAGAAGAACGCTTGTTACTTGACCAAAAACAACGCATCAGAGCCATTGAACAAGGCCCTAAAGGCCACATCTACGTGACCACCGACAACTCAGAAGGTCAAATATTAAAAATATCACCAGCCCAATAAATAACTAATAATGACAAATTTAATTAAGCTGATACTGCTGGCGTGCAGTATCAGCTTGGCTTCGGCCGAACAAAACGATAATGAAATTTCAACCCAGCCCACAACAAAGGAAGTGATTGAGCAACCAACCATTGTAGTGAGCGATGAATCCAACGAACTTCCTGAACCGCTGCAACAAGAAGCCAATCGCATCAATATGTGGTCTGGTGCAGCTGCTTTATCTACATCAGATTCATGGGAAAACCAAAGAGCCACTAATATCAAAGACTTATTAGACTTTATGCCTGGGATTTTCGCACAACAAAGAAATGGCGCTGAAAGTGCTCGCATCTCTATTCGAGGTTCAGGCTTGGGACGACAATTCCAAGGTGGCGGCCTGTTGTTATTACAGGATGGCGTACCTTTGAATACAGCGGATGGCTCATTCGATTTTCAAGCGGTCGATCCTTGGTTGATTGATTATGTTACAGCTTATCGTGGCAGTAATGGTATGGCGCTGGGTGGTACCACCTTAGGCGGTGTGATTAATTTAGGCACAACAATCCCAGGTCATATAGCAGAAGATCAATCTCATAATAATCTATTGCGCGCATCGGCAGGTAGTTTCAATACCAGGCGTGCCATGACTGAGTTTAATACAAATTTTTCAAGCCAAGACCAGGCCTTACGTATAAGAGCCAGTCATTTTAACCAAGACGGATTCAGGGTACAGAACCAACAAAACAGTAACCGATTTGACTTACAGTACGTCAACAACACCCAATCGAATTTACAACATCGAATAGGCTTGTTTCATTTAAACACCCACGCAGAACTACCCAGCAGCTTATCTAGAGCTTTGATAACTGCTGATCCAAGGCAATCAAGAGGCTTTAACATCAATGGTAATTTCAATCGTGATATGACCCTCACACGCCTGTCCTACCAACTCGCCAATACCGCTAATAACAACTCACAATGGTCAACAACATTTTTTATAGCGGCTAAACGATTAGAAAACCCTGTATTTACCTACATCAATAGAGATTCTGATGATGCAGGTATTCATTTTAATTGGCAAAACGGTCCTCACAGTTTCATCATGACTTCACAGTGGGGAGAACAAGACGAATTGCGTCGAGAAAATGAAGGTGGCTTTGCTGGTGAGATCAGATTATTCCGGAAGCAGAAAGCTCGCACTGTTACCGCAAGCTATCAATTTCAACATGACCTCTTTAATCAACAAAACAACCAATTGACCCTAACATGGGGTCTACAGGGTGTACATGCACAAAGGGACATCAATGAGACATTTCCCCAAATAATCAACAATGATCGCTCGTATTCACAATTCAATCCACGCCTCGGACTACTTTACGCACCCCAAGAAAACATCCAATGGTTCACCAACCTCAGTCGCAGCTTCGAAGCACCGACCTTCTCTGAATTGAATAATGGCAACCAGCCAGGAATTAACACGCCAATCAAGGCCCAATCAGCCGATAGCTTTGAAGTGGGAACACGTGGTTTCAGTGCAAGATTAAGTTGGGACATCAGTCTTTACTACAGCCAGTTAGACAATGAGTTCATCCGCTTTAGATTCCCAGATGGTGCTACCAGAACCACCAATGCCAACAACTCAATCCATTGGGGTATCGAAAGTGGGCTACAATGGAACATCAAACAATCACTGTTCACAACTTCTGATCAACTGAACTTAAACACCAGTTACCAATACAACCAATTCAAGTTAGATAACGACCCAGAGTTTGGTAACAACAGAATACCTGGAATTCCGGAACACTACCTGCAAAGTCGCTTAGAATATAAACACCCTTCAGGTTGGTCCATCAGTCCAAATATCGAATGGGT
>CALDFB010000140.1 GCA_937942365.1 uncultured Marinicella sp. | reverse complement strand
TTTTGGCATGTTAACTTCTCCAAACATACCGCCAATAAATCTAATGCACTGGTCTGAACCTTTATTTCTTACTTCATTAAATGCGTCTTTAATATATGTAGCTGCCTTTGCTCCTTTGTGGTCATCATATATTGGATGATGCAAATCACAATAATACTTACTTTTATATAAATATTTACCTTCGTAATTACATTGGTTGGTGTTGTCGTGATTAAATATTTCATTTTTCGTAGCATCGAATAGATGCAGATCTTTATGTAAGAATGAACACCTTCTATTGTTGTTTGGTAACATTTCGATAAGAGTGATTTTGTTTTTATTCATTATTATATAATTTGCTTTTATTTTAGTTAATGTCAGTTACATCTAAGCTTACATTTTCAATTTCACAGGTTCTAAATGTTTTAACTAATCAAAATACATAATTTGTTTTCATACCCTACCCCTATAAAACTTTAACAATCATATTAATATAATAATTTACATAATTATGATGTGTAATATATAACAACATAATTAAATGTTTGTCCATCCAAAAGACTTTTTTTGAATGAAATACTATAGTAAAGAATTACTAAGTAAGAAAATATAGACATAAATTTAAGAAAATTGCTAACTCAAATCGATGCTTAGAAAAAGATAATGGAATCAATCACAAGCGGTTTACACGACAAGATATACCGTCAGGCGATAGCCGATAAAAACCGTCAGAGTTACCGCTTGTGATCTTAATAAAAAAAAGGAAAGTTAAATGTCACAAGAAATCATCCAAAATATAAGAAATACAAGGCTTGCTAGAAAAGCCCAGGCAAGCTCTGGAATATATGACCAAATCAAATCATTGCAGAGAAAAATTGTTACAAACTCACTATCAAGTAATTTCGATCTTGAAAAGCATAGATTAATGATGAACCAGTTAAAAGTGCTGAAAGATGATTTCAAGAGAATCGGAATGCTGAGCAAAAAATGTATTTAATATTTTTATGTATTCAACGTTTAACATGACTACATTAATCTGGATATGCTAATCTAGTTAATAACTTGATTAAAAAATTCATGGGTTCGTGAGCGAAGAAATTCAAAAATTAGATGATCCGAAAATCTTATCTATTGCTTTAAACCGGTCTGCAAAAGCAATGGATATCAATGATAGTGAACTATCTGAAATTCTTTCAGTTGACTCCTCTACATTAGAAGAAATATTAAATTGTGGGGTTGAACCTAACTCTGATGCTGGTCAATTATGCAAACTTTTAATTAAGATACACCTTTATTTGGCATCATCTTGCCAAAACGATCTTGATTACATTCAACATTTTATTCATTCTGAAAATAAATATTTTGAAGCCAAACCTATTGATAAAATGAAATTAAAAAACGGATGTATTGAAATAATTGATTATCTCAATGCAATGAAAGGAAAAGTCTAAAACTTATCACCTAACGCCTCAATTATTGACTCCAAAATATATTAATGAGTCTATATGTTCATCAACAATATCATATAACTCTAAATCATGCTGAGTTCTTGTTTTTTTTGCAGGATTGTTTTGAGATAGGCTTAAGTTAAGAGTTTTAGTGATTGGGTCAATAATAAAAGTCTTATCTCGCAAGTTGGAGATAGGCAGTGCTGAAACATCTTTAATAAATATTTCCCAGTCAAAGCCTTCAAAAACGCTAACTGGCACCCTCTTCCAGAGTACAAATTCTTTCACTATTCTTAAAAGTAGCACTTCAAATGCATTGTAGTTTTTTTCGCGGCCACAAGGATAAAGAACACCTTTCCAATACCTTAATGTTTGCTTTCTAATTTCAAGAAATTCGCATACATGCCTTGCAGTATAGCCTTTAGATTTATAGCGCTTAATCTTCATTTTTATCTTCAACAGCAGATAATCCAGGACAGGCACCTCAATCGGCAAATTCTTACACGCTCATCAGAGTTTTACCACAGATATTTCAAGCACATTTGCTCAAAATAATGTTTTTAAATGGAATTAATCATGACTATTGCTCGAAACCAACAAATTTGTATTGAGGAAACGCCCTATTATCACGTGGTATCTCGATGCGTTAGAAGAGCTTTTCTTTGTGGTAAAGATAAGCTGACTGGAAAGTCTTTTGAGCATCGCCGTCAGTGGCTCATTGATCGCATCAAACAAGTCACTTCAATATTCGCCATAGATGTCTGTTCCTATGCCATCATGAACAATCATTTCCATTTAGTTTTGCGAGTAAACTCAACAGAAGAATGGAACGCTACTCAGGTGCTAATGACCTGGTGTTCTTTATACTCACTACCTATGTTATGTGATCGCTATCTGAAAGGGGAAATCAACACCGAAGCTGAACTAAGGCGAGTAAAGGAATATGTGACTGAGTATCGCATAAGATTGATGTCAGTATCATGGTATATGAAAGCCATCAATGAGTACATTGCTCGCATGGCTAACGAGGAAGATAAATGTACTGGGCACTTCTGGGAAAGTCGCTTCAAAAGCCAAGCATTACTTGATGAGCGGTCTTTACTGACCTGTATGGCTTACGTTGATTTAAATCCGATTCGTGCCGCAATTGCTAAGGATTTGAAGGGCTCGGATTTTACTTCGATCAAAGAACGCATTGAAAATAAATCAACTTGGCTTTCAGGCTTTGGCAAAAGAGATAACGACCTGCCCTTTTATTTATCCAGCTATATTGATTTAGTTGATGAAACTGGTCATTGCTTAAGGGGTGATAAACGTGGTTTTATATCTGAGAAAACTGCCAAAGCCATTGATGAAATTGGTATCAACCCTGACAGCTGGCTAGATGAATTGAAAGGCTTTAAATCCATTGGCTTTTCTGCCGTTGGCACAGTTAAACAACTTAAAGAATATTCTACGAAAACCAAGCGCAAATGGACGCTTGGAATTAAGTTAAAACCCGCTCTTGAATAGCACTAAAATCATCAAAACCTAAACAGCAGATTATTTCTGCAACAGTCCCACTCGGATAAAACTCATGAAAATACCCTAAAAATGGTTAACTGAACGCATCAACTCAAAAACATCCACAACCAACACCTAAAACAACCAATTTTGAGCACCCAAACACCAGAAAAATTTCAACATCATCTCTTTAGGTAATGTATGTCCGTGAGGTACTCATGTATGTCCGTGAGGTACTTACAAAAAAATTCTTGATTTACATTCAAAATTAATAAATAATCCGCGCACTTTTTCTGTATATCATCGATATGCAGTTTTTTTTGCAAGGCACAGCAGTGCCGCCTTTTCTTATGAATGCTGAATTCATAATGTTTTTGTAGTGGAAAAAAGATGTTTAAAAAAACCAATCACCAGTCCCATGAAACTGGTCTTATTAATTCATGCTCACAAGAAAATAACATTGTATGGCCTAATTTTGAGCAAGGCATTAACGATGAACGCTTGGATCACTTCATACATCGTGATGGGGAAGTATTTGCCGGTAATCATTTAATTATAGACCTGTGGGGCGCATCCCAACTTGATGATCTGCAACATATGGAAACAGCCATGCGATCAGCAGTTGAAAGGTCAAAAGCCACCTTGTTACACATTCATTTGCATCATTTTTCACCCAATGGCGGTATTTCTGGAGTTGCAGTTTTGGCTGAGTCTCATATCAGTGTTCACACCTGGCCTGAAAATGATTACGCCGCTTTCGATGTTTTTATGTGTGGCGATGCCAAGCCTGAAGAAGCTGTTCACGTATTCAATGAATTTTTCTCCCCAGATAATCACCAGGTAACAAACCTTAAAAGAGGGAGAGTTAAATGAAATACATTACAGAAAGCTTGTATCCGACCTGGGGCCAAACTCTGGAACAAGATGAGGTGTTGTTTGAGCACCATACCAAACACCAACACTTGGTCATATTTAAAAACCAGCAATGGGGCACAGTTATGATGTTGGACGGTGTGGTCCAAACCACCGAAAAAGATGAATTTATTTACCATGAAATGATGACTCATGTTCCTATGTTTGCCCACCACAATCCAAAACGTGTGCTGATCATTGGTGGAGGTGATGGTGGTATTCTACGTGAAGCTTTGAAGCACCCAAATGTTGAACAAGTGGTGCAAGTTGAAATTGATCAAGCCGTGATTGACATGTGCTGTAAATATTTACCAAATCACTCTGCTGGTGCATTTGATGATCCAAGGGTTCAGGTAGTTATCGATGATGGTGTGAATTATGTTAATCAAACATCAGAACTGTTCGATGTGATAATTTCCGACTCAACAGATCCAATTGGCCCGGGTGAATCTTTGTTCACTTCGGTGTTTTACGTAGGGATCAAAAAGTGCTTGGGTGATGGTGGTGTTTTCGTGGCTCAAAACGGGGTTTGTTTCATGCAAATGGATGAGGTTGTTACAACCCATCAAAGGTTACAACCATTGTTTGAGGAAGTTACTTTTTTTTCTGCTGCAGTACCCACATACGTTGGCGGCATCATGACATTTGCTTGGGCAAGCCAATCCACTGATCTTAGTCATGTGGAATTGGAGGCCTTAAACAAACGGTATGAGCAATCTAAAATATCGACCCGTTATTACCATCCTAAAATTCATTCTGCGAGTTTCACCCTTCCTAAGTATGTAAGCGATGCATTGGAGCAAAGCCATGCTTAATCCAGTGCGTGACCTAAAGACCTGTTTCGCAGAACAGGTGTATCCAAATTCATTGGCCGGTTACTCTCGCCAGCAATTGATTGAGTTAGCAAAAGATCATGGAACACCGACCATGATCATTAATCAAGAACGAATCACACAACAGTACCAATCATTGGTAAAAGCCTTACCAGGCGTAAAAATGCAATATGCCATCAAAGCCTTACCACATGGAGAGGTAATTAAGCATTTACATAATTTAGGTTGTGGGTTTGATGTCGCAACGCGAGGTGAAATTGACCTGCTTACATCCGTACAAGTTCCAGCCGATCGAACCATACACACTCATCCTATTAAAAAAGATGAAGAAATAAAGCAAGCAATTGCATATGGTTGTCGGTATTTTGTGGTCGATAATAGCCACGAAATTGATAAATTTCTGGCCTATAAGACTCAAGTTGACCTCCTGATTCGGATTAACTTCCGGAACCAAGATGCGGTGGTTGATTTGTCACGTAAATTTGGTTGTGAAATAGCGCATTTACCGGTACTTGTTGAGCAAGCACAATCCAAAGGCATTTCAATTGCTGGTTTATCATTCCATGTGGGTTCGCAAGTACCATCACCATATGCGCATGTCAGTGCCATTGAACAATGCATCAAGGTCTTCAACAGTATGACATCAGTAGATTGGAAAATTCTGGATATCGGTGGTGGATTTCCTATTGAATACAGTGGTCCAAGTCCTGAAATTGAAGACTTTTGTAGACCAATCAATGTTGCCCTTAGATCACTGAATGATAGCATCAGTGTGTTGGCTGAGCCTGGTAGGTACATTGCTGGACCAGCAGCCATTCAATTGTTGTCAATCGTTGGGATCGCTCAGCGCGGAGGCAGGACGTGGTATTACCTAGATGATGGTGTGTATGGAGTATTGAGCGGACAAATTTATGATCATGCGAAATACCCAATCACACCGTTAGTTAACAATGACTTTACACAAGGACTTAAACCGAGTGTATTGGCAGGTCCAACCTGTGACAGCATTGATGTGATTGATGAAGACATTGTCTTACCTGAATTAAAAATTGGAGATATTTTGGTGGCAACACAGGTGGGAGCTTATACAGTGGCATCAGCAACAGAATTCAATCTTTATCCGAAGGCAAAAATTTTATTCTTAAGTGATAAAAAACTATTGCCGGCCATTTAAATTGAGAAGTAAAATAATGTAGGGTATGACCAGGTGGCATATCCTGGGGCTGCAGGCTTTAAACAGTATGCAGCAATGTGATGATTCACATTTTTGTGGGATATACCATGAACAAGCAAGATAAATTCACCTTACAGTGTGCAGACTGTGACTCCAGGTTTAAAAGAACTTTTAAGTGGCTGGAAAATGCGCACAACTTATATTGTAATAAGTGTCAAGTTGATCTGGATATTGATGAGGTGGTAAACGAAATAATGGCATCAGATGATTGGGAAGATGTTTATTTCATTTATCAGAGATAACTCTTTTCAACCATAGAGTTTGAGGTAACTAAAATGCCAAATTTCATTGTTAACAAAAATGCTCAAGCAACAGGTGAGCATGAAGTACATAATTTAGATAATAACTGTAAATATTTGCCGGATGAGAATAACCAAATAGAGCTTGGTAATCACCTGACATGCCAAAGTGCTGTCTATTCAGCCAGAGCTTACTTCATCCATGTGGATGGTTGTTTTTATTGCGCTTCAGAGTGCCACACTAAATAGCTAACATTAAACTGATGATGAGCATAACCATTCATATGGTTAGTTAATCAATTGTGCCTTTGGTTTGTATTGCAAATGATTAACAACGCTCAAGTTTTGTTGAGGAGCCATTACTGTTAGCCTTTACCTTTTGTACGGGTTTTATGCGGCTTTGCATTTTTTTGTATTTCATCAATAATCATGCCAGCTACATCTTTCCCTGTTGCTTCTTCGATCCCCCTGAGGCCAGGAGAGGAGTTCACTTCCATAACCAAGGGACCATTTTCAGATCGAAGAATATCAACCCCTGCTACATTTAACCCCATAATACTGGCTGCTCTTACAGCAGTTTTTCGTTCTTCAGGTGTGATTTTTACCAAGCTGGCACTTCCACCTCTGTGCAGGTTCGACCTAAACTCACCTTCTTGAGCTTGTCTTTTCATTGCAGCAACCACTTTTTTACCGATCACTAAACAACGGATGTCTGCACCACCTGCTTCTTTGATGTACTCTTGAACCATAATATTGGCATTCAATCCCATGAAAGCTTCAATTACACTTTCAGCCGCTTTTTTGGTTTCAGCCAGAACAACACCAATACCTTGTGTTCCCTCAAGTAGTTTTATCACCAATGGGGCTCCACCGACCATTTTGATTAAGTCGGGTATGTCATCTGGGGAGTTTGCAAACCCTGTAATTGGAAGGCCGATCCCTTTTCTGGCCAGCAATTGCAATGATCTCAGCTTGTCTCTTGAACGAGTGATTGCTACGCTTTCATTGATTGGGTAAACACCCATCATTTCAAACTGTCGTAACACCGCTGTTCCATAAAAAGTTACTGATGCACCAATTCTGGGAATCACAGCATCAAAACCGGTTAAGTTATCACCATCATAATGTAAACCAGGCTTATTTGATGTGATATTCATGTAACATTTTAAAATATCAATTACTTGAACTTCATGCCCCTTTTCAATGGCAGCTTCGACCAATCTGCTTGTTGAATATAGTTTGGGGTTTCTAGACAGTAGGGCTATTTTCACTTTGAGTTATCCTCGTTTACCTTGTTTTGCAAATATTTCTTACGCGGTTTTACCGTGATTTTTTTCATTGCTTCTCTACCAAGCAACATTTTAAACTTCATTTTCTTTCTATTCGTTAATGTGACTTGGATTGGCCATCTTTTTTTACCGATCACGATATCGGTTTCAATAACATATCTGAGTTGAGAGGTTCCTGAACTGCTTTTTACGTGTCTTTGATCTATTATTTTAGATTCAAAAACTATAGGCCTGGGCGGCAAGCTATCAGATTCACAATGAAACTTTATGAATTCTTCACCATCCTTGATTAAAACTTCACTGCTGTTAATATGCAATGAAGATGTTTTTGCACCAGTGTCTATTTTTACCTTGATTTGCTCAATTCCAAGCTCTGGCAAACTGGCTAATTCACACCATCCTACTTTCATCGATTTTAATTGATAAAAATAATGATTATAGTCCACTTTTTTGATCCTGTGATATGAAAAAACAGCATATAAAACAAATATACTACCCGTAGTGCATTTGGAATGATTTTATTAAAAAAAACATAAAAACCCATCGTCATTACCCGGCTTGACCGGGTAATCCATAGCGAAGCGGGTTCGAACTCAGTTCGAAAATATGAAAAACTGACTTTTTTCAACTTAACTTTAGTTAATTTGTCCTAAATGCACTACGGGTAATATACTAATGAGTTTTATATTATCAATTAATTATCACTAAAGACCAGTGTAAGTATGAGATGATCTGTAAAACAACTTTGGGATGTGGACGAAGCCCTTAATAATTAAATATATGAAATACATTTCATATTCAATAACTTAAATTAACAAGTATGACTTATCGAGGGATAGTGCCAAATTTATGATTTAAATAGAGAAAGTTGCCTAATAATTCTATATAAATGAGACTGTAACCTAATCTGTGTATCTGCCTATTTTTAACCAATTAAGTTAAAGTAGGTAGATTATGAAAGACGAAGAATTTGAAGCAATGAAAGCGCTGAGCCAAAAGATTGGTAAAGGCCTTAAAACCCAAGAAGATCTGTCCCGGTTCACCAAAGCGATGACTAAGATGTCAGTAGAAGCGGCGCTGAATGCAGAACTTGATGAGCACCTAGGTTACGACAAAGGCACACCCAAAATAGCCCGTAACACCCGTAATGGCCACACATCAAAGACTCTGAAAACAGAAGAAGGCTCATTTGAGCTGAACACGCCCCGTGATCGTGATGGTGAATTTGAACCGCAATTGGTGAAGAAAAACCAAACCCGTTTCACCTCCATGGATGACAAGATTTTATACTTGTATGCCAAAGGTTTAACGACTCGTGAGATCGTTGCCACGTTTAAAGAAATGTACGATGCTGATATATCGCCAACCTTGATATCCAAAGTCACCAATGCGGTGATTGAGCAGGTTATACAATGGCAGTCAAGGGTATTGGATGCGGTGTATCCCATTGTTTATCTTGATTGCATTGTGGTCAAAATCCGTCAGGACAGACAGGTGATCAACAAATCATTTTATCTGGCCTTGGGTGTGAATATGGAGGGCCACAAAGAGTTGTTAGGTATTTGGCTCAGTGAGAACGAAGGCTCTAAGTTCTGGCTTGGGGTGTTGACTGAACTACAGAGTCGTGGGGTTAAAGACATACTGATTGCCTGTGTGGATGGCCTGAAGGGATTTCCCGATGCCATCAATGCCGTTTATCCTGAAACACAAATTCAACTGTGTATCGTCCACATGGTTCGCAACGCAGTGAAATATGTGCCTTGGAAGGACTATAAGCCAGTGACCGTAGACCTCAAGCTGATCTATCAGGCGACCACAGAAGACCAAGCATTACTTGCCTTGGATCAATTCTGTGAAAAATGGGACAGTAAATACCCACAGATTGGCAAATCTTGGCGCAACCACTGGGAAAACCTGAATACTTTGTTCAATTACCCACCTGATATCCGCAAAGCCATTTACACCACCAATGCGATTGAATCACTCAATTCAGTGATTAGAAAAGCCCTTAAAAAACGAAAGTTATTCCCCAATGATGATGCAGCCAAGAAGGTGATTTATCTGGCGATTACTGATGCATCTAAGAAGTGGACAATGCCGATTCGGAACTGGAAACCGGCCCTGAATCGATTCGTGATAGAATTTGAAAGTCGTTTAAGCGATTATATTTAAAGTGGCAGATACACAGAATTATTTACAGGGTC
>CALDFB010000139.1 GCA_937942365.1 uncultured Marinicella sp. | reverse complement strand
CTTTCTGCTGATCGGATGCGCATGATGTCACCCATTATCGCCACCAAAGATTTAGAAGACGGTATGTTAAAAGAAGCCATGGCAGCCAATTACCACTCAGCACTAGATGCTCGTTATGCCATATTTGATGAAGTGGTCTGGTCGGTATTTATTCACCCACTATCAGATTTAAAAGCTTCATTTTTTAAATCAGCCATATTACAAGTAGCAACTGCCAAAGCGACTTTTGGTAACGGGTATACCAGTGGAGCCATGTCCTTTGGTACAAGCCAAGAAGATGTGATTTAAAGGCATCAATATTCGAATTCCATTTAACTTTAAAAAAACCAAGGTACAGTTTTCGATAACAACACCTTGGTTTTTTAAATACTTAATACAGGTATATATGCTTGTCTTGGTTGAATTTTGATCAAGCCAGGTGGTCTTTATCGACATATGTGTAGATTGACACATGCTAAATAGCGATCAAAACATACCGATATTGGTCTATTTCCTCGGGCTATGCATACATTATGTGCTGCCCAACACGCCTTTCACAAACACCAAAGTCTACGATTCTTGTTGATGAGTTATCACTCAACAGTAAATTACGCTTCGCTTTTTGACTCATCAATATTTCAAACGCATATGAATTGACTGCTTTGTTTCAAAAAGCCACATATGCGACCTCGGAAGCTTAAAAAAAGACCGGTACCTATTACCTCTAGAATATCACATTAGTTGGATAGCACTTGACCACCTCAACTTAGCTTGTTACATTCTTGCTTATGCCGGTGTTGATTATTTTACTTTTATTAGCCATTTTTGGCCCCAATCTTTGGGTCAGGTATGTACTGCGCAAACATCAAAAACACATGGATACATTGGATGGAACCGGCAGTGAATTGGCTCACCACTTAATACAGCGTTTTGAACTGAAGGGTGTAACCCTGATCAAAGGCGCTCAAGGTGCCGATTATTATGATCCACAAAACAAAATCGTGAGCTTAAGCCCTGAAGTTTATGATGGCAAATCGCTCACTGCAGTCGCTGTAGCAGCACACGAGGTAGGTCATGCGATTCAATTTGGCAAAAACGAGCCTGTGAGTCACCTGCGCCAAAAATACCTACCAACAGCGTTGCGCTTCAAACAACTGGGCATATGGTTTCTGATGGCCTCTCCTTTTGTTGGTTTAATTTTTAGGGTCCCACAAATGGCTTTACTCACCATTGTCATTGGTATGACCACAATGCTGGTATCAGTGCTGATGCATTTGGCGGTTTTACCTGAAGAATACGACGCCAGTTTCAACAAAGCTATGCCCATTCTTGCTGAAGGTTATATCACTGAAGAACAACTGCCTAAAGTCAAACAGATCCTCAAAGCCTGTGCACTGACTTATGTCGCAGCGGCCTTAGCTGACGTGCTGAACCTGTGGCGCTGGATTCGGTTTATGCGATGAGGCTTAAAAAGAATTGCGCTATTGCGACAGTGACAGAGTAAGTTTTACATTCATTTAAACGTAATGCAAAAAGGGTACTTACTACATCTGTTTTAAATAAAATTAAGTAACCATTGATCGGAACCCGCCATAAGCCATCCGCTTGTCATCAAATCCTGCAATGACCGTTCTTAATTTTAAAAATCCCTATGCATTACCACCAACAGTAAGGCCCTTAAGTGCGCTGGAGCTTGGGAACGAGATCAATATTCACTCCATTGTGGAATACTGACTTCCATAAACATTTTGATGGGCAGAGCCCATCCTACGATACTATTTAATGTCTTTTCGCACCAGCCAATAAACCTCCTAAATATGCCATCGGCAAATAAGCAAGCAATAAATCAACAGCTATGAACCACATCGGCCCACCTACCATATAAACCATGGTAATCCCTCCAATCAAAAAGAACACACCAATGATTAAGGCACAGACCATTTTTCGGCTCACTGCCAATTTCGCAGCTACAAAAGCACCCACCAATGTCCCCAAAGCATGGGCTAAAAACGGAAAGACAAAGTGCTTGGGCTCAAAATATTTCATGCTTTCTTTTAACAATTCCATATCACTCATACCACTCACATCGATACCAGAGGGTAATTCGATCGCTGGCCCCACTGACACCAACCCCATATTGACCAAGCCACCAACAACCAAACCAATAACCACTGCCAAAATATTTCGTGTTGTGTTATTCATTGTTTCACCCTTTTTTTAGTTTTCTTATTGAACCAGTTTATATCTTTTAATCATTAATTTCATTTAATAGTGATCAATCATTCAGTTTTGTTGGCTGAATAGATCAAATAACTTGATGCAAATACCACTGCTTAAATTACTGAATCAATTTTCTGACCTCTCTTTTTAACAGTAACTTAATTCTAAGTTCATCAAGTTGTCATGGAATAAAAATAACATCACCAACTCAACAAACCACGTATACAAACGATGAAAAGATGGCTCGTGATTTATTCATTCTTATTGATGACCTCCCACTCATTTGCTGCCCTGATCTACTGCACAGGGATGGTTGATGAAGACTCTTTACAAATCAATCAAAACGGCACCATTGATTTACAATTAAAAACGCCTTTTGATGGCACACAAATTCCTGCTGATATCAGTTTAGACGCTTTATTGATTATTCAACATTCATTAGATAACAAGGCAACTGTTGGCGTTAAAGGCTTTTCTGATTCAGAAGACACTCGCTGTCACAACAACATTAAACCCATTAAGTTTTTGAGTATCAATATACTTTGAGCACACGCTCGACTCTAAAATTGCCTTAGATTTTGATTTTCAAAAACTCGATCAAAATTAATGAGAAAATTATGCTATATTGATTGGAATGAAACCAATTAGTAACTCAGTTCTCTGATTAACATTCATATGAAGTATTTCATCATACTGTGTATTTTGTCTCACGCTTCCATCTGCTACAGTTCAAAATTCATTGTTCGTGACAGTCAGACAGGTGCAGCCATTGATGCTGAGGTCTTAATTCAAACCATCAATGAAGCTACTCTAACGCCCGAACACTGGAAAATGATCAAGTTGGGTCAATCATTACCAGCTGATGTCACGGTCATAAAACAACACAACCCATTATCACAAGATTATTTCTTTCGCATGGTGCCTAATAAATACCTACAAGTCATCAACATCTCTGCATCAGAATACCTAACTTTACAAACATATATCACAGCTAATGCTCACATCCCTATCACCCAAATCATGATGGATAGAGTCAACAATAACCACCAATCATCAACTAAGTATGAACAGGTCCAAATCTCCGGTTATCTCTATGATCAGACCACCATTCAGCCTTTAGCGGAAGTGGCAGTAAACCTCAGTGGAGATCAATTTTATCAACAAGTTATCACCGATCAATACGGCTTTTTTAGTCTTGCAGAAGCTTTACCAAAAACCCTATCACTTACCATTGAGCACAAAGGTTATCAATCACAACGTCGCACTGACATAGAGACGCATTCACCCATCAATCTAATCATTGATCTAAAGCCAGGCAGTGGTAAGAATGAAACCAGCATGCTACATCCCCTTTTAGGTATGCATGACAGTCTAATCGATTACCAATCGCTTAGCACCAAACTCAGCCAGGATCCCCACACTGATAGTTCCTCATATAATAAAGAACGCCCATCAGGCGCCATTTTTCTTGAACCACCTACAAGTATCAAGGTTGGCTTTAACGGCACTGGTGGTACTTGTTGTGGTGCTAACTGCTCCACCAGCCAAGTCTATTCCTTTGAAACCTATGTTCAACGAGGGTTGGATAATGAATGGATTGCCTCTTGGGATGCAGAGAGTCTGAAGGCGGGTAGTATCCCTTATCGATCCTACGGGGCCTGGCATGTTATCAATGACGTCTATACTGATTATGATATTTGCGCAGGTCCTTGTTGTCAGGCTTTTGAGTACACCGGCTATGCGGCCACCATCAATGCTGCCATCTCCACCAATGGCATCATGCTGGATCAAAATGGAGCCATAGCCAGGTCTGAATACTCAGCACAAAACAACAGTTGGGATGACCCTAATGACGGGTTAAGCTGTACCAATACCGATCTATCCTGTGGTGACGGATCAGTTGGTTCACCTGCTACCGGTTGGCCTTGTTTGAGTGATGCGGTATCTACTGGTCTGGGTTGTTTTGGCCACGGCCGGGGTATGTCACAATGGGGTACTCAATTCCGCGCTCAAGACGGACAGTCATTTGCCGATATTGTGGACCACTACTACAACGCGAATAATAACCCTTCAAGCCAACGTAACCAATACGCCAGCACGCCACTCAGGTTTGATGCCACCAGCACCAATCAATCTGTCATTTCTGAATTTGACACCTTCATGATAAATTTTGAAGTATTCAACGCCAGTGATACCAACCATACTTTTGGCCCCATTCTGCTGGGTGCCAGTTTATATGATGGCAACAACTACTATTCAGACCCAAACAATGATCTTGATTTCCAAATCACTCAAGCGGGAACCTCTGTTCTACAGCGACCCTTTCAAATGGATAGCAACATGACAGCTAACATTTATGACCTGATCACGGCAATCTATCTCGATGTAGATAATGACAATCAAATATCAAGTATCGATTGGCTGTTACAAGTCAATACCCAACCTGCTGCTCTGATCGTATTGGCTAAAAATGACCTTATTTTTAGGGATTCTTTTTGAACAATATGAATCTACTTATTTAGTTTTTATGTTGTTACCCCTGTAATTTTTTATCCCGTTGACCATGTTTTTGCCGAAGTTCTCTGTCATCAACAAATATATACTTTTAAAACCCCAATGCATTACCACGCTGGAGCGTGGGCAAACGAGATATTTTAGTCACTGATTACTTCGACAAGCTGAGCATACCACTTAGCACACACCGTAATTTTTCAGGCCAAACGGGTAACTGGTTGGTTGGAATTGCAACACTTCCTTCAAGCCTCTTTATTATAGTTTTGTAGGTTGAGCTACATTCCGTTTAACTCAACCTACTTAACCATCACTTCATTACAAAGTTACACATCCCATATGTGAACTGGTATCAACACCACCTATTGGGAGAGCTGATTGTAAAAACCAATCTAAATTATTCTGCAATGTTGTGGTATCTTTATAAGGTGACTTATATGCGTTAGAGTGACTCCAACACCCTTGTGCCTGAGGTGGAGATGTATTCGCTGGACAAGTAAAATTGCTGACTGCCACACCCAATGATGCACTACTTCCATAATAACTGTTACTGGTTTTATGACTGCCTTTACCATCATATGTGATTTGACCATTGGTGTTTAATGATACGGCATATTGTTGATTAGCTTGCATCACCACGTATGGGTCTTGTGAGTTTCCAATTGAATCGTATTCTACATACATATAATCAGAATGGCTTCCTTGTTTACCCGTTCTTTCAACCATACCCTTGAATGATTTAATTGATTTATCTGCCAATTTTGCATATGAAGATGCTGTACCTGTTCCCGAAACCACTTGCGTTCCTATTTGTACAAGTGAAGAAATAAAGCTGATAACTTTATCTACTTTAAATTTCTTTTCACTGGTTTGATTGATCGCAATCAGCTTATCAAAAGCCTTAATGTTTCCTCCGTTGGCCAATATATCTAAAATGGCCCGATCTTTAACGCTGACCTCAGATTTACCACCGAACCCCCACGTATCTGTATGCACTTGTAGTTTGGTTCCATACAAAGAGTAAATATTTAAGTGTGCTTGACAGCCATTGCATTTATTATCCCCATCCATACAATCCATTCTTAATCTGTATGCTGTTTGATTATCTTGCTCTAAATCCCCTGCAGAAAACGATTTTTTCTTGGCGTACCCTTCTGCATAATGAGCACCATAAAATTGTTCGCTCCACCACTTTCTCTTAGAGTCACTGGTGTCTGAATTACTGACGTAATTTGATGTGATGTGATTAGGCACAATAGATAATAAACATTGACACGAATCTGGCTCACCACCATTACCACCACCTAATACTATTTCAATGCATTCTTCCAGGGTGTTACCTGCCATCATACATTTTAATATTTGAATCCATAGACCGATATCTTCACCATAACCTTTCCTAGTTACCCACTCGCTGATTC
>CALDFB010000138.1 GCA_937942365.1 uncultured Marinicella sp. | reverse complement strand
ACTACCCGTTTGCACCACCCTACCTTGTTCCATTACGACCACCTTGTCGACATTCTCTATGGTAGATAATCTATGAGCGATCACCATAGTGGTCCGATTCTGCATTAATTTCTCTAAGGCTTCTTGAATATGTTTCTCTGATTCAGTATCGAGCGCCGATGTGGCCTCATCCAATATCAACAACGGCGCATCTTTCAAGATCGCTCTGGCAATGGCAATGCGTTGACGCTGCCCGCCAGATAACCGAGTGCCATTATCACCTAAGTTTGTATCAAACCCTTGCGGCAAACCATGGATAAAATCCAATGCGTTGGCTTGTTCTGCTGCCCAATGAATTCTCTCATCTGAACATCCAGCCTGTGAACCATAAGCTATGTTGTTTCTGACTGTATCATTGAACAGGACCACATCTTGACTGACTAAAGCCATATGCTCCCTGAGGCTTTCCAATGAATAATCTTTGATGTTTTTATCATTCACAAATATGCCACCATCACTGACATCATAAAATCTAGGCATCAGGTTAACCAAAGTACTTTTTCCTCCTCCAGAAGCACCAACAAAAGCCACACTTTCACCCACTGAAATATCTAAACTGATATTTTTAAGGGCAATCGCTTCATCATCATATGAAAAATCAACTTGATCATAGCGTATGGCAATTTGGTCACTGTTTAGAACCTCTTTGCCAGTATCTTTTTCAGGCAATTGTTTTAACACACTCATCACACTGTCAGCCGCAGCCATGGTGGTTTGAATGGTGGCAATCACTGATGACAGATTTTTTATAGTTGGCACCAAAGCCATCATAGGTAAAAAGAATGACATGAAATCCGCTGTTGTCATACCTGATTTGGCTGCCATAAACATAATTAATGACAAAGTAATGGCAATCAGCATCAGGTTCACTGTTGACATCACTTCTTGAGTCGCAACTATTTTGACCTGCAATTGTCTGTTGGTGTTTATTTCTTGATTAAATTTGTTTTCCTCAAGCCTGGAACCTTTATATATTTTAACAATTTGCTGCCCTTTAACCACTTCTTCCACGGTTTGAGTGATATCAGCTATCGAGTCTTGAATACCATGTCCAATGCGTCGAAACCTTTTGTTAATCACCGTGATGATTAATCCAATCAATGGAAAAACAATGAATGAAATTAAGGCCAATTTCCATGAGTACCAAAACATGACTCCCAAATAAAAGATGACACTCAAGACTTCACGAACAATGATCACAAAGTTTTTTGAAACGCCATTGGCCATCTGCTCAATGTCATAAGTCATTCTGGAGATCAAACCTCCTGAAGAATTTTGATCATAAAAAGTTTGTGGCAGAGTTAAATATTGTTTAAAAACCAGTCTGCGCAGATCATTAACCACTTTTCGTCCCACCCAGGTAAAACCATAGGAAGCCAAAAAGCTACCAAAACCTCGGATCAAAAATATACCAATCACAAAGACTGGCAAATATCTAATCCAGGTAGGGTCTTGTTGATCAAATGCATTTTCTAAAATAGGTGAAATCGCTGCCATAAAAAAGGCTCGAGTTCCTGCGTCAATGGCGGTACCTATTATGGCAATAAAAAACACCAAACGATAGGGCTTGACATATTTCATCAAACCCCAATAGCTTAAGTCGGAGGTTGTAGTTTTCAATTCAAATACCGAGTTTTAAGTTGATTACGGCTCATCACTGGCTTGCGTGGTTGCCATTGAAACTTTTTCAAACCCCATATTGCCAAGGACATCCATTGCCATAATCACATGTTTGTGTGCCACGTTGGCATCTGCTCGAATAATCACTGGCATATCTCTGGAATCTTTTACAATTTGTTGTAGTGCATTTTTAAGCGATTGACTTTGGGCGTTGATTAACTCATTGTTGTTGACAAAGAACACCCCTTTTTCACTGATTGAGATGATCAGATCTTGTTGTTCTGACACCACAGGCTTGGCGCTTGCTTCTGGTAATTCGATTTTAAGTTTTGCCTGCTTCTCAAACGTGGTGCTGACCATGAAAAATATCAACAGTAAAAACACCACATCAATCAACGGCGTTAGATTCAACTTTCTGTTTTCAGGTTGTTGACTGGATATTTTCATGCTTTATCTTGACTGATAGAGTCAATCAGTTGCATCACTTGCTGTTCCATAACAATGGTTTGATCAGCGATCTTGTTTTTAAAATGTCGATAAAACAACACCGCCGGAATCGCCACAATTAACCCCGCTGCGGTGGTTGTTAGGGCTTGTGAAATACCACCAGCCAATTGGTTGGCATTACCGACACCAAATTCCATGATATTGGCAAATACTTTCATCATACCAATCACAGTACCTAACAAACCTAACAAAGGTGATACTTCGCCAATGGCATTCAACCAATTCAATGGTTTTTCAAGTTGGTGTGCCAAATGTCGTCCAGCATCTTCTACAGCTTCAATGATAATCTCTCTGGATTCATTGCGTTTACGCAGAGCCACTGCCATTAAAGTTCCTAGCGGCGAAGTGGCAGCTAATTGTTCAATGTGTTTTTGATCCAAGTTTTTCTTCTTAGACCATTCAATGACTTGATTGGGAAGTTCTTTGGGAATGATTTCTTGATCACGTAAACTCCAAAACCGCTCACCAACGATCATCATAGCCAAGGCCATTAAGATCAATAAGAAAATCATCACCACACCACCACTGCTGACTATCTCAAACACTCAACCACTCCTATTACTTAGTTATTTAATCGGCCGTATTGTAACGACAGATAAAGAAAAATTCTGTAAATATTTCTTTGCCAGAAAGAAATTCAATCACCAATGAACACCTTTCATTAAACTGGCAAACGCCATTTGTTCTGGTGAAACTTCTCGCGCAGCTTGTCCTGTTTCGCCTTTTGCGGCTGATGAATCAGGGAACATATTGAAGGCTGTATTCATCATGACTTCCATTGACTTAGGAGCCACAGCATGCATAACTTGAGCAAAAACGCCCAAACGTGTAGCCACCCTTTGTGGCCGTCTGATGATGGCATCTTTAATAAACAATGCCGATTCTTCTGGTGAAATGGTCGGCACATTATTGTACATCTTGGTTGGTGCAATCATAGGTGTTCTGACCAAAGGCATATTGATGGTAGTAAAAGCCACATTCAGATCGTTGTATTCGGCAGCGGCGCATCGAGCAAATGCATCTAAAGCTGCTTTCGAGGCCACATAAGCTGAAAATCGAGGTGCATTGGTCAAAACACCAATGGATGAAATATTAATCACATGCCCACTTCTTCGCTCTGACATTCCTGGAAGGAAACCCATAATCAGGCGCAAGGAACCAAAATAATTCAAGTCCATGGTCCTTTCAAAATCATGAAAACGATCATAAGACAAAGCAATTGAGCGTCTG
The DNA here is from genome assembly GCA_937942365.1 of uncultured Marinicella sp. Taxonomy (GTDB): domain Bacteria; phylum Pseudomonadota; class Gammaproteobacteria; order Xanthomonadales; family Marinicellaceae; genus Marinicella. The sequence goes on along the minus strand of CALDFB010000138.1, from coordinate 12,464 downwards.
ATTGATCGCCCTGCGTTATTCACTAAAATATCTACACCACCCAAGTCCTTCAGGACATCTTTGACCAGCTTTTTAGCTGATTTTTCATCAGATAAATCAGCTGTGTATGAAGACACTTTGATTTTTTTCTTTTTCAATGCTTTGGCAGTTTCATCTAACTTCTCTTGGCCTCTGGCCACAATAATTAAGTGCGCACCTGCATCAGCCAACATTTCTGCAACAGCCAAGCCAATTCCTGAAGTTGCACCGGTGACCATCACCCGTTTGTCTTTAACCCGTCCTGACAGTGAACGGTCGATAAATAAATCAGGATCAAGATTACGTTCCCAATAGTCCCATAACCGCCAAGCATATTTTTTCAAAGCCGGTAGTTTTATTTTTGAACCCTTCAGTGCTTTTTGCGTTTCACGATCATCAAACCTTGTTGGGTAATTTATGAAGGTCAAAATACCTGGTGGAATACCCAAGTCATTAAATACTTGTGAACGAATCCGTTTCACAGGTGAAAGCATCATCAACCCTTGTTTGACTGCACCTGGAATAAAGTTAAAAATCCTGGCATCAATGCGCATATTCATTTGCGGCGCATTGGCAGCATCAGCAAATAGATTCAAAACATTGCCAATTCGTTTAGGTTTAGAGTCGGTGATATGGAAACATCCACCATCAAGACCTTTCTTATGTGAAATATGATCAATGGCATCCACCACGTAATCAACAGGAACCATATTTAAACGACCACCTTCAATGCCCATCATCGGCATCCATTTAGGAAAGGTATTACGCAGTTTTTGAATCAATTTAAAGAAATAGTATGGACCATCAATTTTATCAATCTCTCCAGTTTTAGAGTGCCCCAAAACCATAGCAGGTCGATATATTCTAAATGGAACTTGACAACTGTTTCTGACCACTGCCTCAGAATCATGTTTGGTTTTAAAATACGGGTGACCGAGTTCTTCTGCTTCTTCGAACATATCTTCCCGAAATACACCGGGATACATGCCAGCAGCAGCAATAGAAGAAATGTGATGAAAACATTTCGCTTTGATACTCGCTGCCAATGTCACAGCGTGTTTAGTACCATCTACATTCGCTGCCATTTGTTCATCCAAACCAGCGCTCATGTCATATATAGCAGCCAGATGATAGAAGTGTTTGATTTTACCAGCCATCGAATCTCGATTTTTCTTACTGACGCCTAAACTGTTTTTAGTCAAATCGCCAGTGACCATATGAATCCGCTTCATGGGCGCATCCATGTCTTCTAGCATACTTTTTAATTTAGCTTTTGAACCTGAACGAACCAACAGATAAAGCTGTCCTGATCTTTTAAAAAGTTTCTCTAACAAGTGTCTTCCAACAAAGCCTGTGGCACCCGTAATGAAATATGACATTCAGTATTCTCCCGTTATTTGATTGACCGCAGATTTAAAATCGTGCCAAAATGATGGTTATTCAATTTTTCGATAATCATACCATGACTGAATTAAATGATGCATTTGAGAATGCACAGAAAGAAATAAAAAAATTAAGCCAAAGACCCGATGATGCCACACTGCTGAAATTATATGCTTTATACAAACAAGGTTCAGCTGGGGATGTACAAGGTGATAAACCAGGTTTTTTTGATTTTGTAGGGGCTGCCAAATACGAAGCTTGGGAAAAATTACAAGGCACCAACAGCGAAGAAGCACAACAACAGTATATTGATTTAGTCATCAAGTTAAGTAGTTAACCCAACTCCAAACGTGAAAACCAAAGAGCGTATATTAAACACTGCATTGATGCTATTCAATGAAGAGGGTGAACCCAATGTAACCACCAATCACATTGCTGACGAGATGGACATCAGTCCGGGAAACTTATACTACCATTACAAAAGCAAAGATGACATCATCTGGCAAATCTTTTTACAGTATGAAAAAAAGATTAAATCAGTTTTGGAATCAACAGAGTTAAACCACGCTTCCATGAAAGACATGTGGTTGTATTTAAATATGGTTTTTGACGTCATTGTCGAGTATCGATTTTTGTATCGAAACTTGATTCAATTGATGAACCGCATAGAATTTTTAAAGCGGCACTTCAGGCATATTCTTGCGATGAAGTCACAAACAGCGTTGGATATATTAGAACAACTCAGAAACGAAGGCATTATTGACGCAAACCAAAGGACAACGGCTAACTTGGCTGACCAAATTGCGTTGACCTCGACCTTTTGGCTTAATTATTCGGTGGCCATCTTCGATGACACCTTTGATGAACAAAAGAAATTATCTCACGGCATATTTCACATACTACAAATGATTGCCCCATTCTTAGACGAGAAACAGCGTGCTTTTTTGGATGAATTATCCAAACAGTTTCTGTCTTAAATTTAAATATATCGCAAATCATTCACAGCAATGGGGTTAGGAATGATTCAAACGAAACTAAATAAATACAGCCTTTTTAAGGTTTGGTTCCAGGTATTTTTTCTATCAAATCATTTCCCAAGAGCGTGCTCGGCGTATGATACCCAAAGGCACCCGCATGTTCATTCAATAAAGCTTGCGTAACCAGAACAGCTCCATCAGCTGTCACTTCATAGCCATTGGCCACCTCTATTTTGTATTCCTTAACATCACCAGCTTCATTTTTAACCTCACCCCATACAAAGGTGGTTAGTTTGGCTCGAGTGGCCTTATCAGGACCTTTGACTTTTTTCTCTATACGCTTTTTGATCAAGTTTTGCACCGGCTTGAAACCCAGAATTGGTTTGATCCAATTCATTCTTTTAAGCTGTTTAACCATACCTGGTGACCCTGGTATATAAACCTCAATATTCGGAATTTGGGTGTTGTGATAGGCCGTGGATACATCACCCCAAGGAATGGTCATGGCTAATTTTTCACCACCACCAAAGTCAATTTTTCTGGTTTTTGCTGCCAATGGAACAGTGACAATTTTGCCACCTTTTCTCACCTTGCCGCCACTTGGCAAAGCTTCAACTGAAGTCTTAGCCGTACCGGGACTGAAGCCTGAACGTGAATCAAACCCCAAAGCTAAATGTGTGGCATCAGGCATCAAATCTTTTAATTTACCTGCCACACAATCAGTTGGAATCACATCAAAACCAACGCCTGGACACAACACAACTTGTCTGTTCACTGCTGCATCATTCAGACTCGCAGCCAATTCAAATACATCAATCTCACCGGTGATATCAATGTAGTGGACTTGTTGTTTTAAGCAAGCTTGGATCATCACTTCTGCAGTCTGAGAAAAGGGGCCTGCACAATTCAACACCAAATCAACTTGACTTATCAGTGCATCAGAATTTGCTAAAGCTTTGATATCAAATACCCGATATGGCAAATCATATTGAGTGGCCAGTGCTTTTACCTTATCTTCACTTCTGCCTGCAACTATCGGTTTCATACCCTCATTTATTGCGCGTTCTAGTATTAACTGGCCAGAATATCCAGTGGCACCATAGATCATCCAATTGGATGTTGATGAAGTGTTTTCAGTCATTTAAACATCCTCTTGATCATTTTTAGTTTTTGTTTGAAAAAATAGTTTGGAAACCACCTTGAAATACGGTACTGCCATTTGGTTTGACTGTCACACAGAACCATGAATTGTTGTTTTTCAATGGCATTTAAAATCATTTGTGCCACATCATTGGACGTGTATTTTGAGTTACTCATCCACCGATTTATTTGTTGTTTGACTTTATCATCAGTGCCCAACATAGAGTCAGTTAAATTCGTTTGAAAAAACGCAGGGCAAACCACACTCACCGCAATGTTGTCAGCTGCCAATTCACATCGCAATGTTTCACTCAAGGCATGAACACCTGCTTTCACTACATTGTAAGATGCCACACCAGGTGCCAAGGCAATCGCTGCAAATGAGGCCACATTAACAATAGAGGCATCAGAACGCTTGCGCAATTCTGGGATAAACGCCTGACACCCTCTGACCACTCCCATGAGGTTGATTTGCCATTGACGCTCCCACTCGGCTTCGGTTGTGGTTTCTAAATAACCTTGTGACCCCACACCTGCATTATTGACCATCACATCAACATAACCAAAATGTTTGATCACTTGATCTTTTAATAAGATTAATGCCTGGCTGTCAGCAACATCACAATGAAAATAAGTGGCATCCGCACCCATTTTATTGATACGTTCAACTGTTGCTAAGCCGGCTTCATCTTGCACATCGGCAACAGCCACTGCATAACCTGAACTGGCTGCATTGATCGCCAAAGCTTGCCCTAACCCACTGGCAGCACCGGTAATTACCATAACTTTAGGCGCACTCATATTTATTTTAGAATTATCATTTTTCAAGGTATTATCGTTCATTGCTGCATCATAACAAAAAAAGCGAACAATCACTCGCTTTTTGTTATAATCGAATACTATAAAATAATGAGATCTAGACTTATGCAGAGGTCTCATAATATAAACAATCTAACAAACACACAAAAATATGAATCAAAGCTCAATGCAGCCAATGAAGCAAGGTGAATTTTCAGATATGCTTAACGACATTCAAAGCATCATCAATGAACAGGTTATTCCACTTGAACCCCTACTTTTGAGCCAACAGTGGAAGCCACTGTTCAAACAATTAGACCAACTCAGATCTGCCATCAAAACCAAAAATTTATGGGCACCCAATTTACCTTTATCTGTGGGAGGCATGAATTTAAGCACCAAACAACTGGCTCAAATTGCTGAAGTGGCAGGCCAGTCTCCCTTGGGGCACTATTGTTTCGGTTGCCAAGCACCAGATGCTGGCAATGCTGAACTGTTGCATATGTACGCTAATGACTTTATCAAATCCAACTTTTTACTGCCTCTTTCTGAAGGCAAGATTCGAAGTTGTTTTGCCATGACGGAACCACACACAGCTGGATCAAACCCAACTTTATTGGACACCACAGCAGAACTGGTTGGTGATCATTGGGTCATTAACGGAACAAAGTGGTTCACCACTGCAGCCGATGGCGCAAAATTCACCATAGTTATGGCAGTAACAGATCCAGAAGCACCGCGTCACCAACGCGCCAGTATGATCATTGTACCACTTGAGAATACAGGCTATAAAAACCTGCGCAATATCCCGGTAATGGGACATGCTGGTTCAGGTTATTTTTCACACAGTGAAGTTAAATTCACAGACTGTAAAGTGCCTAGTAACCATTTAATTGGCCAACGTGGCCAAGGATTTAAAATGGCCCAACAGCGGTTAGGCCCTGGCCGCATCCAACATTGTATGCGATGGATTGGAATAGCAAAGCGCTGTTTTAATTTGATGTGTCAACACGTCAAACAACGCCAAATCACACCCAACAGCACGCTGGCTGATCAAGCCATCATCCAAAGTAAAATTGCAGAATCTTTTGCTGCCATGAACGCATCTCGAGCTTTGGTTATGGAAACAACACAAATTATTGACGAACAAGGATTTGATGCCGCAAAACACCACATTTCAATGATAAAATTTGAATGTGCTAACATGCTACAATCAGTCATAGACAATGCTTTACAATCCATGGGTGCTTTGGGCATGACTGATGACAGCATAGTGGCTTTTTTCTACCGAGAAGAGCGCGCAGCCAGAATTTACGATGGACCGGATGAAGTTCATAAAATATCATTGGCCAAAAGCCTACTTAAATCCAGCGACCAAAACCATTGATTAACCTCACTTACGAAACATTTAAACAAGAGTTCAAAACCTTGATCGGTGATGAGTGGACGTGCTTATTCGATTTAAACCACCAAAAGCTGAACCTGAAAAACCGCAACATTGCCACCAAAAAATTCAAAACCATTATTGAATGTGTATTTAAACTGTCACACCGCACTGGCTTCCAAGCCATGACGCTGAGAGATTTAAGTCAAGAATCAGGCATCAGCATGGGTGGACTGTATAAATACTTTACTCAGAAATCTCAAATAGCTGAAATGGTTCACTCAGCCATGGTTCATATGGCTCAAACCTGTTTAAAAATTTCAGAACAGACAGAAAATGACCCCATTTTCGAACTCAATGAACTTTTAGCCAGGCACGTATACTTAAGTCAGCGATTAAAAAAATGGTTCTACTTTGTCTTTATGGAAGCCAAAAGTTTAGAAAAGCCGTTGATTGAGACCATCATTGCTTCTGAACAAAATATGGAGAATGCCATATATCAACACATCATTCATGCCAATAAAAAAGGTATGTGTACCTGCACCAATCCAGAATTTGTAGCCCCCATGCTGAAAGTTATGCTTCAAGAATGGTATTTAAAATCATGGAAATACCAACAAAAAAACATCAATGCAGATCAATATGTGGCCAATTTATTACTCAGTGTGTATCAATTACTAGAAGTTAAATCATGAATCAAGCACAACAACAGAACATCATCAATTACCTCACCAAACACCTCAACACCAATGGTCAAATCACATTCAAGGCTTTCAAAGGTGGTGCCTCCAACTTAACTTACTCCATCAAAGACTCAACAAATGAATGGATCATGCGCACATCTCCTCCTGGAACCAAAGCAAAAGGTGCACACGATATGCACCGCGAATACCAGTTGCTCGAACAACTACATGCCGACTTTCCATTGTGTCCAAAAGTGATTTTGATGTGCACTGATAAAAATGTATTTGAACGTGAATTCTATTTGATGCAGCCGATCAATGGCATCATCATCAGGAAACAACTGCCAGAGATATATCAAAACTTTGACTTAAGTTTATTATGTAAAGAGTTGATCAAAGTACATCATCAGTTACACAATGCATCTACTGATAACCTACAACACTTTAACAAAGGATCTGGCTACATAGACAGACAAATTTCAGGCTGGATTCATCGGTACACTCAAGTAGCACCTAAAAAAGACTTGGCCGAGCCTGTCATCAAATGGCTAGTTAACAATCAACCAAAAGATAATCGGAAGTATACTTTGATTCACAATGATTACAAGTTTGACAATGTGGTTTTTGATGCGAAAAAGCCTGATAAAATTATTGGCGTATTGGACTGGGAAATGACCACCATTGGAGATCCATTGATGGATTTAGGGTGTTCGTTGGCATATTGGTTTGAGTCGTCAGATCATGAGCTATTGAGACAAATCAGTATGATGCCCACTTACCTAGATGGCATGCTGTCTCGTGATGAAATGGTACACCAATACTGTTTAGCCAGTGGACAATCTATAGATAATTATCATTACTATTACATTTATGGTTTATTTCGTTTGGCCGTTATACTGCAACAAATATACCACCGTTATGAAAAAGGGCAGTCAGACAACCCTGCATTTAAACCATTGGGTATGGTCCGTGATTTGATTATAAAACAAGCCATAGACCAGTTGTGAAAATAACCTACTCATTTTATCTAATATTAAATTAAATTTAACCGAGAAAAACATGAATCAATTTCTGAATAAAGTGGTCCTTATAACAGGGGCCAGTCGAGGTATTGGAGAAGCCATAGCACACCAATTCGCTGAACAAGGGGCTCAAGTCATTGTCAGTTCACGTTCACAAGAAGGTGTTGACGCTGTAGCAACAGCCATTCGTGCTAAAGGCGGTAAGGCGGTAGGAATCACTTGTCACAACGGTGACAAAGCATCCCGTGAAAATTTGATCGAGCAAACCATGACTCAGTTTGGCCAATTAGATGTGATGATCAATAATGCCGCTGCCAACCCCTATTTCGGTAACGTCTTAGACATGGGGTATTCTGCCATCCAAAAAACCATAGAAGTTAATATTGAAGGTTACTTTCACATGAGCCAGCTGGCTGGCCAACAAATGCGGGCACAAAAATCTGGTGTTATACTCAACACCTCATCAGTCAATGGCCGCACTTCAGGCTACAATCAATCACTGTATTCGGCATCAAAAGCAGCCATCATTTCCATGACTGAAAGTTTTGCTAAAGAATGTGCCCCATTTGGTATCCGCGTTAATGCCATTTTACCTGGTTTAACCGACACCAAATTTGCCTCTGCCCTAACCCAAAACGAAAACATGCTGAAAATGATCTTGCCGCAAATTCCTTTAGGAAGAATAGCACAACCAGAAGAAATCGCACCGGCGTATTTATTTTTGGCATCAAATGCAGCTCAATACATCACTGGAGTCAGCTTGCCTGTGGATGGTGGTTTATTGGCTTAATTGTAGGTGGTTGTTAGTATCCAGTGATTGATTCATTCATACTTGTTTACAATTATTACTGTCATTTGGTTTTTCTATGGTTAAAATAATTACTATCAATTCGAAGGAGAAATGTCATGAAAAAATCAATTATCTTTTGTCTGATGCTGTTCACAGGCTTTGTTTGTGCGCAAGAAGTTAAGACAAAAAACAAGCAATTGAATCAGTTAAGCAGTAAGAATAACTCTACAGAAGAACAGTTTAATCAAAGCAAAAGCAATAAAAACTGGGGTAATAATTCATATGGTTCAGGAGACCGTTTTCTTTGTGAGTCATATCAGGGACAAAGAAAACATTGTCGTGCAGATACCAACGGTGGGGTTAGGTTAGTTCGACAAGTTGGCTACAACAACTGTCAGGGTAATTGGGGTTATGATTACTATGGTGTCTGGGTAACCAATGGTTGTCGTGCAGAATTCCAAATTGACCGTTACCAAAATCACTATGGACAATCCAATGATGTGGTGCGTTGTGAGTCATACAACTACCGCCGTCAAACTTGCGTCTCAAACTTACAAGGTGCAGACGTTCAACTGATTCATCAACTGAGTAACCGCAGCTGTCGAGGTAATTGGGGATTCAATCAAAATGAAATTTGGGTGGCCAATGGCTGTAAAGCTGATTTCAGAATCAACAGAAATAATTACAATGACCCATACAACAATGGACTTCGTGATGGTTTGGTTGAATGTAGGGCCACAGGTTCCAGACTTGTTCACTGTCAAGTTCCTGCATTACAAAGCATTGAACTGGTTCAGGAAATGGGTCATTCTAACAGGAACTCATGTCGCGGTAACTGGGGTTACTCAAATCACGGTATCTGGGTTCGTGAAGGCTGTCATGCCCAGTTCAGAGTGGTTGAATACCAAGAACAAAGCTATTCGAACAATCATGGGAACCAAGGCAGAGAAGTTATATGTGAGTCTAATTATGGCCAAGTCAGAACCTGCCAAGCCAATACATCAGGACGAGTCGAATTTGTACAGAACTTATCAAACGTAAACTGCGATAATCGCTGGGGTTATGATAACAATGGAATTTGGGTTAAAGATGGATGTAGAGCAAAATTCATGACCTACTCAAATGGTGGCCACACCCAAGCACCTGTTAACCGCTTACCCAAGAAAGTGAAATGTAAGTCAAGACGAAACGAAGTCAAAATTTGCAATACAGATGGCCCATTCAGGGACGTTGAAATGAAACGTGAGATCAGCGCGGGTAGATACCCATGCCAAGGCAACTGGGGAGTCAACCAACAAGGTCAACTTTATGTGACCAACAACTGTTATGCTGAGTTTAAAGTGTATTATTGATTTAAACATTAACTTTTATAACAAAAGCTCAGGCATCCTTATCTGGGCTTTTTTTATGCATGAATTAATCTCAACTCAACTGTATCAATCCTCTCTCAATTCTTTCTTTAACAACAGTTGAAAGCTTTCAGCTTTTTCTTTAATCTTGACTAATCGATAATTAATAGAAGTATAAAACCCTAAAGTGTTAATAAACCGGTTTCTGAATGAGGCATCTGAGCATATATCCTCAAAAGACTTACCTAACCTAAACCCCCAACCGGAATAATCTTCAAGAGATTTAACATCATGAGAAAAATACGCATCAACAAATGGGTGCTTATTCACATGATGTGCCCACATGTTATCGTAATGGCTTTTAAGCTGTTCCCCCTCCTCTTGCAAATCTGCAATATAGTCACCAAAACCCATTCTCAATTCAATGGATAACAAATCTTGATAACTGTCCTTTGCAGCCAATTGATCAGCCACAACTGTTACAAAATTGGGCTGGACATCTTCCACAAAATCAAAAAACATCCTTTCCAATGCCTTCTGCCCCTCAGGTGTGTAGGTACATGAATTCAAAGCTTCGCGCCCAAAACTCATGTCACTTTTGCTTTTTTCATAATAAACCAATATTTTATCAATGTTCGAGATGTTTTGTGAAACTTCCCTGTCAAGCCGTTCGAGTGAAGCAACCAATCCTTTTTTATTCGATTGGGTTTCGTTCCAATTCGCCACTTGAATACCAATAAACACACCAACTACAACAATTAGGAAATCAATAAATACGGCGAACCAGTTTTGCTCAGTGACGTGTTTTGTTATTCTTCTTAGTAACATTTGATTATTCCTGAAATAGCTGAGTCATTGCGAAGGAGTGGAACGAGGGTCTGCCCTTTGGGTACTGCGGCAATCTGTTAGGTTCGAAGCCGTATTTGAAGATTATTACATGGTGCCTGCCATTCTCCCTCGAGTCGCTTCGCGCGGCAAAACGACTGTCCTGCGTTTGGTGTCACGGCACCCAAAGGGTAGAGTCCTCTCATGAAGAATATCCAGATTTGGCAGATTGCCGCGTCGTGCCTCCTCGCAATGACCTTGGTTTTGTTATGGTCATAAAAAGTGTTTTGTGATTCTTCTTAATAACATTTTATTTTCTTATACATTGTCGTTATATCTAGGCATTATCTCAGTAATGATTGAAATGGTGTTTTACCATGATCTCTGCAAATTGAGAACGACAAGCTGCACAGACTTAAATTTTTAAACACGGTCACGTTTCTGTTCACTGAAGATACTATTGGTTTATGATCTTGCCTTCACCCTTGAACCCTTATCTTGATTATAACAAGAATACATAAATAACGGGATTTAAATTCTCAGGCTGGATCTGGCTATAATTAATCAACTCACAGTCGACTGAATCCTTTTATCTCATTCACTGAATATAAAAACGTTTACATTTGAAGTTACAGTTTGATTGAACTATCAAGCAATCACTGAGAAAATGCTCGACAATTGGCAGCGCTGATACCGGATGGACAAGTTGGTGCTGGCGGCTCCTATGTTTTGAGCCAGAAATGGATTCATGGTTTGACGGCTTTTAAACAACTTTCTGACCACCAGCAAGGCCTGGTTGTTGGGCGTTCCAAAGACGAGAACAGAAAACTGGCAGGTGATAAAATGCCTGAAGATTCTCACATCAGTCGTACTGACCTTAAAATTGATGGTCAAGCGATGAAAATATACCGACGCAGCGACCCTTTTGGGAATGGCACTGAACACGGGCTTTACTTTTGGGCTTTTGCTTGCGAAGTCAGACGATTTCAATCTCATTTAGAATGCATGCTGGGTTTAACCGAAGATGGTATTCATGATCGTCTGATAGACTTTTCTAAAGCAGCAACCACCTTTTATTGGTTCGCACCATCTAATGATGACTTAGCATAGGCATTAGATTAGGTAAATCATACTCTATACGACATGCTCAATATGAATACCGCAATCTAAAATATACATTACTGGCATCTTCAAACTGACCAAAGAAGGTATGTGCTTTTTGTCCTTTGAATATACTGGCTCCCAATGAATAGTTCAATTGATCGTTGTAGCGATAATTCACTGAAGGTCGCCAATAACTGTCCTCATCGCTGGGTGAGTAGAACAAAAACAATGACCAGGTGAGCTTGTCCTGTAATGCTTGATAGGTCAAACGGTTGGTGATGACATGCCGATTTTGCACAGGCTCAAACTGCGGGTTCAGAGAATTGTTTAACAATGCAGTATGATCTTGGGTATGTTCAAGGTAAAACTGCACACCCCAATTAAGCTTTTTGATCAGTTCTTTGTTGTACCCGAGCAATGCCCGCCATTGCGAGTTGGGGACCAATGGATTATCCCCATTTTTGTCCTGTTTAGAATGATGATGACCCACTTCTACATTAAATATACCTGCTCCTAAAGCTGCTTGGTAACTGGCCCCAAAAACACGCTTTTCAGGAAAGAAGGCATCATTGTTGTCATCAATGGCGGTAGGTAATTTTTCAATGCCGTGGTAGCCATAAAAAGCCAATTGATGACCGTTGATATTTTTGAATAAACGCAGTGCTATTTCTGTTTGCGTCGAGTTTTTGGGGTTAATGACTTCATCACCGCCCGCTTGTGAACCCAACAAGGGGGAAAACAATGAAAAACGTTCACCGTTGATAAAGCGACTGGGTTCAGCGGTTGGCGAAATGACTAAGTCAAAATTGACTGGCTTAAAATAACTGGTAATACGTAAAGCATCAGCAGGTGCTTTAAGATAGTTGTCATAACGCCCACTGAAAAATGAGACCCAATCTTTAGGGAATAAGTCATTGATAAAAAGTAAATCACCTGTGCCCCAAGTTGTGATTTGGCGGCCTATTTTAAAGTCTGTGTTTCCAAAAGCAGA
>CALDFB010000137.1 GCA_937942365.1 uncultured Marinicella sp. | reverse complement strand
GAGCTTGGTAACGAGTAAAACCAGCAAAAAACTAGTAAGTCGTAATTAGAAGATACCATAATTTAAAGTTACACTTTGTCTATGACCCCAGAGTTTAAAAATCGATATTATTTTATTATGATTTTTATAAATTTGAAAAATCACGCACCTAGATTCCTGCTCTCGCTAAAGCTCGGCTGGAACGACGAAGGGGAAGATTGACTCTCTAAATTAAAAATTGTAACTATTTTTAAGCTCGGCTGGGATGAGGGTATTTTTTGGATTCGGATGGAACGAAGATAGTTTAGGAGTGTTTGCGATTGAAAATTCAAAATACACTCAGGAGTGCCACATAATTAATGTTTATCGGTACCGATTAATCGTATTTTTCAATTCAACACAAGCATCTTCAGCTGCTTGGGTGAAATTTTCTTGGCTCTCGCCAGCATAAATAATGCCTCTTGATGAAGATATGATCAGTCCTAAACCATCGGATCTGAGGCCTGCTTTTAATGTGGCCTCCACATCACCACCTTGCGCACCAATGCCTGGGATCAGTAATGGCATCTCTCCCACCGTTTGACGGATTTGGGCCAATTCTTCAGGATAGGTTGCACCCACCACGAGTAAGACATTGTGGTTGGTATTCCAATCATTAGATGCCTTGTGCGCCACTTCTTGAAACAGGGTTTTACCATTATCTAACTTGAGGTTTTGTAACTCCCCAGAACCAGCGTTTGAAGTTTTACATAACACCACCACACCTTTATCTTTGTGCGATGTGTAGGGCGCTATGGTATCACCACCCATATAAGGATTGACCGTTACTGCATCGGCTTGGTAACGTTTAAATGCCTCTGCAGCATATTGTTCAGCAGTGCTGCCGATGTCTCCACGTTTGGCGTCTAAAATGACAGGAATTTCTGGATAACTGCTGTGAATATAATGAATGATTTGGGTCAGTTCCTCTTCTGCTTTGAGCGCAGCAAAATACGCAATTTGCGGTTTAAAAGCGCACACATGTGCTGCCGTAGCATCGACTATGCCCTTAAGCCAAGGTAATAAATCTAAACCCAAGGCATTGATTTTATCCACATTTGGATCTAACCCCACACAAACCAAGGAATTATTTTTATCTTGCGATTGCTCTAGTTGTTGAATGAAGCTGGGTTGAATAGACATGGACTTGATTTTTTACTGAAAGCGACTATTTTAGGAGAACACCTCGAGGAAAGGAACTTTAATTTAAGTTACGAATCAGAATTAGTTATGAAAAAGCTTTATATATTTTTACTGATGTTGGTAACAGCATCAGTTAAGGCAGGTTTACCACCTGCCGTTAATGGCCAAGCCTTACCCTCCTTGGCCCCCATTCTGGAACAAGTTACGCCAGCTGTGGTTAACATCAATACCAAATCAGTTCAGTACGTGCGTTCCAGAAACAGTGAATTTTACAGTTGGTTTTATGGTTTACCCAATACACCGCGTGAACGTGTGACCCAATCATTGGGCTCAGGTGTGATCGTTGATGCTGTCAAAGGCCTGATCTTAACCAACCATCATGTGGTTGGTGATGCCGATGACATCTCTGTAGTGCTGCATGATGGTCGTACTTATAACGCCACATTGTTAGGATCCGATGATGGCACCGATGTGGCTGTGATTCAAATTGATGCTGAAAATTTAACCGCTTTGCCTTTGGCAGATTCAAGGGCATTGCGAGTGGGTGATTTCGTGGTGGCTGTCGGCAACCCTTTTGGCTTGGGTCAAACGGTCACCTCTGGGATTGTCAGTGCATTAGGTCGCACCAGTTTAAGTGGGCTGGGTTATCAAAACTTCATTCAAACTGATGCTTCGATCAACCCAGGGAACTCAGGCGGGGCTTTGATTGATTTGAATGGCTCATTGGTGGGTATTAACACTGCTATTTTTTCACCTTCTGGTGGAAATGTTGGGATTGGCTTTGCCATTCCTTCATCATTGGCCAAGCGCATGATGAATCAACTGGTCCAGTATGGGACAGTCAGACGTGGCTCGCTTGGCATGGGTGTGCAAGACATCACCGAACGCTTGGCCAGGGCTTTTGATGTAGAGCAGAAAAAAGGTGTCTTGGTCACTTCGGTTGATCCTGACTCACCGGCTGACCGTGCGGGTTTAAAACCTGGAGACATCATTACTCAACTGAATGGCGATCGCATCAACAATCAGAAACAGTTTGAAAATTACGAAGGTTTGATTGAACTGAATTCACAAGTGGCTATAGATTACTTGCGCAATGATCGAGCCAAAAATGTATTGACGACAATCACTGAAGCCGACCGCAATGAAATCAATGGTCAAGAGTTACACCCGCTGCTCAAAGGGACATTGCTCACTAATTTGCCGGTACAATACCGAGAACGTTTTCAAGGTGTTTTACTGGAAGAAATTGAGCGTGGTTCAACCGCTTGGGATTTAGGCTTAAGAGCTGGCGATTTGATCACCTCAGTGAATAAAACTGAAATCATGAATTTGAAACAGTTATCCCAAGGTGTTAAACGCTCCATAAAAGATCCTTTATTGAATGTTTATCGCAATGGACGAAATTATTTGTTGTTATTAGAGCCATAAAAAGTGTACCAGTTCACATTTACTGAATAAGTTAAAACTTTGAGTGTTCTGATATTTGAAGGCGATTGAGCCATGAAATATACTGATTTGACGAACCCAAACCAAGCCAGAATATTTAACTCAATTAAGGTGCCAAAATGACATTAGAATCTATTCAAGAAAATTTAAAAAGCAAATCAATTTTTCACTCGAATGACTCAATTGATGGCTTCCCCACAGTGGTTGGTTACGAAAAACTGTTTAAATGGCGGTGGTTTGCCACCCAGTTGAATACATTCATTGTTGCTATTGACCTTGGTGACAAACTCGTTACCGAAGAATTGATGGAACGCATGTTAGGTCAATCATTTGATTATTCCAAGAAGAATTACAAAGGCTGGCCAAGGGGATTGCAATCAGGTGTCGGTGTTATCACCATACTTATTTCAAAACATTTAGATGCGGGTGTTATTGAGTACTGCAAAACTTTAAAAAGTGGCAAAAAATGGGCTGCATTTACAGTACCTGTTATTATTGACGCAGCATCAAACCAGGTGCATTGTTTTGAGAAAAACCCCATGTGGGGCCGGATATACTTTCCCTACTTCAAAGATTTAATCGACCAGTTAACTTAATCTTTTTAGCAGTAGTTTACTGTTCCTCGCATTGAAATAACTTTTCCCATAAGGGCGCCAGATCGTGCTTGGGATCGATTAAATGCAAAGTTTTTATCGCTGCTGTTAAATGAGTCTGATGTGAATTACATTGGCCTTGACTGGCTGCCATTTGTGCTTGTTCTAATTGAGCTTCTGCATAATGGATTGGGTTTTGCTGTTGGTTTTTTTCAATAACCACAAAAGCTTGATCAAACCAATCTTTAGCCTCATTAAGCTGATACGATTCTCTCAAGATTTTACTTTTGATTAATCTGGCCCAAGCCAATTCTGTATGGTCGTCTTTAAAGTGTGTTTTAAACCCGGAGATTGAGGTATCAATCAATTCAGTGGCTTCGGGTATTTGACCAGTTTCAACTAACACTGCAGCCAATTCAGCCCCAGCTAACGCGGTGTTTGGGTGGGTAGGTATATATAAATCTTGATTGACTTTTAGACTGTGGCGCAACGCCTGTTCGGCAAGAGACAGCAGTCCTCTTTGTCTTAAAAAAGAACCGTATTGGGTTTCTGTATAAACAAACAATGATGAATCTATACCATTTGAATCACTGAAAATTTCAAGTGCCTTTTGATAAAATTGTTCGGCCAACTCATATTCACCCAAAGCATGATGACTGTTGGCAATTCTGCTCCATACCGTGCCCATACTTGAGTTACCTTCCTCGTAGTGCACCCGATGTTTTTCAATAGCTTTGTTTAATGTATCCAATGCTTCTTTGAAACGCCCTAAGTCGTTTTGAATGCGGCCCAGTTGTTGTAAAGAAACGGCCCAAGAAATTAAATCAGCGCCACCTTCACGGTGTTTTGCAGTGATGTCCAGTGACTCTCTAGTCGTTTTTTCAGCTTCTTGGTACTTACCCAGGACTCTCTGAATCAAACTGAGGTTGTGCATACTGATCCCAACAGAAGATAAAGATCTATACCTCTCTTCTGAATCTTCTATACTAGCCGCTAAAGCGCTGTGGGTTTTGATGGCTTTTTTAAGATACATTTCGGCTTCATCAAACTGTGCCAAGTAATATATCAATAAGCCAAAATTATTATACGAATCCGCCAATTCCCAAGTAGGCTCACCATTGTCGGACTCATGTAAAGCCAATGCTTCTCTATACATCATCACTGCTTCATCATATTCATCGACTTGACGCAGCAAATTACCCAATCGATTCAAAGCTTCGGCTTGAACCAATGCCGTTGATGATTCTCGATGTATGGCCAAAGATTCCCTAAGGTGTCTAATTCCCACTTCATGTTCATCCAAGTTAAAGTAGGCTAATCCGATGGTTCTTAGCAAATGCGCTTTGGTTTGTGGTTCTTCATCTAATGCTTCGTTAATTGATTTTGAACCCATATCCAAGAGTTCACGGGCACTCATATTTTTGCCACCTACGCCTTCTATTGGGTCATTGGCAGCAAACAAATCCGTTAAAAAATCTGAAACTCGACTGGCTGTTTCAGCTTCTTTTTTAGCTGCAGCTTCTGCCTGAACAGCACGATCACGTTCATTGGAGAGTCTATTGGTATAAAAACCAACCAGGCTGGCTATGGTGATTAAAAACAAACCGGCTGTTGTCAGTCCAATCCAATTGCGGCGAGCAAATTTCGACAGTTTATACCAAGTTGAATTACCAGCAGCCTCCACCGGATGACCAGATAAGTGGCGCTCAATATCAGCAATGAATTCATCGGCAGAGCCATAGCGTTCAGCTGGGTTTTTCTGAATGGCTTTCAGAACTATATTATCCAAGTCGCCTTGTAAGGATTTGGCCAGTGTGGGTTTAATCACCTTTTTACTGGGAGGAACTGGTTCGGTGTTACAAACGGCTTTGACCACTTCTGCGGGTGCTCCTGTACCCACATCAAAAGGCGGCTGTTCTGCCAACAACTCATACAACAAGATCCCCAATGAATAAATATCAGATGCAGTGGAGATCATTTCTCCTCGCACTTGCTCAGGGCTGGCATAAGAAGGCGTCATGATGCCCATTTGGGTGACATCACCAGTGCCCAATTCATCATTGATGATTTTAGCAATACCAAAGTCAAGTAATTTAGGTTCTCCTGCTGAGTCAACCAATATATTCGCAGGCTTGATATCACGGTGAATCACCAGGTTCTTATGGGCATAACTGATGGCGCTGACTATTTTGTTGAACAACTTTAATTTATCTTCAATAGCCAATACATTGTTTTTACAGTGATCATTAACTGCTTGACCATCAATGTATTGCATCACCACATAAGGCTGTCCCTGCTCAGTGGTTCCACCATCCAGTAGAATGGCTATGTTAGGGTGATTTAACCGAGCCAGAATCTGCCTTTCTTCAAGGAATCTTTTTTCTGCCCATTCACTGTTCTTCTCAACCCGCACCAACTTAATCGCGACCTTGCTTTCATAAGCTTCGTCATCACGACGCCCTAAAAATACCCGTCCCATCCCACCGTGACTGATTTCTTTTTCAATTAAATAAGAACCCACGCGCTCTAACTGATGATCTTGTATCACCTTTTGCGATACCTGTTGTGGGCTGTTCAGAATGCGATCTACAACAACAGAGTCCTGATCCTCAACTGCCAATAAGCCAAGTACTTCCTCAATAGCTTGAGGATCATTTTGTAACTGTTGACGGACAAATTCTTCTTGCTCAATTTTAGGTAGCTCACTGGCCAGATGAAAGACTTGTTCAATGCGGTGTTGATTCATGTTCATGATTAACTGCCCAGCTCGCGTTTTAACCAAGCCTTACAAAATTTAAACTCCCGGTGAATGGTGGTCCGAGATACTGTTAATAAATCGGCAATTTCTTCATGTGAAAGTCCGGAAAAATAGATCAATTCTATGATTTGTGACTTTCTTGGGTCTAATTCGGCCAGTTTTATCAAGGCTTGATCCAGAGCCAATATATCTTGGATTTCAATCGATTGGTTCGGTAGCTCCGTCACTAAAGTCACTTGCTGTTGACTGCCACTGCGTTTGTCTGCATTTTTAGCACGGGCATGATCAACCAAAAGTCGACGCATGGCACGACTGGCTACGGAACAAAAGTGTTTTCGGTCTACCCACTCTATTTCTGCACCTACCAGCTTGATAAAAGCCTCGTGAACCAACTCAGTGGCTTGCCAGGAGTGGCCGTCAGATTCATCTTTCATGTGATGATTGGCCAACCTTTTTAATTCTTCATAGACCAATGGGAACAACTGTTCTTGCGACAGCTGATCGCCTTTTTCAGCCGCTTGCAACAATTTAGTTACCGATTTTTGATCACCCTTCATGCCCTTGATTATAGGTTATAACCCATAGTTTATTTACACAGATTTAATTTCATCAGTCCTTAAATTGATCTTTTATGTGAATCTCATAATTTCAGAATGTTGTTTTTTTAGCTCTTACCAATGCCTTTCAATGAAAAAAATAGACTCCAGCTCTCGCTTTTGGCTTGGCTGGAATGACGGCGGTGGGTCGAATCATATTCTTAAGGAAGTCCTGATCTATTCAAAATTTTCTGGCTTTCATAGGTTTTCAAAATCAAGGCGGATGATTGATGGGTTAGTCATTCTATCTCGAAATCATCTAACGATGAGATTGGAAATCTATGAAAGCCCCACAGGGCTTGACTTTAAGCGCCCATTTGCGTCGTTATGCTTTTAATAAATATGAATAACTATTCGATTAAAACCAAGCCTAGCAACTGAGCACTTAAAGCTCAAGCAGAGAAATATGAATAAATCAGGACTTCCTTAAGTAACGGCTCAATACACCCCGATTAAATTAATTTAATTTTTTTGCAACATGGATGACCTTTTTTACGCTTACTGGGGTAAGCAAATAGATATGAGACCGACTTAAACGGCTAAAGAGAGTAAAAAAATGAATATGAAAAATTTGAAGATTGTGATTATCTTGATATTGTGTGGACCACCAGCGATGGCCATCACTGAAACCTATACCCAGAAGGAACGGTTTTTAGCCTTGTCTGGCAGCAAGCTTTATACAGACCCTTATCCTACCGGCACCACATCATTAATTGAATTTGAATCTAAACTCATTACTTTCTCTACACCCTCTGGCTCCAGTTTAAATTTCAATCAATGGACCAACAGTTTTCCAGGTGTGGATCTAGCCATCAATGGGGTTGAAAACCTTAATGTTGAGTTTAGTTTCGCAGTGGCTTCTTTGGGTTTTGATATTGAGGAAGACAGTGCTGATTCTACTTTTAGTATTAAACTATACCGGAATGACAGTTTGGTTGAAACGGTGGAGTTTGATACCAACAGTACAACACAATTTATTGGTGTGTGGTCAGAAAGTACTTTTGACCGAGCTGAGATCAGAGAGACCAATGGTAATGGCACCAACGAATTTTTTGGTGCCTTTTATGGGGGTACAAATCCCAATCGTGATGTGTCAGCCAATGTGCCTGCTTTAGCTTGTCAATTGCCGTTATTGGCAGCCTACTCATTCAGCACAGGCGCTGCCTTTTTTGCATTGCCTCCTTTTGATTTGGGGTTCGATTTTGCAGCACACACGGCTAATTTCGGCCTTAAGTTTTGTAAGCCTTATGCATTTGCGCCTGCTGATATGATCCATACAGTTAATGACACAACAGCAACAGACCCCAATAGCTTTGACGCTTGTCACAAATCGTTTGATCATGAGCGTCAGCATTCTTACTTCACTGCATTGTTCGGTATTCCTATTCAATATGACTATGATTGGGGCGATTTGGGTACACCACAAATTGTCCACCAAAATACGGACGTTGAAGTTTACATGCTCGAGGGTTTGCGACCGCCCATGGCTGACACCATGGCCTTATCGTCTTTATTACAAGATGAAATGGCATCAGGCGGTATTCATGTGGGTTGTAATGGCATTCGTGCCACCAGCGACACAGGACATGATTGTCCGTTTGCTGAAAACAGAAAAATTAACCTTAAAGTCGGGCGCAACACCCTCAGTTATCGTTTTGATGTGAAAGTAGGTGCATTGGACCTGGTATATATTCCAGTACCCAAATTCCCCAAAGGAACAAAAAATAAAGCCTTACTAGACTTTGGTTTGGATTTATTATTTGAAGTAACTGGCACTGTGATAGACGTGGTATTTTTAGATGGTTGGCGATTTGGTAATTTTGAAGACCGCAAACAACATGTGGTTGTTTACGACACCGAAGCACCTGAAATCAGCAAGGTCAACACCATTGACTTTAATGGTGACGGTGTGGTTAATGGTCTGGATTTGCAATTTATCGATGATGTGGTGATTGAAGCCGATGAAATCGGTGGCGTTTCTGCCAGCAGGTTTCAAACATTTATCAGTAGCATGTATAACACATCAGATGCTTGTGATCGCACAGTTAATTTTGTTGCTGACTATCCTGATGAAGCATTACGCGTTTTCTGGCCAGTGAGTCAAACAGGCAATGACCAGTCATTTACTTTAACCTGGAAAGCCTCTGACCCTGGTCCAAATTACCAAGGTTTGCCCAATGAAACCACCACCACCCAACGCATATCTGTGGTGGATACCAAACCACCAATCATCCAACCACCGATGGATATCGTTGAGCTGACTGATGCATCTCAAGTGACTTTAGATTTGGGTCAGCCTTTGGTGTTTGATCTGGTAGATATCAATCCAACCATTGAAAATGATGCAGTTTTTCCCTTAAGTGCAGGATTACATACCATCACCTGGACAGCCACTGATGCATCGGGCAATGTCTCAACAACCACCCAATCGGTTAACATCAAGAATTCGAATATTGAACCCAATGCATTGGCATTGACTGGCAATGATGCCCAAGATGCCATTTCGTTTGAGCCACAAGAAATCACTTTAGAAGGCTTCGATACCGACGGTGATCCTCTGAATTTCTTTATCGAAGATTACCCTGAAAATGGCTTTTTCGTGGCCCCTTTGTACCCCTATTTTATCGAAGATTACCGGTTAGAAGCGACCACACCAGATTCAGAGTGGGAAGACTTTTGTGAAACCTTTCCTCCAGGCGGTGATTTTTTCCATGCTGAACACATCAGGAATCCAGTTTACTTTTCTGTCTTGGATGATGGCACCACTTATGTGATTGATCATGGCTATGTTCAATGTCAAGCTGGTGTGAATCTACCACCGGACTTCAGCCCTCGACTGGCTGTTTTTGATGCAGCAGGTCAATTCATCGCAGCTCAAGATCGCCAAAGAGTACCCAATGATTTTTATATCGACATCAATTCCGAGCGACTATTCACCACCGATGGCGAATTAAGCGACGGTGCTGTTGTTGAATTGGACAGTAACTTAAACACGGTGATGCGCTTTGACATGTTTAATTTGCCTGATCAAAATCAAGTGGCTGCAGACAGTGGCTTTGATGGCAGTATTAATTTTGCTTATAGCGCAGTGACGGATAGTCAGGGTGTTTTGTATGTATTGGATAATCAAGGTGATGTACATGCCTTGCGTTCAGACAGAGGAGAACCGACAGGAAATAATAATCATATCAGGCCTGAGTTCATCAATTTTGCTTTACAGACACCGAACCAAGGGACCAATTTTGATATGGCCATAGACAGTGAAGATAACTTATATATTTCGATGTTTCACCGAGTTTATAAAGTATCTCCAGCCACAGTCGATGAAAACGGTGATTTTGTGGTTGGTGAATTGATCGGTTGGATGGGTAAGTGTACAGAAGACACTGCGCCTGGTGATCAAGCTGTTTGTGATGTCACCAATGAGCGTTCATTGGGTTACAGTTGTACCGATGAAACCTGTGGTGGATTTGCGCCAATTGGTGACCAACCTGGACAATTCAATGATGCCAGAGGAGTCGCAATAGATAAAAATGATGTGTTATTCGTCACCGATTTCAGAAACTTCAGAATCCAAAGGTTCACTCCAGAGGGGTTCTTTGCTGGACAAGCAGAATCAGCCTGTGAAGGTAACTGTTTTGTCTTGGGTGACTTTGGACAACCACATGACATTGCAGTCAACTCCACCCATTTTTATATTGTTGATCCACTGACTAATTTACTGCACATCTCCCAGACCTCACCGTTTTTAGAAATAGGTGATGATTATGCGACTGTCTTGTATCAATCGAATAATGATTTTGCTTGTGTACTCAGTGGTGACTGTATAGATACGTTCAGCTTCAGTGTTTCTGATGGCGTACAAGACCCAGACACTTTACAAATGATCAGAAGTGCTCCTGCGGTGGTTGAGGTTGAAGTGGCACGAAATTTCAGGCCACCCTTTGCCACACCAGGCATTCAAGTTGATGCGCTGGAGGAACAAGCCACTGTCATTACATTGGATGGCAGCGACCCTGATCCTTTGGATTCATTGTCATACACCATAACTCGACAACCTAATCATGGCTCAGTGACTCATTCAGGAAATCAAGCCATTTACACTGCTGATTTAAATTATGTGGGCGATGATAGTTTTGAATTCACAGCCACAGATGGCAATGAAACTTCAGCGCCTGAGGTGATCGAAATCACTGTACAAGATGTGAACGACCCAGCAGTAATTGAATTTAACTTACCTGACACAGTCGGTCGTGGTTTTGAAATTCGTCTTGACGGTACACTCAGAGATCCAGATCTTAACGACACCCATCATTTAGTCGTTTACTGGGGTGATGACACCGCACCTGAACCTGAGGGAGAAATCAATATGATGGGTCAAATGACCGGACCCATCTTGTACTCTAACGCCATGGGTAATGGGACTGTTATGGGCACTCATGTGTTTGATAATAACGGTACTTATAACACCCAATTTTGTGTGACTGATCGGGTGGATGAAGATGGTAACAGTACTGCTGAATCGATTGAAAGTTGTTCTCCCGCTCAGCTGGTGGTTGAAGACATGATTGATCTAACCATTGAATATACCGGTCCGGATGCTTTAGTCAGAGGACAGTCTGATAACTATGTGGTGACCATCACCAACCGTGAGCCGGATAGTGGCTTAGGTATGACAGCAACAGGTGTGGCATTTACAGCAGAAATAGATGATGCCATAATCACGTCATCTCCAGCTGGTTGTGGCATTGCTGGTAATAACATCAGTTGTTCTTTCGGTAGCCTGGCTCCAGGTGAATCCACAGAGGTCACCATTCCAATGATCATTCCTGGCGATACAGGTGATCAAGTGGATGTGCTCAGTGAATTGAATGTCACAGCCAATCAGAATGACTTAACTGAAAGCAACCTCACTTTCATCAGGGTACCTTTGGTTGCTGACGCTGATTTGATCATTGGTGGCAACGCCATGGGCCAATTAACCGATGATGCAGATGACTCTTTGGGTGACGGTGTCTGCGAAGGGGCCAATACGGGCGTGTGTAACTTAAGGGCAGCTATTATGGAAGCCAACCAATCCAGTCAAATAGAATCTATCGCTTTGGGGAATGCCATCTATAGCCTCTCTTTAACCGATACAGTAATCCCTGATTCAGGTTATGGGGATTTGGATGTGGAACAAAGCTTGTTGATTGTGGGTAATGGTCCTGAAAATACCATCATCGATGCCGCCGGTATCGATCGGGTGTTTGATGTAAAGAATGGCGCGGTGCTTGAGTTGCGAAACCTCAGTGTTGTAGGCGGCCTCACTAATGAGGCTAGTGGCTATTACGGAGCCGGCATTCAGGTTAAAGACAATGGAAAATTAATTTTAGAGAATGTCAATATCGCTAATAATGATGCTGTTGGTGCAGGGGGAGCCATTTACATCAGCAGTCAGTCTGCAGATGCATTGGTGATAACCAACAGCACCATCAGTGCCAACACAGCCCAACTTGGAGGTGGCATCTATTTTTCTACCAGTGGCGGTGGTAGTGGCAGCTTAGAGAATGTGACTATTTCTGCTAATAACGCAAATACAAACGGTGGTGGTCTTTATTTATCTGTAGCAGATATCTCATTAAAACAGGTAACTTTGGCGTCAAATTCGGCGAACTGGGCAGGAGGTTTTTTTCTTTCTTTTGGGGCATCGCTTACTTTAAGCAATTCAATAATCGGTGACAACACTGCACAAACCTCCAATGATTGTGAAGAGCTTACGGGTACGATTGTTTCAACAGGGGGTAATTTGATTAGTGATGCAACAAACTGCTCAACTAATTGGCTGAACTCTGATCAGATCAATGTCCCAGCCAATCTCTTGCCATTAGCAAACAATGGTGGAACCACCCAAACCCATGCATTGAAATTTGCCAGTGCAGCCAGAGACAATGGCTTAACCAGCAACTGCAGCAATAGCGATCAACGCGGCGAAGCCAGACCAATTGATGGTGATGGCGATGGCGTGGCTGCTTGCGACAGTGGCGCTTTTGAAGCCGATGGGATTGAAGGGGATATTATTTTCCAGAATTCCTTTGAATAAACATTAATTTAATTTGAGGGTTTTTATGCTTTTTATGGCTATTACTTAAGGGAACTGTGATTTCCTTAAGTGATGGCCAGATATATGAAAATTCAAAAGAAGGTATCAATGATGCAATTAAAAAAACTATGGGTATTCATAATGGCGTTTAATTTGACTGCAGTATTTGCCGGGCAGCGGGTGGCTTTTGTGACTTCTGTCAGTGGTAACGGTGATTTATCCACTTGGGCAGATGCTGGATCGAACACGGGTTTGGCTGCGGGTGATGTCATTTGTCAAGCCAGAGCAGATGCTGCTGGATTAAGTAATGCAGATAACTTTATCGCGCTACTCAGTGATTCTAATGACGATGTATATTGTAGATTAACAGGGTTTTCGGGTAAAAAAGCTGATATGTGTGGTCAAGCCAGCTTGCCAACCGATGCTGGACCATGGGTGAATATTTTGGGTGAAAATTTCGCTGCAGCACTGCCAGAAATGTTGAATCCTAATCATCAAGTTTACCGACCTTTAAATTATGATGAATTTGGAGATACTGTCAACTCGCGTTATTACTCTGGATCTAGAAGTGATGGTGAACTTTCTTCTGTAACGATGGCTTGTGATGACTGGACCATTTCTACCAGTGGTAAAATACTCGGTACCACCGCCTCTTCATTTACCAGTGGTTCAGGTATTTTTTCAGTGGGCTCAAATTCATGTAGCTTCAATTTGCGTCTGGCATGCTTTGAGACAGTTGCCGGTGATCCATTGGTCCCAGAGTCGCCATCAGGCAGCTTGGCTTTTGTCACCAATGAAGCCGGTGATGGTGATTTAAGCAGCTGGCCATCAACCGGTGGCGAGGTCGGCATTGATGCGGCTGATCAAATCTGTCAAACAGCAGCAATGGGTGCCGGTTTACCCGAACCCGAAGCTTTCATCGCATGGATATCTGATGATTCTGTAGATGCCATTGATCGCTTTGAATACAATGGACCTTGGTTTCGTCAAGATGGCGTTATCATTGCTCACTCTTTAACTGAACTAACAAGTGGCCAATTGAATGCGCCTAATAATCTCACAGAAAACATGACTTACTTAACAAATAGAGCTGTTTGGACTGGTACGGATGCTTTCGGTATCGGCGCACCTGAGAATTGCCAAAACTGGCAGTCAAATAATGAGAATGAAACAGGTATTAATGGCAGCGCTTATCATACAACCAGTTTTTCAGATCAGTTTAATACAGGTTGTAATTTTAGACTCGCTCATTTGTATTGTTTCCATAATAAAGCACTTGATTTAATTTTTAAAATGGCTTGGAATAAATCCATCAAATTTTATTTTCAATTCAGTAGTGACTTAATTTTACAGCAATCAATCAATTTATTTATTATTGGAAGATAAAATGACTGTTATAAAAATTAAAGTTTAAAGTAAAACTTGATGTTATTTCTGTTCTGAATTGGGTATGTCTCGGAACAGAAATAAATCACATCAAACCGTAAACCCATGAAACTATTAGGGTGAGTAACATCCCAACCACCAGCATCAACGGGATACCAACTTTAAGAAAATCCTTAAACTTATAGCCACCTGCGTTCATAACCAACAAATTAGTTTTGTAAGCAATCGGTGTTGCAAAACTGAGGTTAGCACCAAAAATAACGGCCAATATAAATGGTTCGATAGGCAAACCCAAACGTTGCGCGATGCTGATGGCAATGGGGGTGCCGATAACAGCTGCAGCATTGTTAGAAATGATGTTGGTAAAAATACCCATGCTGAATAACAGCCCGCCAAGAATAACGGCTGGCGACATGCCAAATGTGATTGCAACGAAGAATTCAGCCAAAAAGTCCGCCGCACCAGTGGCGATCAACGCCGTTCCTAACGCCAAGGATGCCACTATGATAAACACAACTTGGGTACTGAGCGCATGGGTCACATCATTCCACCGCAAACAACCGCTTATCAACAGTAAAAAACACCCAATGATCGAACTGAGGTAAATCGGCATCCAGTTCAAAGCTGCAACCGCGATGATGGCAATCATGATTAACAGAGCCAATGGTGCTTTTTTGGCATATGGCAATTCCTCTCTGCCATCTAAAATCAATATATCACGACTACTTTTTGTTCTGTTGATGGCCTCAACACTGCCTTTGACTAACAACACGTCGCCAGAGGCTAGCACCATGTCCATCAACTGGTTTCGGCTACCTGTTCTTTCCTTACCATGGGTGTAAACAGCGAGTAACTTTAACCCATATTTGCTACTCAATCTGGCATCACCCAGCCTAACCCGTTCTAATACAGAGCCAGGAGTAATCACCAATTCGACCAAGAGTTCAGATGCATCTCGATCGATTTCACCTTGTTCTTCTGAGTCAACCTCCAATACCACGTCCAACTCTGCCTCATAATCTCGCAATGCAAACGAGGTGTCTGAAACCAGTAACCTGTCTTCAGCTTGAATGGTGACATCAGGCAGCGCTGAAATGGTTGCTTCATTTCTCATGATGCGTTGCACTGTGATTTGGCCTTGGGTTTTATCACGAATTTCTGCCAACGTTTTTCCGGCAGAAAAGCCACCCGACATGATCTTCAGTTCAGCAGTGAATTGACGTGATGATATGTTGTTAACCGGAGGATGGCGATCTGGAATCATTTTAGGTGCCAATAACCACAAGTATATGATCGCCACGACGCTAACCATCACCACTGGTAAAGCAAAATCAAACATGCCAAAAGGGGCCATACCCAGCTCCTGTGCCACATTAATAACCAAGAGATTGGTAGAAGTACCGATGGTGGTTGCCATACCACCCAATAAAGTGGCCAGCCCCATCGGCAATAAAGTGCCTGAAGTGGATTGGCCTGTGCGGTATGAAACATTAATCAAAACCGGTAATAGCAGCACCACAATGGGTGTATTGTTAACGAAGGCACTCAAAAATGCCCCAATGATTAATGTCAACAACAATGAAAATGCAGGATAGGGTTTCCATAATCTGGCTAAAACCCTGCCAATAGGCTCCATGGCACCGGTTCTCACCATGGCCTGACCAGCCACCATCAGCGCACAAACAGCGATTAAAGCTTCGTTGGCAAAACCACTGAAAAATTCTTTAACTGGAAAAGTTGTACCATCAGGCATGGTTAGTGGAAATATATGAAACATTGCCACTAAAGCAACTATCACAAACAAGCTGGAGGTTTGGAGGGGAATTTTTTCGATGGCGAACATGACCAATGCCACCAATGTGAGGATCATCACTGCGATGGCATGTGGCTGCGCTGAAACCGCAGTTAAACCACCATCCATAACAATTACCTTGTTAAAACTACTGTAAAGAT
The DNA here is from genome assembly GCA_937942365.1 of uncultured Marinicella sp. Taxonomy (GTDB): domain Bacteria; phylum Pseudomonadota; class Gammaproteobacteria; order Xanthomonadales; family Marinicellaceae; genus Marinicella. Next base: position 3,229 of record CALDFB010000137.1, on the reverse strand, counting down.
TATATCACAAGGTCATACTTTTGATCATTGACTTAAGTTAATATATATCAACATAAAAAAGTAGCGCAAACTGATCACTCAAAATTTAATCGCATGTGAAGATAGACAAAAAACTTTCAGTCATAACAACCATCCATTAATATGAAAGAAGACTTAAAAAAACAACTCAAAGACAAACTAGACCCAATCAGTTATGAAGTGATCGTCAACAAGGCCACAGAAAGACCACACACGGGTGAACACAACATGAATTTCAAAGATGGCACTTATACCTGTAAGGCTTGTGGAGACGTGTTGTTTGACAGTTCTTCAAAATTTGATGCCGGTTGTGGATGGCCTAGTTTTGATCGAGAAATTGAAGTCGGAAAAATCAAAGAGGTATTTGATGACTCTCATGGCATGCATCGTGTTGAGGTGGTTTGTACTCAATGTGAGGGCCATTTAGGTCATGTTTTTAATGATGGGCCTACAGAAACTGGCCTACGTTATTGTGTGAATTCTGCATCAATTAATTTTGCTGAGAACTGAAATTGTAAGCTCAATCCAATCAGTTGGTTCTACACCAAATATAAACTCAATAAATTATATTCGAAAATTCCATGATCATAAGCACCACATGATTTAAAATTAAGAAAGACCTTTGTTTGATTCATAGTAAAGTTAAAAAGCTCAGTGGCTTTGGCGAAATTTCTGTAATGACATGGGAGTATGATTGAATCCCATTCTGACAATAACTATCGAAAAATTGACCAATGAAAAATCTAAATCTTCAATCAACTTCAGTTAGAATAATTAATTCTTCAATCAGGTGTTAGAAAATGGAATACGTTGCAATTGTTTTGGCATTGAGCTTACTACAGTACTCATATTTTTCTTTTATGGTCGGCATAGCCCGTGGTAAATATGAGGTTCATGCACCTGCGGTCACAGGCCATGAAGTTTTTGAACGCCATTATCGGGTCCAACAAAATACCTTAGAACAATTAATGGTGTTCGTACCTGGCATTTTCTTATTTGCTGTCTATGTCCATGCAATCACAGCCGCTGCGATTGGCGTGGTGTTTATTATCGGTCGTTTGATGTATTATAAATCTTATGTGGCTGATCCAAAATCTCGCACCATTGGTTTCATGCTCAGTTTTTTCCCTGCACACGTTTTGTTGGTAGGTGGCTTAATCGGTGCTGTGATCAAACTCATTTAAAACCACAATTAAATTGATGCTTGATGTTATGTAACTTCCTGATATAAAGGGGCCCCGGGAAAAGCCCTTTATTGAGGTAATTATTGATTAATTGCTTATACCACTGAACAACATTCTGTGGTTTGCCCTTGTAACTGCAGGCAGTCTTGTGAACTGCAAACTTAACAAGACTGAACTTTCTTGTTACAAAAGCTTAATAAGGCCCTGACTTTTTTGATTTCTTTTAATATAGGCCTGATTCTGTATTTTTCATTATTTTGTAAAGACAATTCCACAACCTCCTTTTGTAAAGCTTTGATTCTTTCTTGATGAACAGCTTTAACCCTTTCCTCTAAATTAAACTGATTGGAGTGAGGGTGCTGATTAAAACCTTTGGAGGGGGTCATTCCTGTCGACTCTGTATTATTTTGCATATGTAATCTCTGTTATGGGCCTTATTCACTTAATCAGGCCGTAATAAATTAATTATATACACACTTCACATAACCAATCATACATATACCCCAACAATTACTCCAAACTTAACAAACAAATCAAACACGATATGATGGTTTCTTCAGCAGCAACCCTATTTTTTATTTCGAATGTGCTTAAATTGACACAAAATGTCACAAAATGTCACAAATTGAACAATCCAATTATTATCCGGGCCTTTAGATACGGACCGTTTATGTAGTTATACAGATCAGTATACACAATAACTGAATTCATCATTCATTTAAGTGTTAAACAAAAAAGTGATTCGCTTATCTGTCTTTTCATCTGAACAAATCACTCAGAAGTTTAATTATAAGGCCTTTGCTTGATTCTGGGTAATTGGTCAACGAATCAATCATTTGCAATTAAGTAACAAAGCTTCCGGGCGTGCTAAAATTGAACATCATAATTCATTGGAAATAATTCATGACAAAAAACAACCATCTTTGGATGGAAAAATACGGCGCATTTTTAGGATGGGTGGTGCTTGCCATGATCGGTTTTTCTTTTCTCACAGTCGTTTCTCGAAATGTATTTGATGTAGTTTGGATCCCTGTTCAAGAGTTGGCTATTTACTGCCATGCTTTGGCCTTAATGATGGGCATGGTTTATGCCTGGCATCATGACCGTCATGTTCGTGTGGATGTGTTTTATCAAGGTCATGACAAAACAAAAAAGCGAAAAATTAACATGATGGGTAACTTATTTTTTCTGTTACCTATGATGGGTTTTATTATTTGGTCTTCTTGGCATTATGTGATTGATGCTTGGCTCCGTCTAGAAGGCTCAGGAGAAACAGGTGGCTTGCCCATCGTTTTTGTATTCAAAAGCTTGTTATTGTTGATGCCAATTTCGATGACCTTATATGCCATGATTACATTGCTTAAACAATTCAAAAAACAGGATCACAACTGATGGAAGCTTGGTGGGCCTTGTTGTTATTTATGACAGTTACCGGTGTACTTATGGTGGGCTATCCGGTGGCTTTTACTCTGGGTGGTGTTTCATTATGGTTCGCTTTGATAGGCTTTCTTACTGGTTGGTTTGATGCTGATTTCATTGCTGCTTTACCTAATCGCCTGAATGGTATCCTCAATAATGCCACACTGATGGCAGTGCCAGCTTTTGTCTTCATGGGTGTGGTATTAGAAAAAGCTAAATTAGCGGAGTCATTATTACAAAACATGGCAGCATTGCTGGGCAGTAAGAAAGGAGGTTTGGGCTTTGCTTTGTTGATCGTTGGTATGCTTTTGGCTGCCAGTACAGGAATAGTCGGTGCCACTGTTGTTACACTGGGTTTGCTTGCCATGCCAGTGATGCAAAAGCATGGCTATGACACCTCACTGACTGCCGGGACTATTTGTGCTTCAGGTACATTAGGGCAGATCATACCACCATCAATCGTTCTGGTACTGTTGGGCGATGTGCTTTCTAATGCGTACCAACAAGCCCAATTGAATTTACAAATATTCAATCCAAAAACGGTGTCTGTTCAAGACTTGTTTATGGGCGCATTGATTCCTGGTTTTATGTTGGTTGGCTTGTATGCA
>CALDFB010000136.1 GCA_937942365.1 uncultured Marinicella sp. | reverse complement strand
CGCCAAATCTGGTTTACTGGTTTGACAAGATATCAAAGTCATCGATATAAGTATCAATGCGATACAAAGTATAGTTTTGTTTTTTACTTGAATTGACACGGTTGAAGCGATGTTTTAATAACTCCCAACGCCAAAGATGCCGTTGGGAGTTAAATGGTTCATAAAAACGTTTTACTCTATTTTATACCTAAATTTGGCATTCTGCCCGGTGTCCATGGTGCACCATTTTCTTCTGCTTCATCTTCAAAGGCTTCGAGGTCTGCATCTATCATTTGTAGCTCTTTCAAAGCCGATGTGTAGCTTGATTTTGCGATTTTCATAGAATCTTTGTAATTTCCAGGAATATCTGCTTGTGATTCAATTAAACCACTGTACAAGCTGCCAACCCTTTGTGATATGGACCATGGAACAGCTTCTTGTCTGGATGAAATGGTTGTATCGCCACTGAGTTTTATTTGCAAATCTGTTAAACGTGCTGACAAGGCTCTGATTTCTTGAGCAGCTGATTCATTTTCCATTGGCGTTAGGTCAACTGCCTTGATCAAATGCTTGATTCGATTACCTATTTCATTGGCCTTTCTATTGGCGCCATTAACTGATCTTCTTAACTCGGCCAGTTGTTGCTTGAAAGCCAAGACTTCATCGGGTTGTTGAGTGATTTCTGGGCTGTTGGCCATAGATTTTAAGGTGAAGGATTTGGCGTCACTTAAAGCCATCAGTTCACCACTTTGTCGTTTCATTAAGGTGGCTTGATATTTTCCTGGCATGGCAAGTGGCCCCATGGGGTCTCTTGCCCAATATGGAATCCAATCTGCTTTCTTTAAGCTAACTGGGTCAGGAGCAGGGTAGCGCATGTTCCATTGAACACGATGGAAGCCTTTGCTGTTTTTAGCAGGAACTCGACTGATCACATTACCTTGGTCGTCTTGAATGAGTAAAAATACAGTAGGGGCTTCTTCGTTGTCTTCTGTTCGTAATTCATCCCATGAAGGGTATGGGGTGTCGCCACCGTCTTTTTCAATTTTAATTTCTGCTTCGCGACGTTGTTTTTTCAATGTTTTGAAGCTGTCTTTTAAATGGTATGAAAACGTGGCGCCCAGTGGCGGGTTATCGGCGGTGTAAAATTCACTGCCAGATGAACCTTTCTTGCGGTCATCAAATAAATCACCTTCAATATAAAGCCAACTGTCCTTAACTGGAAACAGTGTGGCCTGATTACTGTTGAGTTGAGTAGTGGTTGTCCTCAGTGGGGTGTAGTCATCCAGAATATAAACGCCTCGACCAAAGGTTCCAATGATCAAATCGTTTTCACGTGGTTGTATTTCTAAATCACGCACAGCAATAGTAGGTAATTTGGATAATTTATGCCATGAGGCTCCACCATTTTGGCTGAAAAATGCACCAAATTCTGTACCCACAAATAATAAGTTTGGATCAACATGGTCTTCAACAATGGTGTGAACTGAACCACGTTTTGGTAGGTTGCTGGAGATCAAGTTCCATGATTTACCTTGATTGGTGGATTTCAATACATAGGGTTTGTAATCACCACGTTTATGGTTGTCTATGGTTGCATAAGCGGTATTGGCATCATGGTTTGAAAATAACACATCAGAGATGTATGACATATCTGGGACGCCTGAGAACTTTTTCACTGATGACCAGTTGTCACCACCGTCAGATGAAACACTGATGATGCCATCGTCTGAACCAACCATCAACAAATCTGCTTGAACTGGACTTTCAGTGATACCAATCAAGCTGCCATATTTTGAGGTCGACACATTTTTTGCAATGGTATCAACGCCCCAAACCCGATCCATTACTTTCAGTTTGTTGCGATCTATTTGTTGGGTCAAATCTGGGCTGATGATTTGCCAAGAATCGCCACGATCATCTGATCTGAATAATTTTTCAGCACCGTAATAGAGTCGGGTGCTCATGTGTGGACTGACCAACAAAGGGGTGTTCCAATTCCATTTATAAGCAGGTTCACCTTCCTTAGGGTGTGGTGTAATGTATATACGTTCCATGGTGCGTTTGTCATAGCGAGCTAAGCCACCATATTGATATTGGGGGTAAATGATGTTTGGGTCATTGGGGTCAAATTGTGGCTCATAACCATCACCACCTAAAATGATGCGCCAATCAGAATTGGTGACACCATGAATGACTGTGGTTCTTGAGGGGGCACACAAGGAGTTGTTATCTTGGGTACCACCACAAACATTATAAAACGGTTCGTCATTGTCAGGTTGAATGCGATAGAACTGGCCTAAAGGTAAATTTCTGACATGGCGCCATGTTTGGCCGCGATCATAAGTCTCATAAATACCGCCATCACCACCAATATAAAGGTGATCGGTGTTGTCGGGATCTATCCATAAAGCATGGTCATCGACATGTCGGTACTTATCTGAAAGTCTGGTCCAGGTTTTACCACCGTCTTCGGAGACATTGGTAAAGGTATCCATAGAATAAACCCTATCGGCATTAATTGGATCGACAATGAGTTCGTTATAATACTGAGGACTACCAGCTATATAGCTTGATTGCTTGTGCCAAGTTTGGCCAAAGTCCAAAGAGCGGTAAGTACCTTTTTCTTTGTCATTGGATTCAATGATGGCATAAACAGTATGTGGTGAAGAAGGGGCGTTGGCTAAACCAATTCTGCCCATATGATCTTTGGGTAAGCCGTTGGTTATTTTTTGCCAGGTTTTACCACCGTCAACAGTTTTATGAATGGCGCTGCCAGGGCCGCCATTGATCAAGGTCCAAACATGCCGACGTCGTTGGTAACTGCTGGCTACAATGGTATCAAAATCATCAGGATCAATCACAAATTCATTGACTCCGGTGTGTTGATCTATTTCGAGGATGCGATCCCAAGTCTCACCACCATCAGTTGTTTTGTATAAACCTCGATCACCGCCATTACTCCATAGCGGGCCTTGTGCAGCCACCAAAACAGTATCTGAGTCTTTGGGGTTAATCCAAATTTGGGAAATGTGGTTAGAATCTTTTAGGCCCATGTTTTTCCAGCTTTTACCACCATCTATGGATTTATATACACCATCTCCATAAGCCACAGAACGTTGTGAGTTATTCTCACCAGATCCGACCCACAACACTTTTGGGTTATTAGGGTCCATTTCAATCACACCTATTGAGTATGAGCCTTCACCGTCAAAGATAGGCTGCCATGTGATGGTGTTATTGGTGGTTTTCCATATGCCACCAGATGCGGTTGCTACATAGAATTCATGTTTCTTATCTGGGTGAAAGGCAAAATCAGATATTCGACCAGAAATCATTGCCGGGCCGATGTTTCTTAATGGTATGTTGGATAATGGATGGGATTTATTTTTGTCTTTAGTCTTGGCTTCAACTGGTTGGTTAAACCCAGTTATGAAAAGCATGGTGATTATGATCACCACCTGATTAGTAAAACGCATGTGAATTCCTCTGTTAGTATTTATTATTGTGAGTGGCAAGATATCATACTTGAAAATGGTTTTAATCAGTCAGAAGTCATGTGAATACCTTAAAAAACTATGGTTCAACTGATCCAAAAGTATCAGTGTATGATCATGCTGTTATCTTGAGCAGCATTAATGACGGTTTGTACTTGGTTTAATTGTCTTTCGGTTAGCTTGTCTTTATCGGTTTTCGTGGCGAGGCCAAAAGCTTTTAATTTGTTTGGGTGATTGGAACATATGATAGCCATGACTTTTAGGACCAGTATGTCAGTGGATGAAGTAATTTTATCGATATCATTACATACAAAGACACCTGGACCCGATAGCTTTTGTTCTAATAAGGCTTTAAGTTGTTGATATTCACTTCCCATTAATTTGCTTACTTTTAGGTCCTGTTTTTCAGGTGACTTGTATTTATTAAGTGCATCTAATAGAGCTGAAGTTTTGATTTGTGATGGTTCTTGAGTTTCATGACCTTTTAACCATGAGATGATCACCAATTTGAATTTGAGGTCATTACTCAGCACCTTGTATACTTTTTCCTGTTTATTAATCAATAAACCCAAAACTTTTTCTGCCCATGTGTATTCGTTCATTAAAGCTAAAATTTCAACCATTCTTAATAAATTTCTGGCCACAGGGATTTCATGATCAGCATAACCTATGCGACCATATTGAATGGCGGACATAGTATGGTCAAGCGCTGAAGAAAATTGGTGTGTTTTCTTAAGGAGTTTATAAAAGGATTGATGGATGTCGAATAATTTAATGTTGTTTTCAGAGCTTTGTAGGATTGAATATGCTTGTTGTAAATTTTGATAGGCTTGTTCATCTCGGTTTGTCAGGGCCAATAAATTGGCATATCGATGTAAGTTTTCAGCTAAGGCATAACCCCTGGGGTCATACTTTTTTGAAAGCTCAATCGATTTTATAAATAACGTCTCTGCTTGATCATATTTACCTTGGCGTACCAGATATCTGGCATATTCTTTTATGGTATTGGCATAAGTGGGGTTGGTTTTGCCGTCATCTTTTTCAAGATGAAATAAGCTTTTCTGATAGTAACCTTCCAATTTACTTTTGTCTCTTTTAAAGTTGGTCCACAAAGCAATAGATAAATAAGCATTGCCAATCAATTTATGGTCATCTACGGAACCTTGGTCTACCATCTGTATTAATTGTTGTGATTCAATGTCTACATTTTCATGATTCATTTTCCCCATATTGGCTTTGAGAATTATGTAATGAGCTGCGAATTTTATGTTCCCATGATTTGGGTGGTCTGGTGTTAACTGCTTTAATAATTTTTCACTCATTATGATGGCTTGTTCATACTGACCAGCTGCCTGAACTTGATCGACTAATTTTTCAAGCATTTCCAATGTCTTTGTTGAATTCTCACCTTCAATTTTTATTAATAATTCATATAGTTGAGACAAAGTTTGCACCGCTTCCGAATGTAAACCTTGGGCCACATAAATTCGCGCAACATGATCAAGAATATTGAGCTTCATTTCTGGGTTTCTTTTTAATATTGATTGTTGTTGGTCAAGTGTAATTTTCAAAGCTTGTTTAATAGTCATATCACTGGCATTTCCAGCTGATGGGTCACTTTGACTCAAAACATCGCTTAAAAAATTCAAAGATAACTGGGCGTTTTCAGCTTGTTTTTTTGCATCAACTGCATAATAACTGATCAAAATACTGGCTCCAATAACAGCTGCTGCTAATAGGCTAACAGACCAACTACTCACAGGATTACGTTTAAAATGTTTAACTATTCGATGACTTAGTTTATGGTTGAGCAACGAAATGGGCTTGTGTTCAAGCCAAGCGCCTAGATCATTGGCCAGTGCATCCATGGATGCATACCTGTCTTTTAGTTGGGGCTGTAATCCTTTAGCAATGATTTTCTTTAAATCATTATCAATATTTGAAGCTGACAGCATTTGATCTACGTATTTTTTATCATCGATTTCCTGATAAGTATCTGGGTCAAATTCAGGTAAAGGATTGTCATCTATCAGTAAATCGAGCAATGTTGCACTCAATGAAAACACATCCGTACCAGATGTGATTTTTTCGCCTTTAATCTGCTCAGGGGAAGCTATGGTAGGGGTGTATATTTTTGGAGAAATTACATGGGTTTCCTCATCCAGTGCAGCAATGCCAAAATCGATTATTTTTATGGCACCATGTAGGTCAACCAGAATGTTGGGAGATTTGAGGTCTTTGTGAATAATGAGGTGACTGTGGGCATATGTCATGGCGTCGGCCACTTGTTTAATCAAGCTCACTACAGTTTTAACATCACATTTGTTTTCCTGTACATACTTATTCAAAGTACGGGCTTCAGAAATGTATTCCATGACCAGGTAATAGACGCCTTCTTTGGTTTGATCGCCGTGGAAAAATGAAACGATGTTCGGATGATCCAGTTTAGATAAGGCTTGTTGCTCTTGTTTGAAAAGGGCTACTATTGAATCATTGTCTCGATGTGGTTGCATCACCTTTATGGCTACTGGTTTTTGCACTTCTGATGACAAGCGTTTGGCCCGATAAATTGAAGACATACCACCCACAGCAATCAATGCTTTCATCTGATAATCATTGATGGTTTTACCGCTCCAATCCATGAGTTTTTCAATGTTTCGAAAAACCATTTGTGAGCTGGTTTGATTGAATAAAGTTCTATTTTTATCCATCGAATCAATCAGCTTTTTGACTTTTTTCTTAACAGAATACGCTTCAGTTTTTATTTGTTCAAGTTCTTTAAGCATCTCTGCTTTATTCAAGTGAATCATTGATTCAAATATTTCTTTAGCCCTTAGCCAAGCTTGGTTATTTTCTTCAGTAGTCACAGTCAATCCATGAAATTATTTAACATGGCTTGGGCCACTTTCCATTGCGTGAATACCTGGCTTAAGTTTTTGTCATGAAGCTCAGCAATTTCTGCCATTGATAGGCCTGCAAAAAAACGGAGCTCGGTAATTTCAGCCAGTTCTGTATCTATATCTCTGAGCTGATCAATGGCTCGATTTAAGTCCATTAATTGAATTTCCATGGTTTGATCATGTTCTATTTGGCTGGCATTCAATGTCACTTGAATGCCTTTTCTTTTGTTACTGTTTTGTGTCCTGATCAAGTCGATTAAAAAATGTCGCATAGACCGTGCGACTAAGCTATAAAAATGCTTTCTGTTATTAATATTGAGGGCTTTTGTTTGTTTAAGCTTTAAGTAACATTCATTGACTAAAACAGTTGCAGAAATGTGCTCGCCTGGATTGATTTTATGCAACTGATACAAGGCCAGTTGTTTGATTTTAGGATAAAGGGATTCAAACAAGATATCACAATTGCCATCCTTAGAGTGATTGCTTTGGTTAATTAATTGTGTGATTTCTTGAATGATTTCCATAAAAATATTCTACCACTGGTGTCTTTCATTTAAGTATCTAATGGCCAATTCTGTGATTGATTTTTGAAATTTAATATGAATATGACTGTTGAAATCAAAATAATTCAAAAAAAATATATATTTTTACGTAACTATTAAGTAATCAATTTTTAAATCAGGATTATGAAAAAAATATTGTTTGTTTATTTAGTTTTATTCAGTGGTTTGACATCAGCAGCTATCTTCCAAGTTGACTTGTCGGTCATAGATCAAGTAGATGCAGATCCAGGTGATGGTGTATGTGATATTCCAACAGGTGGATTCTGTACCCTTCGAGCTGCCATCATGGAAGCCAATGCATTGCCCGGCCCAGATATCATCGTTTTACCAGGAGATGCAACGATCAGGCTGAGTTTAACTGGTTCAGATGAAAATACAGCAGCAACAGGTGACCTAGATATCACTGATACAGTCACTGTAGGTACTTTTATCGAGCCAACAGAAAGTTTCCCAACTATAGATGCCAATGAGTTAAACGACCGGGTTTTTCATGTTTTACCTGGCAGCGGTTTGGTTACATTTTTGAATTTCAGAGTCATTAATGGTTCTGCAGATTTCAATAATGGCGGTGCCATAAATATCAGTCTTGATAATCAAGTTGTAGTTAATAGAGTATGGTTTGAAGACAATACGGCTGATTCTGGAGGGGCAATATATTTGAGTCCACAAAGTGATTTAGATGTGGTTGACAGTGTTTTTACTGGCAATGCAGCAGTTTCTCGGGGTGGTGCTTTAACTGTTTTCGGGACTGGTCAAGTCGATAAATCAAGCATATATGACAATTTGAATTTTAACAGTGGATTTCAAGAAGCGATTTATATCGGTAAGAATACCCTTGGGCCAGATGGTTTTTCGTTAAGAAATTCAACTGTATTTGATAACTCGGAGTCTGGTATTGTTGCAGTAGCAGCAGATTTGAGGATCAGGAATTCAACCATTGCATTTCACTCTGATCGCGGTGTGATCTCAAACCCTGACACTGTTATAACACCAGATCTAAGAATTCAAAATTCTGTTTTTAATGGTAACAATCAAAACTGCGGCACAGGAGTAGTGAACAAGGTAACTAATAATTGGAACATCACTTCTGACAGTAATTTTTGTTACGAAATCAGCCCAGGTCAAGATTCGACGACTTTGACAGAAGACCCCAAGTTAACTTCATTAAAAGTGGATACTGAAAATTGGCATCGCTATTTCAGACCCGGTTTTTTCAGCCCCGTAGTAGACAGTGCGCACCCAACAGCCCCAGGCCCAGGGATCGGTTGTGATGCAGAGGATCAAAGAGGCGTGGTGAGGGCTCAGGATGGAGATGACAGTGGTGATGCACGATGTGATCGTGGTGCCATAGAGTTGTTGGAAGATGTGATCTTTTATGATGATTTTGATAGAGCGTATTGAGCTTACTTTTTTGAATTATGATTAATTCAAACAATAAAAACTGATGGAATATATGGGTGTTAAATCAAATAAAAACATGAGTAACTGACCACCCATAAAACGACTCATTATGAACAATTATGAAAAAAATATTATCTATCTTATTAATTTTATTTAATGGCCTGTCATTATCAGCGGTATTCCAAGTAAATTTGACAGTGCAAGATCATGTGGATGCAGATCCTGGTGACGGTGAATGTGACATTCCAACAGGCGGCTTTTGTACTTTGCGAGCAGCTGTTATGGAAGCCAATGCTTTGCCCGGTCTAGATATAATTGTGTTACCTGGGGATGCAACAATCAGGCTTGCGATAACAGGTTCAGGTGAGGATTCAGCAGCAGCTGGTGACCTAGACATTACTGATGCTGTTTCCATAGGTGCTTTTACAGAGCCAACAGCAAGTTTCCCCACCATAGATGCCAATGGCTTAAATGATCGGGTATTCGACGTTTTATCCGGCAGTGGTTCGGTCACATTTGTTAATTTCAGAATCCTCAATGGCTCTGCTGATTTTAATAATGGTGGAGCTATCAATATAAGCCTTGATAATCAAGTAGCAGTCAATCGAGTTTGGTTTGAAGACAATACGGCTAACTCTGGGGGGGCTATATATATCGGCCCTTTAAGTGAATTAAGCATTGCTGACAGTGTTTTTACGGGTAATGCAGCTGTTTCTCAAGGTGGCGCATTAAGTGTTTTTAGTCCTACAGAGATCGAAAAATCGACCATTTTTGATAATTTAAATTTAAATACAGAGTTTCAAGAAGCCATTTATGTAGGATTGGATTCATTTGGGCCAACAGGTTTGACGCTGAGAAACTCTACTGTATTTGATAATGGTTCTTCGGGTATTTATTCCGAAGGAGCAGATTTAACCATCAAAAATTCAACCATTGCTCATAATGCGGATCGTGGCATTCTGATGAACCCAGGCACTCAAGATATGATCGATTTAAGAATCAGTAATTCTATTTTGTATTTCAATGGTAATAATTGTGGAACCGGTGCTGGTGTTAACAAAATAACTGATAATTGGAATGCCACCACTGGTTCATCATTTTGTTTTCCTGGCAGTACGACTACTCTTTTCGATGATCCTAAGCTAACTTCGTTAAAAGTGGATGCTGAAAACTGGCATCGTTATTACCGACCGGGTTTTTTTAGTCCTGTGGTTGACAGTGCACATCCAACTCAGCCTGGCCCTGGAATTGGCTGTGATAAAGAAGATCAAAGAGGCGTAGTCAGGGCTCAGGATGGAGATGGCAATGGTGATGCCCGATGTGATCGTGGTGCCATAGAGTTGCTGGAAGATGTGATTTTTTTTGATGATTTAGATATTGTTTATTGAGGTTTTTGCAAATGAATACAGTACCTGATCTAATAACAGTTTTTGAATTCAGTTCTTTTACTGTTCAACCCATTGATTTTAGGATTATTAAACTGGGTCATGAGGTTGATGTTGAGCCACAAGTTTTTGATACCTTGTTGATTTTAATTGAACAGCGAAACCGAGTTGTAACCAAAGAAGAATTACTAGAAAAAATATGGCATGGAAGGGTTGTTTCTCATCATGTAATTACCAGGATGATTTATCAATTGAGAAAAATATTAGACAATAAAAGTGAAGGTAAATCACACATTAGGACCGTCAGGGGAAAGGGTTATCAATTTGTTGCAAAAGTTAAGGAATCTCAAAAAAACAATCAAGTAACATCATTAAATATTGCCAATAAACATTCAAGTGTGAGGTATTGGCAGCAATTTAAATGGTTGATTGGATTGTTTGTGCTTGTAGTTTTTGGGTTGATAAATATCCAGTAGAGGGCTCAAACGATACCTTATGAAGTGGACAGCTCAATTGAAAATTTCAAAACTTTATCTAAAATTGTTAGAGGGAAACTCAGGAAATAATAGGTTAAGAGAATTGGTTTTGTATTTTTAGTGGCTCTTATGCTTTTACATCGATAGATCATTTATCTGTAACAAACTAAATTTGCCGAGGTTGTGCAATTTATGAGTTCCCTTGTGAAATACCTGTAGCCAATTAAGGTAACGGTAGAGAACTGACTGTCGGTGTGTTTGGATAGGGTTTTTTTGAGTAATAACGACACTGGTTCAATTATTGTTTTATAAATTGTGAATCCGGATGCTGTTTAATAGACTCGTTTGATGAATTGATGTCGAAACTTTTTTTAAAAGTATTTAAGCAAAAAAAAGCCCTGGAATACAGGGCTCAGACTGCTGACAAAGTCCCCACTTTTGAGTGGGGATTTTTTATAATAGATGTATGTTAAAAGACCAGTCTCCT
>CALDFB010000135.1 GCA_937942365.1 uncultured Marinicella sp. | reverse complement strand
GCCCATTAAGATTCATATAAGTCAAATCTGATCAAACAAAAATCATAAGTGAGTTATTGATTCAAAAGCAGCCTATTTAATATCCAAGCCCTTAAAAACAACAAACCCCTGAAAAAAACAGGGGTTTGTCATTAGTCTGAGGGTTCTTGCGAACCCTTTCCTCTGTTAGTTTAAAAATTACTTATTCAAAGCCATTCTTAAAGATCAGATCTGAATCGACAGCCTCACCTAAAAGGATATTTACTGAATCAATACCAATATAGTTAGAGTTGTTACCTAAAGGGCCAGCGTCAGTTACATCATATACAAAAGCGACACGACCTGTTCCTGATGGAACCGATACATTAAATTCAGTCCACACAGTTGGGTATTGATCGGTTAAGCCTTCATTGATCGTCAATAATGTTTCAGTAAAATCACCGAAACCTGTATCACAATCACCAGTGGCAACGCCTCCAGTGGGGCTATAAACTACCCTTAGCCTATCTGGAAATAAAGTGTCGCCAGGAACGGGTTGCCGGGTCCAAAAATCAATGCCAGTGATATTCGCTTCTTCAGGTAAAATTGCAAAATTACAGATACGTCCTCCAGCTGTGGCATTGAAATTATTAAATATATAGCTATCAGGAGCACCTGAGTTGGCATCAAAAACAGTTGTGTTGCCTTGACCCCATTCTACATTTGGCGCATCAGATTGATTGTCAAATGTCCAGTCGGTTAATGCAGTGATGTCTTCGAAATCCTCAGCAACAAAGTTGGTTTCCAGTGCCAGATTAGCCTGCGTACCATCGCCAAATATGGCTGTGATGCCCAAATCTTGATTGACGCCATCTCCTACAGCAAATACAGTCACTATGGTCCCATCAGTTAAATCGACTGGAGCTAAGTTGATCAGACTCATGGTGCCATCCGGAGTGGCTACTTGAAGGTCATAAGTCCCTGCTGGTATTTCTAGATAGCCAGAGCTGGCCCCATATTCTACATTTGCAAGTCCACCGACTACATCCCCTGCATCAGTTCTGATTGATACAGCAGTGTCAGACAACGCAGCCGCAAATGGAGCTGCATGAACTATACGTACCTTTATGTTACCTGCAGCAGGTGCGGTATTATCATCCTCTAAAAGCAATAATTCCAGAGATTGATTGGTGATATCACCAATGGCTGCAACAGTATAGTCGGTATCGGCAGCCAGGTCAGGAGAGGCTGTGATTGCTGGAGTTGCCGCACCTGGAGGTGCAAATACATCCAGTTGCGTGATGCCTGGTGAAACACCTGGCATAGCAAGCTCCAAGTAGCCTGAAGATTGGTTGTACTGAACTCCTGTTAGAACTTCTGAGCTGTTTACTTCAACCGAAACTGCTGTACTTGCAAGGTCAGCTGAGAAAGGAGCCAAATGTGCCACAAGCGCTCGGGTTGGCGTGCCGCCACTTTCAAGTGGTAATGACGCTGAAGTGCCATCACCAAAAATGGCAACTACTCCAAGGTCTTGGTTGACAGCTTCACCTACAGCTACAGCTGTCACTATGTCACCATCGTTCAGGTCAATTGGCGCAATATCAATCAGTGTGGTTGAGCCATCAGGTGTGGCAATCTGTAGGTCATAATTACCTGCAGGAAGCTCTAAATAACCTGAGGCTACACCAAACTCGACATTGGAAAGGCCCCCAACGATGGTGCCATCATCTGTTCTGATCGAAACGGCCGTGTCAGCCAACATGGCTGCAAATGGTGCAGCGTGAACAATCCTGACTTTGGCATTACCGACTGCAGGTGGGGTATTGTCATCAACCAATGGGAACAATGACAGTGGTTGGTTGGTTATGTCTCCAATGGCTAACACTGTATAATCTGTATCTGCTGCTAAGTCTACATTGGCAGATATGGCTGGTACTGCTGAACCTGGTGGAGCAAAAACCTCGAGAAGCGTGTCACCCGGTGCAACACCTGGGCCAGATAAGCCCAGGTAACCTGAGACTTGTAAATATGTCACAGGGTTAAGAACCTCGGCTGAGTTTACATCAACTGAAACCGCGGTATCAGGATCGTTATCGGCAAATGGGGCTAAATGAGCTACATTGACGTTGGTTTGGGCTTGTGTGAACAAGGAACTGGACAGTAATGTAAGCGCTGCCAGTATTTTAATTGGGTGCTTCATAATAAACCTCTAGTTTTGTTATTGTTAATAGTTATAAATGTTCAAAATTTATTGAACGGAATGAGTATTCTTTAAATGAAGTCAATCCAAGGTGAATAGTGATGCCAATTTAATTCACAAAACTTTCACAAAACATTTAACATACCAGAAGATGTTTTGGGATTGTATACACGTATTCAGACAAGATAAGCCAAATGTGAGGAAAAAATATGTGTTTCTTGTTCATTTATTTTGAGTGCTTATAACACCAATGCCATGGTTCCTAAATGATGCCGTGTGAATACCTTTGTGGTAACTCAAAGAAATATAAGGAATGGCTACGCCCATTAAAAAGCAGGCTGGTTTTAAAAAAAGCATATCACCTTCATGGCATGACCGATGCCCATCAAAAGCTTACATGATTTGACGGTCATTTAACTTAACCTTTAACAAACCCTAAACATATGTGATGGGCAGACCCCACCGTTGGCTTCTCGGCTGAATTTATGATGTAGGCTTTGGATTGAGTGAAATTGTTAATCTGGGTTGTTTTCGTCAATATTGAATTATTGTCATTATTTTGACTAGATTTATTACTGTTTTACGAGTATATAAGTAAGGCTAATAAACTTGTTTGTATATAGCTTAATATTAAAGTTACCTATATTTATTGGACTATACTTTTGAAATGTCTCAGTTAATCAGGTTTTGTTTCACATAATGAAGGTAATCATTTTAAAATCATTCAATTTAAGGAGATAATATGAAAAAAAATATCAATTTGATGTTAATAATTACTACATTATCTTTGCCTGTCGTTGCTGTTGCAGATGGGTGGAGTTCTTTTCACAAAGTGTTTAATACTTATTTTTCGGTTGACAAAACAGTTGTGGTTTTGGAAGAAGACTTTCATACTTGTGGAAATAACAATTGGGGGAAATTAGATGTTGCAGCGGTTGGTGAAAACTTTGCGCAAACATTCAATGCTGCAGTGATATCAGCTATATCTGAAAGAAGGGGAATATCTGTTGATGTTGAAGGGTGCTCAGGAAACAGAGCTAATATTGTAGGTGTAAGAATTAAAACTTAAGTTTTGATTCAATTAACTATATGTTCTGAGAACAGACATTGGTTTCGTTGGAAGTGCTACTTTCGGTCGGATGAATTACGATTGAAGTATTTTTTAGTTGATAACTTCTTGCTGATGGTGATAACACCAGTGCCATGGTTCGTATATGATTCCAGCTGAATTGTCTTTTGGGTAACTCATAGAAAAGCCAAATTGTGCAGCGTGACCTGTGAGCCATTTAAAGGCTGGGCTTTGATCAAACTCTTTTTCTAAAGGTTTAAAGCCTTCAGTGGTGATGTCTATGGCACAACCTGTGTGGTGTTCACTGTGTCCGGGTGCGGTATTGGTGCATAAAACGTCGTTTAACTGTTGGCCTTTTTCTAATTTGTTACTGATTAAAGTAGCTTGGTAGGACATTGATCTGAAGGCTGAAGCCAGTGATAAGTTAATGTCATCAGTCAGTGCCGCTTGTTTTAATTGTTGCCAGGCCTGATGAGCTTTTGGATGTAGCTTTGTGGGTCGGTCAAAACAATCTATATCAGAGTCAACCAATTGAGCTGCGGTTTGATGTTTGGGGTGTTTGATGTCTGTAGTGCAAATGCCAAGTTGATGATTGAGGCAGTGATAAGGATCTGGGTGGGTTAACTGTTCTGCACTGACTTTAAAATGATTGTTGATTCTTATAAAACCCAATTTAGATAAAAATTCTTGGGCATGAGGGAGTTCAGTTTTGGCTTGGTAGGCTGGGGAGTTAATCGCTTTCATTAGGCCATAACTGGCTTCAGATGCAACACCTAAGCGTAGGGATTGCGGTTTAAGTAAAATATTAAACCATTGCTGGCGAAAGAAAAGTTTACCTATCAATTGGTCATCAAATCGATCAAAAATAGACCAACAATTTTTATGTGTTGGTTGAATACTTAAACGTTCTGTGATTATCTCATTCATCAATAATTGTGGTTTAACTCAGCTTGGGCTTGTTCCCAGTTTATACCATCAAAATCATTGAATTGCCATTTATCGGGGTCAAAGTCGTCTAAGCAATTTACATTAATACTCCAGCTTTTTGGGCGTGATCTGGGTTGATAGAAAGATTTGATACCGCACCTTTGACAAAATAAATGTTTGGCTTGTTGGGTGTTGAATTGATAGTAGGAAAGTGAGGTTTTACCTGAAAGTAATTTAAAATCATGGTGATTGACAATCAGGTGTTGAAAGCCTGTCATTTTACAAATAGAACAATTACAGTTAAGAATAATCGCCTCACTGTTTACTGATGCTTCAAATCTAATTGCTTGACAATGACAACCTCCTTTGATTTTCTGCAATGACTTTTTTTTGGCTTGAACATTTGCATCAAGAGGCTCTTGATTTTTTGGCATATGGGTCCTATATCGTTGAATCTGTAGTGCTATAATAACGCGCTTTTATTGACCAGTACAACTTACGGGATTAAAGATGAATTTTTTTATATCTGATGCAATGGCTCAAGCGGATGGTGCAGCTGCCAATCCAATGGGCTCCTTCATATTTATTGGTGTATTTTTTGTGATCATGTATTTCATGTTAATACGCCCCCAACAAAAACGAATGAAAGCGCACAACGAAATGGTCTCAGCTTTAGCTGTTGGTGATGAGGTGATTACCAATGGTGGTACTTTGGGAGCTGTTGTTTCAGTGGATGATGCTTTTGCTAAAGTTGAAATTGCACCAGGTACCGAAATTCATGTGCAAAAAAGTGCGGTAGCCAAAGTGTTACCTAAAGGGACGATTAAGTCTTTAAAGTAATATACCAATAAAATCAATTTAAAATCAAAAAGAGAATAAAATGAATCGATATCCGTTATGGAAATATGTACTGATTCTGGTGATTGTGGCCATGGGTGTGCTGTATGCACTGCCCAATATATATGGTCAAAGTCCAGTGGTACAAATCAAAGCAAAGGATGATGCAGCGGTCACTGAAAGCACCCTTGATAAAGTCAAAAGTCTATTAAATGATGGTGAGATAGCGCATGATCAAGTGGTGATTGATGGTGATACCGCCGTGGTTAAATTCAGCAACTTGGACAACCAGCGAGAAGCACAAGATTTGTTGAAGAAACAACTAAATGGTTTTGATACCGCCATGAATCTTAAGCCCAATGTACCTGAGTGGTTAGAAAATTTGGGTGGTAGCGCCATGAATTTGGGTTTGGATTTACGTGGTGGTGTGCATTTCTTACTGGAAGTGGATATGGTAGAGGCCACAGCGAATAAAAAGAAGCAGTTGCGATCTGATTTGACAGCTGCATTGATCAAGCAAAAAATCCCCAAGAAAAAAATCTTGTGGGAAGGTGATTCACTGGTGGTCGGATTTCGAACCGCTGCAGACGTGAATAAAGCACTTGATTTAATTGAAGATGATTTTACTGAGTTGACTTTCAGTGAAAACATCAGTGGCGATACTTTTGAATTAAAAGGATTGCTCAGTGAACAGTCTTTGCGGTCAATCAAAGAAAATGCTTTAGAGCAAAATTTAATCACGCTCAGGTCGCGGGTCAATGAAGTGGGTGTGGCCGAGCCCATCATTCAGCAACAAGGACTTGAGCGAATTGTGGTGCAATTACCAGGAGTACAAGACACCACAGTGGCCAAAAATATTTTGGATGCCACAGCTACATTGGAGTATCGAGCTACAGAAATTCATGGCGCAGCTGCATTGCAAGCACATGCCAGTGGTAGGACCCCGCCAGGCAGTACTCTATATTTTGAAAGTACTGGTGAACCCATCTATTTAAAAAATCGTGTGATAGCCACAGGTAATCAGCTGATTGGTGCTGAAGCCACCATTGATCAACAAACCGGTCAGCATGCTGTTAACGTGCAATTGAACAGCATGGGTGCCAACCGAATGTTGGAATTCACCAAGAACAATGTCGGTAACTTCATGGGTGTTGTCTTTAAGGAGCGGGTCCCCATCGCTAAAAATGAAGCAGGGGAAATGCAATACCGCAGTAAAGAAGAAGTGATCAGTAATGCCAGTATCAACGGTGTATTTTCAAACCGCTTCAGAACCACTGGTGGTTTCACGCAAAAAGAAGCCAATGATTTGGCTTTGTTACTGCGAGCAGGTGCTTTGGCTGCACCGGTTCAAATAGTAGAAGAACGAACCATTGGCCCTTCATTGGGACAAGATAATATCGACGCCGGTGTGTTGTCGGTACAAATTGGTTTGGCCATGGTCTTGGTCTTTATGCTCATTTATTATCGCATGTTTGGCCTAATAGCCAACATTGCTTTGACCATCAATGTGATTCTGATGGTGGCTTGTTTATCTCTGTTTGGCGCGACGTTAACTTTACCGGGCATTGCTGGGATCGTGTTGACTGTCGGTATGGCGGTGGATGCCAATGTGCTGATATTCGAACGGATTAAAGAAGAATTACGGGATGGTAATACCGTTCAAGGCAGTATCAAATCCGGTTATGAAAAAGCCTTTTCAACCATTGCTGATGCCAATGTCACCACTTTGATTGCGGCGGTGGTGCTGTTTGCTTTTGGTACTGGACCTATTAAAGGTTTTGCAGTGACTTTAAGTATAGGAATCATGACTTCGATGTTCACAGCGATTGTGCTTTCAAGAGCGATTGTTAATCTAATATATGGGCGTAAAAAACGCTTGAAGTCAATAGCCATTTAAGGAGAAAAGCATGAAAATATTACATAACATCAAGTACGATTTCATGGGCCACCGCAAAGTAGCAATGGTACTGTCATTGACTTTGATTTTGATTGCATTGGGTTCTTTGTTTACCCGTGGCTTAAACTTTGGTTTGGATTTTACCGGTGGAACAGTGGTGGTGGTTAATTTCGATGAAGCGGCTTCTGTACCTGCTGTTAGGGAGTCATTAGAAGTTGCTGGATACAACAAACTTGTGGTTAAGAATTTTGGTAGCAGTCAAGATGTTGAAATAATTGTCCCGCAGCAAGTAGATGCTGAAACCGGAGTGGCTATCGATAACGCTAAACTAAGTAATGATATGTTAGAACTGCTGAAAAAAATGGATGCTTCAGCTCAAATTACCAAAGCGGATTTTGTGGGGTCACAAGTGGGTGCTGAGTTGGTTGAACAAGGCTCTTTGGCCTTGTTATATGCCATGATGGGGATCTTGATTTATGTCACCATTCGTTTTGAGTGGCGTTTTTCTTTGGGTGCGATTGCAGCTTTGGTCCATGATGTGGTGATCACAGCTGGTGTGTTTTCAATATGGCAGGTTGAGTTTGACTTAACTGTCTTGGCAGCGTTGTTGGCGGTGATCGGTTACTCACTGAATGACACTATTGTGGTCTTTGATCGAATCCGTGAAAATTTCAGAAAAGGCCGGAAAGCGACCACTGAAGAAGTGATTAATAATTCGATTGGTCAGACCCTATCAAGAACTGTAATCACGTCATTCACGACGATATTGGTGTTAATGGCCTTGTTTATTTTGGGTGGTGACTTGATCCATGGTTTTGCATTTGCCTTATTGGTCGGTGTTTTGGTGGGTACTTATTCATCCATCTTTGTCGCCAGTACAACGACCTTGGCATTGGGTATCAGCCGTGAGGACCTAATACCAGTTGAAAAAGAAGGTGCCAATTTAGATCATATCCCTTGATTTAAAGATTCAATGATTTTGTTTAAGAAGCCCGAATTGATCGGGCTTTTTTTTCGATAAAAATTTTGTAACAAATTTAAAACTCCTCCGTTATATCAACATAAATCCATGGCGGATTAAGTTTTAACTTGTTAATTGAGGTTCTTTATGAAAAAGTTTTTGTTGGTTTTAATTTTAGGTTTGTCATCGTTCAATGCATGGTCTGATGATTTAGAAGATATTTTAGGCGTTGAAGCCGATGTAAAAATCTCTTTAGGGTCAGGTATGTTGGGATTGGCCAGTTTATTTACTCAGGATGACCCAGAGGCTCAAGCTGTTTTATCAGGACTCAGTGATCTATCTATCAGTGTCTATGAATTATCTAACAAGGTTGATACAGATGAATTGAATGACTGGATGCAAAGCACACTGAGAAACTTGAATCGTAACGGTGTTGAAGAAATCGTCAAAGTGGTTGATGGTGACGAACGTGTACATATCATGGCCAAAGTTGATGGCACTTACTTAAGTGACCTTTCAATCTTGGTTTATGAGCCAGGTGATGAATTTGTTTACATTAGGATGGATGGTGACATTGATGTGGCTAATTTACAGGACATAACAGGTAATTTTGATATCGATATTGATGGTTTAGAGGCATTAAGTCTGAACTTGTAAAGCGGCTTTTGTGATGAGAATTTAGCGCAAGCTGTTTAACGAAGTTCTGATCACGAACCCTAAGGCGTTGACACTTTTAATAAGGGCAGCGCCTTTTTTGATAATAAGAGACTTATGCTGAGGTCTCTATAAATTATTTTTCATTTAAGCATGAGTCAGGCCTGTCATTGAATGATCCAAATCTAACAACTCGCATTTTTGGGAAATTTGAATGGCCAAGTAAGACTTCTTCAAGTTTGATAAATCACCTTCAATTGAGTTGATAACCAAGCTGAAAGTTTAAGATTACCTGCTATAACTTGTTGGTTGCTGATAAAGTTTCTTTTGGCGTTGAAATCCATGCACTGTCCACCGGCTTCTTCGGTCAATAGTACACCACCCAACATGTCAGAAGTGCGCATATTGCTTTGCCAGTAGCCGTTAAGCTTACCTGCTGCCACCATGGCCAGATCCAGAGCAGGGCAGCCCATAACACGTACGTCAGCGGTTTGTTTGGTTATGGTTCTCAATGAATTGGACTGTAAGCCAAACTGGCTTTTACCATCGGTGTAATTGGTTGCCAGTAATGATTCTTTGGGTTCATTTTGGTTACTGATGCGCAAGCGATGTTGGTTTAAATAAGCGCCTTTACCTTTGGTGGCCATGTACTTATCATCATTGATCGGATTATAAACCAGAGCTTCTTTGGTTTTACCTTGTTCAATAAAAATGATGGTGATGGCACAATGAGGAATGTCATAGAGAAAATTTGTTACACCGCTCAGTGGGTTAATCAACCAAACACGCTCTGGGTTGGTATTATCAGACAAAGTTTGATCGTCAGACTGAATTTCATCTTCGGGGTAAGCACGCAAGATGGTATAGAAAATATCATTTAAGCTGACTTTAATGGCTTGATCGACAAAACCGTTGTTTAATTTTTTATTGACCGATAACAGTTCATTTTTAAACATCAGTTGTTCAATCGAATTGGCTGCTTTGAGGGCTGCTTTTTGCGCGATATTGAGTTCTGGTGACATGGTGAATTAATCCGTTGACCAAGCGCAATATGCTTACGCATTGATGTTAATGAAAGAAGCGCGTATGATACCAAAACTTTGCTTTAAATGACACATCAGTGGACAGATTACAAAACATACGATTTGCATTAATTAACACCTCACATGCAGGCAACATCGGTGCAGCAGCACGAGCGATGAAAGTGATGGGCTTGAAAAGTTTGCATTTAATAGGTCCAACTGACTATCCCAGTGCAGAAGCCACAGCAAGGGCGTCTGGCGCCGATGATGTTTTATTCAATGCAGAAGTACATGATACCTTGGATGAAGCCATTGCGCCTTGTACTTTGGTTTTTGGCAGCAGCGCTCGTAATCGCGGTATGGACATTCCAGTGATCGATTTGGAAGAAGCTGTCGATGTCATGCTTGAAGCTGCGCAGGTACAACAAGTGGCATTATTGTTCGGTAAAGAACGTTATGGCATGACCAACGAAGAAATGCAGCGTTGTCATTATTTGGTTAAATTTCCAGCCAACCCTGAGTACTCTTCTCTGAATCTGGCTGCCGCAGTTCAGGTAGCCGCCTATGAAATTCGTAAACAATACATCCATTTATCTGCAAAGCAACGGCGTGATGACATGCAAGCAAGTGAAGAAGGTGCAGTTATGCCGTTTGCAGATGCTGAAAAAATGCAAAGTTTTTATGAACATTTATTTGCTGTGATGCATGAAGTAGAATTCATGCAGCATCAAAATGTAGATTCATTGACTGAAAAGTTAAGAATGATGTTCAATCGATTACGAATTGAGAAGCATGAGATGGACATACTACGAGGATTTTTAAGTGCGGTGATGAAGCAATTAAAAAAATAAGTATAAATTGACACCTTGTTGGATTTATTGCTTGACAGTTATTCTCGAAGCGGTAAAATGCGCATCTCATGTTAAAGATGATCTTTAATTTTTTAACATGGCGTACCAATTTTCCCCGGTAGCTCAGCTGGTAGAGCGGGTGACTGTTAATCACTAGGTCGGCGGTTCAAGCCCGTCCCGGGGAGCCAAATATGAAAAAACCGCCTGCGTTAATTTAGGCGGTTTTTTTTTGTCTTAAAATATAACTTGAGAAATAAGCTGTGGGAAGACTTACATTGATGAAATTTTACAGGTCATCATGTAAAATACTTCGCTTTGTTTAACTGAACATCCATTGGAATAATTAATATGGCTTTAGAAGAATACGACGATTACGAACAAGAACAAATTGTCAAGGAGTGGTTGGGTAATAATTGGCTGACTATATTGGCGGGAATCGCCATTGGTATTGGCGGTTTATGGGGTTATGGAAAATGGCAAAATTCACAAGTCATTCAATCAACCAAGGCTGCCACTGAATTCACTCAACTAGAAGCGGCTTTGGCAGTCAGTGAAACTTCAGGCATAGGTCAGTTGATCAGTGACTACGAAAAAGAGTTCGGTAGCAATATTTACAGTATCCAAGCGCGTTTACAAGCTGCAGCAAAGTTGGTTGAAGCTGAGGATGTCAGTGCTGCCAAAGCACAGTACCAAGCATTGATTGATGCTAAACCAGATAAACCTATAGCTGAAATGGCACGATTGCGTTTAGCCAGGTTATTGGTTTCTGAAGGAAATTATGACACTGCTTCTACTGAATTAGGCCTGGTTCAATCAGCAGCCTATCAAACCATCGTTGAAGAGATTATGGGAGATATCTATGCAGCACAGGGTAATCAAAGCAAGGCACAAGACGCTTACCAGCTGGCATTGAATGAAGGTGAAGGTTATTCTGGCAAGCAAATCATAGAAATGAAATTAGCTGATATTAAAGCTGTTAACTGAAAATACATTAACTGGTAATTGAATTAAGCAAAGAGGTACTGATGAAACGTTTCCCCCTATATTTAATGCTGTTGGCTTTGATGGCTTGTGGTAATAAGAAAGATGAAGTAAAACCCAATGAATTGGTAGATGTCACTGAAAAAGGGGCGGTCAAAACTTTATGGAAACGTCAGTTTGATGCATCTGACAATGCCTTTGGTTATAAGTTGATTCCAACAGAAAAAGACGACAGTTTGTTTGTGGCGACTCAAAGTGGAAAAGTATACAGTTTAGATGCCAAAACTGGCAACACTCAATGGGAAACCGATCTGGAAACTGAAGTCAGTGCTGGGCCAGGTGTCAGTGACACCGTTTTAGTCATTGGAGGCCCTGAAGGTCAAGTGGTTGCCATGGATGTTGACAGTGGCTCTGTGTTGTGGGAAACCAGTGTGACTTCTGAGGTTTTAAGTCCACCTGTGATTGACCGTAACATAGTGATTGTGAGAACACAAGATGGCCGAGTTTACGGTTTTTCCATACAAACAGGAAATCGTGAGTGGAGTTTTGATACCAATATCCCTAATTTAACCTTGCGTGGTAACAGCAAGCCTATTGCTAAAGGTGGGCGTGTCTATGTGGGTTTTGATAATGGCAAAGTGGCTGCGTTGAATATTTTGGATGGTTCAGTATTATGGCAACAAAATGTCATCAACAACCAGGGTAAAACAGAGATTGATCGAATTGCGGATATTGATGGTGATATTGATGTGGTTGCTACTGACTTGTATATCTCAAGTGCAGCAGACAAGACCATGTCAGTGGCGACAGAATCAGGCCGCGCTTTGTGGAGCCAGAACATTGGTTCGGTAACTGGTGTAACAGTTTCTAGACGGTCTTTATACTTAACTGACAACCTTTCAGTGGTGCATCAGCTCAATCGTACCGATGGGTCTAGAGGATGGAGTCAAGATCAGTTTTTGAACCGAAACTTAACCAAACCTTCTTTTTATCTGGGCGATTTAGTGGTCGGTGATTTTGAAGGCTATGTTCACTTCCTGGATGGTGCGACTGGAGATGTCATTAACAGAACTCGTGTCGGTGATGATGAATTTTATCATTCTCCAGTGGTTGTCAATGATGTGATTTACGCTTATAACTACGATGGTACGCTCAGTGCCTTACAGTTTAGCAAGTAAGCGTGGATGAGGGCGTATGACTCCTATCATAGCTATTGTAGGCCGCCCGAACGTTGGAAAATCAACACTTTTTAATGCATTAACCAATACCCGTGATGCCTTGGTAGCTGATATGCCAGGTTTGACCCGGGATCGTCAGTATGGCGAACTTGATTTGATTGATTTTAAAACCACTTTGATCGATACCGGTGGCATGCTTGGTGATGAAGGTGCGTTGACAGAGCTGATGGATCAGCAAATCGTTCAAGCCATTGAAGAGGCTCATTTAGTTCTGTTTGTGGTGAGTGCCAGAGACGGTCTGGTTGGGGATGATGAACGAATTCTAGAGCGAATACGTTCTGCCACTAAGCCTATTTTATTGTTGGTTAACAAAGCAGAAGGTCAAGTTAATGAAATGGCTTTGGCTGAATTTTATCAAACAGGTGTCATTGATTTAATGGCAGTCAGCTCAGCGCACCGAAAAGGGTTGGCCGAACTGAAGCTTTTTTTGAATGATTACTTCAAAACCAATGAACATCAATTCACCCCTGAAGTGGTGGAAGATCATGGTCCTAAAATTGCCATTATAGGTCGTCCAAATGTAGGTAAATCTACGTTGGTTAACCGTTTATTAAGAGCAGACAGGGTGCTGGCTTTTGATATGCCTGGAACCACACGTGACAGTATCTCTTTACCAATGATATGGGACGATCTGCCTTATACATTAATCGATACTGCAGGTGTTAGGCGTCGTGCTAAGATCGGCGAGGGTATTGAAAAATTCAGTATCTTAAAAACCATAGAATCTATTAAATTATCACAAATCTGTGTGATGATGATGGATGCCACAGAAGGCATAACTGATCAAGATTTACATTTACTGGGTTTGGCTGTTTATCATGCCAAGCCTGTGATTTTGGTGGTTAATAAGTGGGATCATTTGTCAGAAGAACATCGCAACTACGTCAAAGAAAAAATCAATTTAAAAATGCAAGCTTTTGAGTGGGTGCCGTTACTTTATATTTCAGCGTTACATGGTTCTGGTTTGAGGGTATTAATGGAGCGTATTGACTTGCTGATGGATAAAGCAGATCAAGAGTTGTCCGCGAATCAATTAACCAATGTTTTGAATGAAGCATATAAAGCCCATCAACCGCCATTGGTGCAAGGGTTAAGTTCGCAGTTAAAGTTTGCGCATTCTGGTGGTAATCACCCGATGAGGATAGTGATTCATGGTAAACGTACCACCAAGTTGCCTGATTCGTACAAAAGATATTTGGAAAACACCTTCAGAAAATCCTTTAAGTTGAAAGGCGTACCTATCATTATGCAGTTCAAAGACGGTAAAAACCCTTATAGGGATAAGCCAGGCAAAGAAAAAAGATTTCCATCTCGCAGGAAGCAAGCGCATAATCAACCTAAGCCTAAACACAGCACATAACCAAGCTAGATAGATTAAGTCGTATGACATTTCCTCAGTCAATCAAGCATCAACAAGCAATTAAGCTGATTTTGCAGCAACTTGAAAAGCGCGTTTTACTGAGCGAAACAATTAATTTGAGTACGGCCATCGGACGGGTGATGGACAAGCCTGTGATCGCGTCTGTTGCTGTGCCTGCCTATGACTGTAGTCGAATGGACGGATACGCAGTTAACATAGATAAAATTCAATTAAATGATGAAGGTAAACTGTATGCAATGAGTTTAGGCGAGCCCATTCATGCCGTCGCACAAGTCGAACCGGTCAGCTGCCATGACCAAGCATTGCCAATCATGACCGGTGGCATGATGCCTGATGATGCCAATGCCATTATATTGAAAGAACAGGTTGAGGTGGCACATAACCAAATACAGTTTAAAACTTTACCAAAACCAGGTGAATTCATTCGCACGACTGGATCTGATATAAAAAAAGGCCATGTAATCATCAAAAGTGGCCAGTGCCTCAATGCAGCACATTTGGGTTTAATTGCTTCAATTGGTACAGCTGAAGTTAATGTGTTAAAGAAACCCCGTGTGGCTTTGATGATGACTGGCGATGAATTGGTTCAGCCTGGTTCAAGTTGTTTGCCTGGGCAAATTTTTGATGCAAATACGCCCATGTTATCGACATTGTTATCAAAGATGGGGTGTGATGTCTTTGTGCTGACTGGCCTAGCAGATACACAAGAGGCAGTCAGTGAACGAATGGCTTTACTGAAACAAAAAAACTTTGACCTGATGATTTCCGTGGGTGGTGTTTCAATGGGAGATAAAGACTGGATTCCCAGCATGTTAGCTGAACATGGTGAAGTGATTTTTCATAAAGTATTGATCAAACCAGGGTTTCCAATGGTATTTGGCAGTTTACATGATTCTTTATTTTACGGTTTGCCGGGCAACCCTGTTTCAGCTTACACCACGTTATGTCAGTACGTATTCCCTGCCATACAGATGTTAAAACAGCAAAAATCAGAAAAAATACAGTGGACTGCCCAGCTTAGCCATGATTTAGATAAGACTCATCAAAGGCGAGAGTATATAAGAGGTTTTTACCAAGTTGATGCAAATGGACAGTTCACAGTAGCTACTTCAGTCAAGCAACAATCCAGCCACATTCAAGTCTTGGCAGATGCCAATTGTTTTGTTGTTTTAGAAGAAAGTCCCCAAAATTTAAAATCGGGATCTGATGTGTTGATTCAGCCTTTTGAGCAGTTCGTACCATGATTTTATGAGTGTAGTAGATGCCGAAAAAGCGCTTCAATCTTGTCGTCAATCGACAGGGATTTTGATTGATATTCGATCTCCCAGTGTATGGTTAAAAGGTGTTCCTGAACATGCCAAGTTGTGGACGCAAAGCCAGTTGTTAACTGAAGTTAGTCAGCTTAAGGGTCAAGCTAAAAAAATATACATCATTTGTTATCGTGGTCTGACATCGGCACAACTGGTTATGGAGTTGAGAGAAAAATGGGGAGACTGGATTTATTCTGTAACAGGAGGTTATGAAGCCTGGCAAACTCTTGGGCTGCCGATTGAATTACCTGATGAAACTTTGGTTCATGACCGTTATGAACGTCAAGTAAAATTGCCTGGTTTTGGTCAAACTGCTCAGCAGAAGTTACTAGATTCTCATGTTTTAGTTGTTGGAGCAGGAGGGTTGGGCACTCCAGCACTGTTGTATTTGGTGGGGGCAGGTATTGGGCAAATCACTTTGATTGATGATGATACTGTGGCATTACATAACTTACACAGACAAGTTTTGTATCAACAGTGTGATATTGGGAAAGCCAAGGCATCTGTAGCTAAAAAACATTTATCAGCATTAAACAATGATGTTAAATTATCCGCATTAGATCAGCGGTTTACGGCAGAAAATGCTGAAGTATTGGTAGCAGGTGTCGATTTTATAATCGACGGTACCGATAATATCAGCAGTCGATACCTGATCAATGATGTCTGCTTGAATTCTAATATACCCTGGTTGTTTGCAGCAGTTTCAGGGTTCGATATACAGTTGTCCTTATTCCTTGGCGATAAAAATCTGCCATGTTATCGATGTTTATTTCCTCAAATGAGGGATGAAAATATAGATAATTGTAGTGAAGCTGGTATATTAGGCCCTGTCCCAGGTCTGGCTGGGGTGCTACAAGCCACCGAGGCGGTTAAATATTTAACTGGTTTAGGCGTTGATTTAAGCATGAAAATGTTGAGTTATGATGTGCTTAATCATGAATTTAAAATGTTAAAATACCCGCCTGATGTTAACCGGGCCTGTATACACTAAGACACAAATGAGACAAAGTAAGTAATGAGCAATTTCCAAATTTTAGATGGCAAAAAAGTTTCAAACCTAATTCAGGATAATTTGGCAGATAAAATTGCTCAAAGGGTTGCCGCTGGACACCATCCTCCAGGGTTGGCTGTGATTTTAGTTGGCAATGATGAAGCTTCTCAGGTTTATGTGAAAAACAAAATCAAGGCATGCGATAAAACAGGTATTCAATCTTCAACACATCATCTTCCAAGACAAACATCATCTAAGGCTTTGTTTGCTTTGATTGATGAGTTGAATGATGATGTTGAAGTACACGGTATTTTAGTACAACTTCCATTACCTGAGCATATCAATGAAACCGATGTTACTAATCGAATAGCTCCTCATAAAGATGTTGATGGCTTTCATGCCAGTAATGTAGGTCATTTAGTTTTGAGGCAACCAGGCTTAAGGCCTTGCACCCCTAGAGGCGTCATGACTTTGTTGCATCATTATGGCATCGACTCAAAGGGGATGCACTGTGTGATCGTGGGCGCCTCTAATATTGTAGGTAGACCGTTGATGCTTGAAATGTTATTTGCAGGCTCTACAGTAACCATATGTCATCGATTTACCCAAGACCTGGCTTCTCATGTAAAACGAGCAGAGATATTGTGTATTGCGGTAGGGAATACTGGTATCGTCGACGCCGACTGGGTCAAACCAGGGGCCAT
Source organism: uncultured Marinicella sp. (assembly GCA_937942365.1). Taxonomy (GTDB): domain Bacteria; phylum Pseudomonadota; class Gammaproteobacteria; order Xanthomonadales; family Marinicellaceae; genus Marinicella. The sequence continues at coordinate 12,125 of CALDFB010000135.1, read as the reverse complement.
TGTGATAGATATAGGCATCAACCGAAAACCTGAAGGTGGTCTGTGTGGTGATGTTGATTTTGCTCAAGCAGCACAAAGAGCAAGCTGGATCACGCCTGTACCTGGGGGAATAGGGCCGATGACAGTGGCAACATTAATGCAAAATACTTTTGAAGCCAGTCTGTAAAATCAGAACTTAAGTACTGAAGTTTTGATTCCCGTCACTTTCAGTTTATTCTGATTTCTTTCCATCGTCACTCTCATTGGTTACTTGCTCAGCAATGGCGCTCATGGCACGATCAAATAAAGGTATTTGTTGCAACACAATGGCTAATTTTTCACGTAAATCATGAGCCAATTCATCTAAGCTTTTATCGGTTACTTTGACTCCGCGAGCATTCACGAACAATAGTTTTTGGCTGATGGGGCTGATCCAAGATAGTTTGGCTCTGATGTTCTCATTTTCATCATCTTCTATAAATTCAATCCATTCACCGGTTTCAAGCTGTTCAGCTTGTTGATAGAATTCATCTTCAATGTGGCTTATTTGTGTATTGAGGTTATTGAATTTTTGGTCAGCAATGAAATGTACTATTTCTGGTTGATCATCTTGTTCGTACTCATTCACATCAAAGGCTTCTTTGGGTAAAACCATTTCATGTTCGATGTCATCGTCGGTAGCAGAGATGCCATTAATAGACAGTAACAGTTGATACAGTTCACGACTTTTATTTTTTATACTGTGTTCGTCAAAAGCCACCAACCTTAAACCTTGACTGAGCTGATCACAAACATGACTGATTTGTGCATTGGTGGCCATGGTTTTCTTTTTTTCTACGGAAACGAAGATCAGTTTATCTATAAATCTAATGAAGTTTTCTATTTTTTCTGGTTCATCCTGGTGCCTCAGATGCGCCAATATCAATACATTAGCCCATGGCGTTAACAGTAATTCTGTCACCAGCTTGGGTAATGAATGCTTTTTTATTTTAGATTCAAGAATATCTGCAGTTTGTTCTTTGGCCTTGATGATCCGCTCTTGACCCAGTGCCTTCTCAGATGTTCTTTTTTCAATAACTTGCGTACGTTTGGTGTTTTTTTGTTCAAAATCTTGAAAGTCACTAATCAGGGTTGGAAAGTCAATTTCTTCATGATCAGTTTCTAAAATTTGTTGTACTATTTTTTCAATTTTATTGATGAATTTTCCACGTTTATCACCTTCTTCAGTCCAGCCAATAGAAGCCTTGGCTATGATATCTAAGAGTTTTCGGGCGTTGTCATCTTTGTTTGAGAATAGTTTGCGATCCTTAAGTGCCAAATGCAGATAAGGGATTTGTAATTTGGCTAACAAGGCTTGAATTCGATCTGGTAGATTTCGGTCATCAACTAAAAATTGAAATAACATACCAACCAAGTCGATGGTGTCTTCGTCTTGTTGATTGACTTGTTTGTTTTCACCTTCTTTGTCTAAATCATTCAGTCGTGCCAACAATGCATTCTTGATTTCTGTTGGACTCAACGAAACTTGGCTAGAATTTAAATTATTCAGTTCCTCCACCTGTAATATGCTTAATGCGTTACTGACAATGGAAGCATCAAACATAGACATGTTGTTCATAGTTGCTTGGCCACCTGTTGATAGTTCAGAGCCATTGTTTTGACCATGCCGTTGACTTAAAGCAGAGGCTATGGCTTGGTATTGTGCATCTGGAATCAAGCCTTGATTATCTATTGGCTGCTCAGCAGGTAAAACTTGTTCGACCAATTCGCCATTAGGATTCTGAGCGGGTGCAGAATAACTATTACTTTGAGTTCCTCTATTGGCAATACGGAACTTTAAATTTGGCAGAATGCCGGCCTCAATTAGCAGTTGATTGATGTCCTGATAAGGTTTGACTAGATTGGGAATTAAGCTTCTTTCAAATAACTTTAACATGATGATGAACATGGTGTCGTCTATGTTTAAGTTTTCAAATGTTGCTGCAAAAGAGTCTACAATAATGTCAGGTGATATAGGAATTTGTTTGGTTTTGATTTCGATACCGCCTGCCAGTAATGTAAATCTTTTTTCAAGTGCAAATAAGTGTTGGTGCAAATAAGTGTTGGCCTTGTCAATTAAATTGGTGGTAGCAAGTTTTTGATCTAATTCTCGTTCGTCGACCAATGACAGGTGTTCTTCATGATCTTTTATGTTGGAGTTAGTTTCAAAGTAATCGAATTTTCCTTGTTTGAATTTTTTGAATACCATTTGCACATTTTCAGAAAATTTTCGAACCATTGTTTCTTTCTTTTTACGCACTTCGCGCATGGCTTCAAAATAGTGATTCTGCTTTTCATTGCTCTCAGCTTTTTCTGCCAAATCAAATAAGGCATCATCAAGTTTGTCATAATAGTCTCTTATGGTGGGCTTAAGGCCCTGAATGAATAACTTATGAATCTTAGGTAGAATGACACCTTGATTGATGTTGTCTTTTGTCTTTGGCTTGATATCCACTATTTTTTTATCACTGTTTTGGGGATTCATGTATTTCAACCTTACGTATTCTTATGTGATTTAACACGGCCAATATGGTGAGATTGTGAATACCTTCACATCTAAAGTTGGTCACAGCAAAGGTGGTTGTATTTGCATCAGAACACACTTATTTAATGGTTTGTGGCCAATTGTATTGTACAGTGTATTTAAAGCTTTTGCTTGATTCGGCTGGGACTTTAATACCAAATTGTATGTTGGATGAATCTAGTTGAGTGTATGGTTCATCATGTTGAGTTACCTTCCAGTTAGACCAACGAAACATGGGTTCAATAACGTCCACTGTTTGTAGTTGTTCTTTTTGATTGTTGATGGTTATTTCAATGGTTTCAATCAAACCGTCTTTAGTGAGTTGAAAATTGCTTTGTATACGCTTGGCCTTGACATCAAATGCATGCCCCAACTTCAATGTTATTACTTCGTTTTTTGGCGTATGTTGAATACTGTCCTCGCCAATAAATTCTAGACTGCCATCTGTGCTGTCTATCATATTTACCCGCACCCGGCCAGCAGGTAAGGGTATGCCCAATTGATTTTTGCTGTTGTTTTTAAAGGACAGCAAGGCTTCTATTTTTGCTTCTGATTGTGCCCAATAGCCTCTGTCAGTGATTGGTCTGTGGTAGTTTATACTTCGTTGGCCAGTGGCGTTAAAAACTAATTTACGTTCACAATTAATGCCGTTGGTTCGACTCATCAATTGTATTTGCTTGGTTGAGTTATTGGGTAACGTAATGGGTCTGGGTAATTTATACAAATGATATTCAAACAATGTCTGCTCTGTGAAGTCTTGCCTACTTGATTTAGCCATACCTTCAAGCATCATGGGTTGTGTTCGTTGATTGTTTTGAACACGGTTGATATCACCAGCTATCAATTTGAGTTGAGTTTTTTCAAAACTGGCGCCGGATTTGTTAACTATTGATACCCATGTAGACAAATCTAACTCGCAAGAGTCGCTTTCTCCAGCTAAGGTGATATTGTAATCTGCCCACCAGGTCATGCCTTGAGTTTGATAGCTCAATGCCATCAATTCTTCTTGGTTGGAATTTGAGTCAAGGAGCCAAACTAACGTGGGTTTGGTCAATAGTCCGCCTGGCAATTCAGGAAATTTGATGTGATTCCAGGTATTAATGGTGATGATGTTATTGGTTTCTGTTTGGAGTGTGATTCCGCCTTGGGTGCTCAGTAGTTTACCACTGGAGTCAATGCTTTGATTGCCTTGATTGTGATTCACGTGAATGATTTGATCTAAGTATTTTTGTAACAGTTTATCGGTTCCAACCAAGTCAAATTGAAAGTTTTGATCTAAAACGGTGGCTGCATTTGGGTTGTTTGGAGTGCTGAAACTCACTGTTGTTGGGTCAATATGTTCTGCCACGTCGTCAAATGCTAAGGTGAATTCGCCTTTTTGAAATTGTGCGGTTCTGGTTTGTTTGACCACTGCATAACCCGGTATGTTGTGAATGTTTTGTAACTGATTCGGGTTGAGGTGTCCTTGATGCTTACCTGAATATATGGTGATCGTATTATTGGCTTGACTCATATGGGCGTGACTCAATGTTAAAGTTATAAATGTAGTTAATATTTTAGTGAGGTTCATACTTATTTGAAGGTATTCAGTCGGTGTAAAATTCTCGAGAAAATGTTGCTTCCAGTGTTGTACTGCTGTTTTTGGGTGTTGCCGTGACACTAAAATTGACGTCTTCTTGATTATTAAGTGCAAAAGTTCCCAGGTAATAAACCGCTTTATTCTCTTCAGTAATTTTGATTAATTTGATTTCCTTGTTTTGATTCAATAAATTTTTTGCTGAAATTTCGATTTTTGCTTCAGTTGCAAGAGGCGGATTGAGAGATTTGTTCAGGACAGAAAGACTGATCACACCCCTGTTTTTTGAACGAGTAATTTGGTATGTGTTGGTGATTTCTTTGGATAAAAATGTGGATGGAAAAGTATTGTAGTGTAATTCAAAGTCACCTTTCGAGACTTTGAGTTCAGCGTGTGCAGTTGAAGCAAGTAAAAACAGAGAAGTCAGTATCAAATGATATGAATATAAATGAAAACGTTGCATTGAGTTATCCTCTGTCTTTCTTCTAAAGAATAATAATATAACACAAAAGCGCTGGCTCGTGTATTGAGTCATTGGCTCGCTTACATCTTAATTGTTCAGTCCTTAAAGTCACAAAAGCCTGCCGAATAAAAAGCAGGCTTGTGTGGTTTTGAAGCTAAAAATGACAAAAATTGTCAGTTTCGATTTTATAAACTTTTCAGTTCAAGGAGAGTAAAGTCTTCTTTAAAGCATGTCTTTAATGCTCTCACCTAAAAATGTGGGTGATTTCACTGTTTTCACCCCAGCTGCTTCCAAGGCTTCATATTTCGCTTGTGCTGTGCCTTTGCCACCTGCAACAATGGCGCCAGCATGACCCATCCGTTTTCCTTCCGGTGCTGTTACACCAGCAATGTAAGATACAACTGGCTTCGTGACATTGGCTTTAATGAACTCAGCTGCTTCTTCTTCAGCAGAACCGCCGATTTCGCCCACCATGATGATGCCATCGGTTTGCTCATCTGCTTGAAATAATTTCAGGCAGTCAATGAAGTTGGTACCTTGAATGGGGTCCCCGCCAATGCCTATACATGTCGATTGTCCCAGTCCAACTGATGTGGTTTGATGAACTGCTTCGTAGGTGAGCGTTCCAGAACGCGAGACAATACCAATTCGGCCGGGTTGGTGAATGGCCGCGGGCATAATACCAATTTTACATTCGCCTGGTGTGATAACACCTGGGCAATTGGGGCCAACCATAACAACATTCGGGTGAGCATCCAACACAGTTCTGACTCGCATCATATCTAATACGGGTATGCCTTCTGTTATGGTCACAATTAATTCAATGCCGGCATTTACAGCTTCCAAAATTGCATCCGCAGCAAATGGAGGTGGAACGAATATGACTGATGCGTTAGCACCTGTTTCATTAACGCCATCAGCTACAGTGTTAAATACAGGGCGATCCAAATGCTTTTCACCACCTTTGCCAGGCGTTACACCACCCACTAAGTTGGTGCCGTAATCGATGGCTTGTTCACTGTGAAAAGTACCTTGAGAGCCTGTGAACCCTTGAACCAATAAGCGTGTGTCTTTATTAACTAATACACTCATGTTTATGCTCCTACCGCTGCAACTGCTTTATTGGCAGCATCATCTAAATTGTCAGCTGAAATCACAGCCAAACCACTTTCGTTCAATATTTGTTTGCCTTTGCTGACATTGGTGCCTTCTAGTCGAACTACAATCGGTACTTCAACCCCTACTTCCTTGATGGCCGATATGATGCCATTTGCAATTAAATCGCAACGGACAATTCCACCAAATATATTGACCAGAATTGATTTTACATTTGGGTCTGAAAGGATAATTTTAAATGCTATGGCGACACGTTCTGCCGTGGCGCCGCCGCCAACGTCAAGGAAATTGGCAGGTTCGCCGCCTTTGAGTTTAATCACATCCATGGTTGCCATGGCTAAGCCGGCACCATTTACCATACAAGCAATGTCACCATCAAGTTTGATGTAGTTCAACTCATGTTCGTGTGCTTTGGCTTCTGCAGGGTCCTCTTGAGAAATGTCTCTCATCTCTGCAAACTCTTTGTGTCTGAAGTCTGCATTGTCATCAGAGCTGATTTTTGCATCCAAAGCTATGACATTTTGGTTGTCATCAATGATCAATGGATTGACCTCAATCAAAGCCAAATCTAATTCAACATACATTTTATGCATCTGCGTCATAATATGTGTCAATTGGCGGGCTTGTTTTGAATTCATACCCATAGCAAAAGCAGCTTTCCTGCATGCGTAGGGAAACAAACCTTCAATATTATCAATGGCAATGGTTTGAATTTTTTCAGGGTTAGTGCGAGCCACTTCTTCAATTTCAACACCGCCTTCAGCAGAGGCAACGAAGGACAAGCATTTATTGGCACGATCTAAAATTAAACTTAAATAAATCTCTTGTTCAATATCAGCTGCTGCAGTAATTAAAACCTCGTTAACAGGTAATGCAAGTCCGCCGGTCTGATAAGTTTGAATCTTCATGCCCAGCATGTCACTGGCATATTGTTTAACTTCTTCTAAGCTTTTAGCCAGTTTTACACCGCCTGCTTTGCCACGTCCACCTGCGTGCACTTGGGCTTTGACAACCCACATGTCACAACCCAGAGATTTTGCAGCTTCGACAGCTTCATCGGGAGTTCTGGCCACCTCACCGTTTGGCACTGGAATATTGTATTTGGCAAAGAGTTCTTTAGCCTGATATTCATGAAAATTCATATGGTTTAATTCCTGTTTAGTGATTAGTATTTAAATTTGCGCTGTATTTTAGCTGAAATATTATTCACTTTGTGTGATTTTGTAGCAGAAGGTGGCTGTGTATAAAAATGATCTTGGCTAATGAGGCTTTTATGTCATTGTTGAAAATGTGTATTTTTAACTTTTTTAGATCTGCGCCTTCAGGAGATTTCTCTGATTCGGTGTATCAATGAATTTAATCAAAACTAAAATATTTATTAAGAGTAAGGTTGGTTTAGTAAGCCATTTGATTGACCGCATTTTACTTCTGAGGGTGAACAATTGTTAAATTTGTGATGGTGGACTCAGCTTTAAAGCGTAAGTCGGAGATAATGGATGGATTATGGTTATGAAGTGAATTATTTTTTCTTAAGTGGTGAGTTAATTTGATTGATTCTGTCTATTTTTTAAATTCCTTAAAAAGATGATGCTAAATAGTTGTAATTAATTGATATTTTCAGGTAAAGTATTGGAATATAATTTGATAGCCTTAGCTTCAATATCTAATTTATGAGTGTAACAAGTACAAAATCAATGGTCAGTGGCGCGCTCAGGCGTTTGGTCCAAAATGGCAAGATCGAGATGGAAGCAGCATCCGAGGCCAATGAAACTGCGCGCAAACAAAAAATTCCATTGTTCGCTTATCTAATTGACAATAACTTAGTTGGTGCGGCCGATTTGTGTGATGCGGCATCAAACGAATATGGTGTGCCAGTTTTAGATGTGACAGCGGTTGATATGTCACTTTTGCCCAAAGGGTTGGTTTCTGAAAATCTCATTGAGAAACATCAAGTATTGCCTTTGTTTCTGAGGGGGAAAAAAGTCTTTATTGGGATATCTGACCCAACAAATTCTCGTGCGCTAGAAGAAGTGAGGTTTCATACCAACTTAGCTGTTGAGCCTATATTAATTAGGCAAGACACTTTGCAAAGCGCTATTGAAGAAGCCATGAAGGAAGCATCTTCGGTGATGGATGACTTGGGTGATGAAGGTTTGGAAAACCTTGAATACGATGATGAGGAGTATACAGACACCTCTGACGCAGTTGATGATTTGGCGGACTCGCCAGCCGTTAAGCTGGTCAACAAAGTATTGTTGGATGCGATCAAAAGAGGTGCTTCAGATATCCACTTTGAACCTTACGAGAAAACTTACCGGGTTCGTTACAGAATTGATGGCATGCTCAAGACCATGATCAAGCCTCCCAAAAACATGACACACAAAATTGCATCTCGACTCAAAGTAATGTCTAAGTTAGATATTGCTGAGAAGCGAGTGCCACAGGACGGAAGGGTCAAGTTGAATTTGTCCAAAAACAACTCTATCGACTTTCGTTTAAGTACTTGTCCAACATTGTTTGGTGAAAAAATTGTGATGCGTATCTTAGATGCGTCCGCTGCAAAAATGGGGATTGATAAGCTTGGCTATGAAGATGAACAAAAGCAATTGTTCATGGATGCCATTGTCAAGCCATATGGTATGGTTTTAGTTACTGGTCCTACTGGTAGTGGTAAAACTGTGTCCTTGTATACAGCGTTGAATATTCTGAATACAGAAGGCAGGAACATCTCTACTGCAGAAGATCCAGTTGAAATTCGCGTTGATGGCATCAATCAAGTTCAGCAAAACTCTAAACAAGGCATGACTTTTTCAGCTGCTTTGAGGTCTTTCTTGAGACAGGATCCGGATGTGATCATGGTCGGTGAGATTCGAGATTTAGAGACTGCAGAAATTGCTATTAAGGCAGCACAAACCGGTCATATGGTATTGTCAACTTTGCATACCAATAATGCACCTGAAACAGTGAGTCGGCTGATGAATATGGGCGTGGCCCCGTTCAATATTGTTTCGGCGGTTTCAATCATCATCGCACAAAGGCTTGCCCGAAGACTTTGTGACTGTAAAAAACCCACTGAGCTGCCTCGTGAAACTTTGTTAGATGCAGGTTTTACTGATGAAGAAATTGCTGAAGGCACCATTTGTGACCCTGTGGGTTGTGGTAAGTGTAATGAGGGCTATAAAGGCCGGGTTGGTATATACGAAGTTATGCCAATAACAGACAACATCAAAAAAATCATTTTGGGCGGGGGCAATTCAATAGAAATTGCAGAGCAGGCAGAAAAAGACGGGATTTCAAATTTAAGAAAGTCAGCCTTGTTAAAAGTTAAAGACGGCATCACTGGTTTAGTAGAGGCCAATCGAGTTACAGTGGATTAAATATTATGGCAAAAGCACAAAGAATCAGTGAACTTCAATCGTTTCAATGGGTTGGGGTTGATAAAATTGGTAAGAAACTCAAAGGCGAGCAACAGGCTAAATCTGTGGCCTTGGCAAAAAATGAATTGCGCAGGCAAGGCATTCAAGTCAAAAAGATCCACAAAAAAAGAAAGTCATTGTTTTCTGGTGGCAAAGCCATCAAAGCGCAAGATATTTCATTGTTTAGTCGACAGCTAGCTACCATGATGGAATCAGGTGTGCCCATGGTGCAAGCCTTCGAAATCATTGAGGGTGGCCAGTCAAACCCTAAAATGGCGAAATTGTTGAATGATGTAAAAACAGAAATTCAGTCGGGATCTTCATTGGCCGAATCATTGGGCAGGCATCCAGTATACTTTGATGAATTGTATTGTAATTTGGTTAATGCTGGAGAGAAAGCAGGTGTGTTGGATGAGTTATTGGACACCATTGCCACATACAAAGAGAAGACTGAAGAAATCAAAGGCAAAATCAAAAAGGCCATGTTCTATCCTGCAGCAGTGTTGTTTGTGGCGATTGGTGTGACTATTTTGTTGCTGGTTAAAGTGGTACCTGAATTCCAAAATATGTTTCAAAGTTTTGGTGCAGATTTGCCTGGGTTAACTTTGATGGTGGTGAATGCATCAAAGGCCATGCAGAAATATTGGTGGATGGTATTAGGTGGATTGGTTGCTGCAGTTTTCACATTTATATATTTTAAAAAAAGGTCTTTGAAGTTTGCTCACGCACTTGACCGACTTACTCTTAAAATACCTATTGTCGGTGGAATTTTATACAATGCCGCCATTGCACGTTTTTCCAGAACCTTGTCTACCACTTTTGCAGCAGGTGTGCCATTGGTTGAGGGTTTGGATACGGTTTCAGGTGCAGTCGGAAATATTGTTTTCAAAGAAGCTGTGCAAAAAGTGAAAGACGATGTGTCAACTGGTCATCAATTACAATTGGCCATGAGCCAGACCAATATATTTCCACATATGGTTATTCAAATGGCTGCCATTGGTGAGGAGTCAGGAAATTTAGATGCTATGCTGGCTAAGGTTGCAGATTATTACGAGCAGGAAGTGTCTAATGCGGTTGATGCATTGAGCAGTTTGCTTGAGCCAATAATTATGGTTTTAGTAGGTGGTTTGGTTGGTGTGATGGTGGTGGCGATGTACTTGCCAATCTTTAAAATGGCCTCTGTGTTTTAAGGTGTCAGAAATTGAAGGGGTATTTGTACAATACCCATCATTGTTATATGTTGTGGCATTTTTGGTGGGTTTACTGATCGGTAGCTTTCTTAATGTCGTGATTCTGAGAATGCCTCCTATGCTTGAGTATAATTGGAAGAGGGATTTTGCCGATTATACAGAAGCTGAGTTTAAAGAATCTGTGCCACCAGGCATCGCATTGAGTCGCTCTCATTGTCCCCAATGTAAAAATCAGTTGGCGGCTTGGCATAATATTCCTGTGTTAAGTTATTTATTGTTACGTGGTAAATGTTATTTTTGTCAAAATAAGATTGCTTTCAGGTATCCTTTTGTTGAATTTTTAACGGCTTTATTAACCTTGTTTATGGCATATCGATTAGGTTTTGGGTGGCCATTGTTGGCAGGCTGTCTATTGCTTTGGTTGTTGATTGTAATTACTTGGATAGATATTGACACTTATTTAATTCCTGATCAGTTAAGTTTGTTGTTACTTTGGTTGGGGTTGTTTTTTAGCTTGTTTGATTTTTCATTGACACCAGAACAGTCGATTCAAGGTGCTTTGTTAGGATATCTGAGTTTGTGGCTGGTGTTTCATTTGTTTAAGTTGGTCACTGGCAAAGAAGGTATGGGTTATGGTGATTTTAAATTATTGGCAGCGGGTGGGTCTTGGCTAGGCCCTGAATTGTTGATTGCCGTGCTTTTTATGGCATCAATCAGTGGTTTGTTGTTTGCAGGATTGCAGGCAATTGTGAAGAAAGGAAGTCATAAAATTCCTTTTGGTCCTTATTTATCAATAGGCATATTGGTCAGTTATTTGTACGGTACTCAAATCATTGGTATCATCTTCCCAGAAATTTAATGGAAAAGTTTAAAGTCTGTTTGACTGGCGGTATTGCATCAGGCAAAACCTATGTTTCTGATCAACTTGAATTATTAGGTGCATATATTATCGATGCTGATGTCTTGGCTCGTGAAGTGGTGGCAAGGGGTACGGTAGGATTGGCTGAGATAGTTGCTCATTTTGGACCTGAGGTGCTGAACACTGATAATACTTTAAACAGAAAAGTGCTGAAAAAAATTGTTTTTTCAGACAAGAATAAACTGGGTTTATTGAATGAAATAACTCACCCACTGATAAAGGAGGCTTTTAAAAAACAATCCATGTTAAATCAATCCAAGCTTGAAATTTGGGTGATTCCATTGTTAAACCATAAAAGTGATTACTGGGGATTTGATCGGGTTTTGGTTATTGATGTTCATAGAAAGATTCAGCTTGCAAGAATAACCAAGAGGGATCAAGTGGAGCGAAAAGTTGCTGAAGCAATTATGGATTCGCAACCTGCTACAAATGACCGTTTAAAATTAGCAACAGATGTTATTGTGAATAATAATGGATTTGAGTCATTGGATGTTTCGATTCATAAGGTTTTTAATTTATACATGAATATAAAAAATCAAGAATCTGCATGAATAAACTCGTGCAGACATCATGGTCATCAGTTATAATTCACATCCCCTATCAGGGCCTGTAGCTCAGTTGGTTAGAGCAGTGGACTCATAATCCATTGGTCGTAGGTTCGAGTCCTACCAGGCCCACCACCTTCATCTCTAAATATTGATTAAATTTATCAGGCAATCACTTCTTCTGCGAACGTATGTATTGGTACCTTTTGGTTAAAATTTTGTAAATTATGTTTAAATATGTCTTGATTTTTCAGTACCTTAAAGGTTATTCTTGCAATGTCTTCTTAGAAAAAGTAAAGTATTTACATCAATTTGTGAATGGTGACACAGAATTAAGTTGAATTGATGTGTTTAATGG
>CALDFB010000134.1 GCA_937942365.1 uncultured Marinicella sp. | reverse complement strand
ATCTGAGGTGGAAACTTTATCCTCTTAGGTATCCACATTATAGTGTGATTTACAAATTGATAATGATCAGGTATTTCATATTTTTGTATCTTGAAAGTGGCTTAAATTATAAATTTAGTTAGTTTATATATGCTTAAACCCCTAGTGTATCTGGGGTATTTGTTATTAATAAAATCATCAATCTAAGTCGTTCCAGTCGAGCCGCTAGTCCAGTAGCTGGAATCCAGGTGCGTAATTGATCAGTTTAATCAGAATCCATTATGAACTGAGCGTTTAAAAGTCTCAGTTCATTGATAATAATCCATAAGTGAAATAAATTTTAACCCTATTATGAGATCTTTGCATCAATCTGGGTCAATAAGAAACAGCCAACAGTAAGGCCCCCCTAAGAGGCGATTGAAATGCTGAAGTTCACCAATACTAGGCGGATTAGGCGAGGCAGAAAACACAAGTAATAGCTGGGTATTGGTCAGTTTTCTAACGCAGAAATTCAGTATTGCAAACTTTTTATTGTGATTCATGATTTATGCAAAGGCCTTCTATCAGGGTTTTAAAGGGTCTAAATGCACCATGGGTTATTAGATATATTTGTACCAACATGAAAATTGTGAGCGAGTACCCAATAACCAAGTACAAAAATCATTAAGGTGATCAAGTTCTAATTGATTTACAAAGGTCCTATGAGTTTAATTAAAATAATATTTCTTGTACTTATGTACTTTTATAGCAGTTTAATTTGGGCGCAGACTTCAGCTTTCATGGAAGAGGATGGCTTGCTGGTGATCGAAATAGAATCAATAGCCCCGGTGCCACCGGGTTGGGCAGAAGAAATGGAATTTGATGATTTTACGGGTTCATCTTATTTCAGATATGCAGCCAATAATCAATTGAATAACCCAGGTGTGGATTTATTGGAGTATCCCATATTCATCCAAACACCAGGTCGATATAAATTTCAATGGAGGAATTTGATTACTGAAGGTACTTCAACCACTGACGCCAATGACTCATGGCTGAGAATCAGAGCTGATGCCTTTTATGGTCTTCAGGGCAGTAACAGTATAGTCTGTCCAAGAGGTTATGACCCTGCATTAAATGACTGTCCGACTGATTTGGATGATGATGGTAATGTAAATCCAGAAGGATCTGGTAGTGATGGTTGGTTTAAGATTTATCGCAGTGGTCCAGGAGACTGGGTTTGGTCTACCAATACCAGCGACAATGACGGGCACAGGATTTATGCTCAATTTGATGTACCAGGATTATATCTGATTCAAATTTCAGGGCGTTCTAAAGATCACGCCATTGATAGAATGGTGTTGTTTAATGACGATTTTATGGGTGATCCATTAGATATTCAGCTTCCTGAATCACCATAGGTTGATGCGGATTTGATATTCCTGAATGGTTTTGAACTCTGAAATCAAGCACCTGTAGCTTTTCCAAAGACCCAGACTTATGCAGAGGTCTATATGGGTGATTTCATGATGTTGTTGACTAAAAAATGACCTGAGTTACTCAAACAATTGGTTTGATTTTTAGAGGGAGTTTAGAAAAATTTGGTTAAAAACGCTTAAATTAGGATGAAAATAGGCTTATTTATGTGTTTTATTCAGGTAATTGTCATGTTGATACCCTATAATGCATTTAAATCAGACGCAGATACAAACTTAAAGTTTTGTTGAAGCGGGTTGAGAATATATGCTCCAAGACATTCTAATTATCATGAAGTCAGTGGCTTCATCTGTTCAAAACTACATTTTACCTGAATTATTTTATTCATTTTATAGTGTATCTGGTTTAACATAAAAGTTCTTACATCGAAACGGTGAATTCGATTGTAGGATTAAAATTTATTATTCACCAAAAATTTAGAAGATTTATATTATGAGTAAAGGTACAGTAAAGTGGTTTAATGCAGACAAAGGTTTCGGTTTTATCACTCCAGAAGATGGCGGCAAAGATTTATTTGTTCATCATTCAGAAATCCAAAGTGGCGGCGGTTTCGCTACATTGAATGACGGTCAAGCCGTTGAATTCGAAGTTGGCCAAGGCCAAAAAGGTCCTTGTGCTAACAATGTAGTGCCTCAATAAGAGCTCACCACAGTACAAGAATGAAAAAGCCGGTTATTAGCCGGCTTTTTTTATGGCTTTGATTTATACAAAAATCGAGCTAAAATCAAACCATGAATGAGATCGAAATTCGCCCCGCAAATGTCAAAGATTTTCCTACCATTGTTAATTTGAATCTAGCAGCAATAAAAGCAACGGCCGAGATGGACCTGGCTCATTTAAAGAACCTACATCATTGGTCAGAATATCACAAAGTAGCTACACATAAAAATCGAGTGGTGGCATTTTTGCTGGTCATTCCTCCAGGAAAGTCTTACCCAAGCCAAAACTATCAATGGTTCAATGATCAGTATGCATCATTCCTGTATGTAGATCGAATTGTGGTTGATGAGCATTATATTGGAAGGAGGATTGGTACGGCCTTGTATCGTGATTTATTTTCAGTGGCTCGAAAATCGGGCGTTAAGAACATTACCTGTGAATACAATATTAAGCCTTTGAACACAACTTCCAAAATATTCCATCAAAGACATGGCTTTAAAGAAGTGGCGACTCAATGGTTAGATAACAAAACCAAGCAAGTCAGCTTACAAGTCGCTCAGGTTTAACTTTTATAATAAGTGGGTTAGGAACTATGAAACACAAAATATATTTATTGATGATTTTTATTGTTGGTCTCATTAATTTTTTACCTGTTTTGGGTCTGTTCTCTGTTGCCGAGCTTTCACAAGCGTATGGTATTGAATTTAACAGCAATGAATTAGAAGTCCTGATGCGCCATCGTGCTTTGCTGTTTGGTATCTTGGGTGGTTTTGTTTTGTATTCTTTATTCAAAGCAAGTTTAAGAGCACCAGCCCTGGTTATGAGTGGTGTTTCAATGATTGGGTTTCTATTGCTGGGGTGGATTGTTGGTGATGTGAATGATGAACTGATGAAAATAACCTATGTTGATGTGGTTGGCATTTTATGCTTGGTAATAGCAATTGTATTGCAATTTGTTCTCAATAAACGTCCGCAGAGCTATTGAATAGACTGGTCAGTTAAATACGCTCGTCCTATAATTAAAGTAAGTAAAACCATAAATAACAACATAAAAGGGTTTATGAAATTAACGGGGGCAGGTGGTGGTGGTGTACCTCTGAGCACAAATGGAAGTCCTAACGGTGAGTTCAAGCCGGCATCTAAAACGGGTTCATAAGTCATACCATTATCTAAAGACCTTAATGCATTACCTGTGTTGGTGGAACCAGTGATAGATATAGGTGGTGCCCAAGGACCTGATGCACCAGAGCCCACAGATTGCCAGTCAAGCCAGTAAGTACCTGCATCAAATGTAAGATCAATAAAAACCGAACTGACCGCAATTTGGCGGATATTACTGGCACCAGAATCCAGTTCGGGCACCCTGAGTATTCCACTGAACTGCGTGCTCAACATGCGATTGGTGGTGGTGTCTCCGAATATAATTTGACTGCCTATTTGTCCTGGGGGACCGTCCCAAATTTGTAAATTCACAGCTGTTATTGAACTGGCTTGTTCATTGGTTTGGTAAGCAAAAAAATCTATGGTTTCGACGAATAATCCATCATTTTCAACAATGAATTCATCGCTCACTCTGGTGCCGGTACTTTGTTGATGGCCAACCCCTAGTGTATTTAAGCCAAGAGATAAATCTTGTAAAATGCTTTCATCAGCGCCGCCAATGCCTGTTCCAGGGCTGTTGATCAAGGGCCCGTTGGAGTATAAGATGTTTCCGCCACCCCCAAAAGCATAGGTACTTTCTGGTTGTGACATGATCTTGATTAAGTCAGTTTGCTCACGCACATCCTCAATATTTGCCGCTGAGGATAGAGTAACAAAGATACACATCCAAACTATAAATACAGACTTAATCATGAAATTTTAGAAACATATTGATATGTATATATAATAACTTATTCAAGAGTGGTTTTCGAGGTAAAATATACCTGAATTTCATACATTTACACCAACCATAAAGTGAAAGTTTAATATCAGAAACAGCATGCAAACAGAAAAACCAACAAAGCAAAAAATTCCTAGGTATATATGGGCTGTTTTGGCCTTAATGTTCATTGTGATTGTTTATTTACTGCTCCAGAATAAGCAGTTAATGGGTGCTGAACCTGCGGTTGAAAAAGTTGTTGAACAACCAATAAAAAAAACTGAACAAACTCAGCGCAAATCAACACCAAAAAACCTTTCTGACAAATCAAAAAAGCCAAACATCAAAAGAATTTTAAAAGACCGAAAAAGAGAAGTCGAAGACATGACACCAGAACAAACTGGATTGCGGATGTTTGAAGAATTAAAAACAGTGACAGGCAACGATCGAGAACTGTTAAATGCCATAACGCAAAGGTTAGTTGAAGAAGCTGCGGAACAAAAAGCACTTGAACAGAGCTTGGCTGAAAGTGAACTGACTACCGATGAGTTTTGGGATGAAATAGAGCAAATGAGAATAGAAACCGAGGAGTATGCAGAATCATTACTAGAGCCTTTGCAATTTGATCGGTTTCGTGAAGTCAGGCAAAGTTGGGCGAAAGGACGCATCCATCCCGATCGGGATTCAAGAGAGTAATTACGGTTTCAAAACCTGGGTCATGCAACCTATGATCTGGTGTTTGGCTATCATGCCATAACTGTTGCTGTCTTGGCTAACGGTTGTATTGTCGCCGGTAACAATGAATTGGTTTTGTGGTAATACATTCTGATATTTCGTCAGTTGTTTTGCCAGCAGCTTATTGTTATTTTGAGCTGTTACTTCAAAAGTAGTCCCCGGTGTAGCAACCACTCTTTTTATAACAGGGATGTTTAAGTTTTTGAATTTAATGCCAACCACATCATTCAATACGATGTTATTTTTCTCAACACACGAACTGTTGATTTCAACTTGATCACCCGGTTGTAATGTGGGTTGCATGGAATGGCCAGATACCGTAAAACGAGTGACTGTTTGGGCATACAAGTTTGTATGGAACAGCATAAACAACCACCCCCAAGCCATGCATCTCTTTGGTTGGGTGTGGTTCAAACAGTTACATGGCTCTGCACAACTCTCATGTTTCACGGAACATAGAGTGAAACACCAGGTCTCAGCGTTATTGCGAAGGAGGAACGACTGCGGCAATCTTTTGAACTCAGCGACAAATTCATGAGATTACCACGTCGTTCCTCCTCGTAATGACAACTTTTTAGGTGTTTCCGTGAAACATGTCTAATATGCAGGGCCATGAACAGTTAAAAAACGAAATTGGCAAAAGGATGATCGGCATTGAGCACTGTAGAAATGTCTCCAGCATTAGTGACATCAACTATTGGTCCAAAGCTGCTATTTAAGTCGATTGCATAATTGGTAACGTTACCAGCGGCTTTGTTATTGATAATAAAGCTACCAGCGCTGGTAACATTCAAACCAATCATATCGTTGTCTGTTATGCTGTTGCCCTCTACCAGTGTGTCTGTAGCAGAAATTCGTATACCGTCCATATCATTTTCGTGAGCTTTATTGTTGATAATCCAGGCATTAGCAACAGTACGAAAACCATGGCCATTATTTAATGAAGATATATTATTCCGAACCACTGATGCTGAAGCTATATCAAAACCATTACTCATGTTGTCATAAGCTGTGGAGCTTTGTATATTGCCTCCTAAAGCCAAATCAAACCCAAATAAGGTATTGTCAGAAGCGGTACTATTAGTCACGGTGGAGCCTGCTGCGACGTCTATGCCATCGGCTTCATTGTCAAATGCGGTTGAATGAGATACATGGCTGCCTTCGCTGGTTTGGATGCCATTATCACTGTTGCCTTGAGCGGTTGAAAAAACGATCACGGTGCCATCATCGCCTTCGATGCCATCGCTGCCATTGAAACTGGCCGTCACATGTGAAATAACCGCACCAAAATCAGCCACCAAACCATCACCTGCATTGTTAGAAACAGTCAAGCGCTCAAAAATTGAATAATCGGCATTCAGTGCATTGATACCATCACCACCCCAGTTATCAATATGACCATTATAGATATGGATGTTGTCTTGATCACCCAATACAACGATACCATCATCGCTGTTGATGTCATCTGTCGCACTTAGCGTAAAGCCACCTAAATCTAAGGTCACATTATTGACATCAATGGTAATGCCATCAGCGTTCAATGTTGTATTAGTGAGGTTTTGCGTCATGTAATAAGAACCGGGTTCGGTGATGGTAAAAGGAATGGATGATATGGGCGTGCGATTATCCACACCAGCTGCCGCGATGATGTCACTGGCTTCCAAACCGTCCAGTAAATCTGCATCCAAGCCAGAGCCTGCACCATCTACTGTAATCAGTTTTGTTAAAATTTGTGCCCCAGTATCAGACAGGCCTGATAAATCGGCTGTTAAGTTTCCACCTGCATCACTGACCGTTAACGTAACCCCGGTAAAATCCAATCCTGTGTTTAATTCATTGGTGGCGTCATTGTCATTGAACAAGCCAGCTAAACTCACTGCATTACCACCACTGATTGATAAATCATCATCCACCAAGCTTAAGGTTTGGGCGTCGGTGTTGTCTAAGTAACCAGATAGGTCAACTGTGCTGGCACTTAAAGAAAGTTGTAGGTTATCATTACTGACACTTAAGTCTTGAATTTCATTGGTGTCATTGTTGGCCAATGAAGACAGATCAACAGAGTTACCTTCACTGATAGTTAATTGGTTGGTTGCGAAACTTAATGTCTGGTCATCGGTATCGATGGTGGCCAGGTCAGCGGTTAAATTTCCACCTGCATCAGTGACTGTCAACATGGTACCGTTCAAAGCCACATCGGTATTCAATTCATTGGTGTCATTATTGGCCAAAGAAGCCAGGTCAGCTGTTAAATTCCCACCAGCATCTGTGACTGTCAAGGTTGTACCACTAAAAGCCACATTGGTATTCAATTCATTGGTATCGTCATTGGCAAAAGATGACAGGTCAACTGAGTTACCATCGCTGATACTGAGTTGTTTTAATGACAAGCTTAATGTTTGGTCATCGGTATCAATACTGGCCAGATCAGCCGATAAATTACCTCCAGCATCAGTGACTGTTAAGGTGGTGCCATTTAATACCACATTGGTATTCAACTCATTGGTGGTGTCATTGTCCGCAGAAGTTGTGGCTAAATTTACGGTGTTGCCCCCTGAGATAGATAGCATGGTGCCATTGAGCGCTAATTGTTGTTCGTCCATATCGTCAGCACATTCCACTGTACCGTCTTGATTGATGGCACTAATCAATGATCCTGTAGGACAAATGCCTACCACCCTGAGTTGGACTTCGGATGGATCAATTTCTAGGCTACCAACTGTTCCTACGGCTACATATTCTGCATGTAAAGCATAGGGTGTGGCGGTGAGCTTTTGTCGTGGTGACAAATCAGTGAATGATCCATTGGTACCCCCATCTCGCAGGCTGATATCAAGAAACAGCTGTTCACCTGAAAAGGGTGACATACCAAAATCTAATTCAACGGAAAATACACCTTGTTTTACCTCAACATCATTGAGTTGGATGGTTGAACCCACTTGGCTCCCGTTGTTCAGGCCATCATAAAGTTTAAAGGTGAAATCAAATTCAGCATTGGCCGGGAGAACAATGTCATCTGCCCCAGGAATGATTTTTAATTCGCCTTGGTAAGTAAAATCAGTCCCGATTGGAGCTGCACTGAGATGGAAAACCATACCTGTTAATACAAAAATACTGAGTAATCTTTGGGTCAATGAAGTTTTCATGTGGTTACCTGTTGATGTGATTGTTGTTAATTGATTGAGCTTCAAAACCATCAGCAAAAATTAAATCGCTGGTTCCATCATTGGTTCTGGCATTTGCCCAAATGCCACCAGTGACTAGGAACTGACCACCAGTTGCTGTTGTGGTTGAAGCATCGTGTTGCCCAATGGTGCCGGTAAGAGAGAATGTATCCGCAGAAGAGTTAGCACCACCGCCATCAACTGTACTTCGAGCCAGCTCGACCTGATCTTGTAAATTTTGAGACCATGTGCTTATGCTGTATCCACACAGTATCAAGACAAGCACCAAGTGAAATAGCTTGCATGTATCTAACCGCTTTAAAACGTTAGGTGTTTTATTCATTTGAAGTTTTAATGTTTTGTAGCCACGCAAAATACAAAGCGTTATTTTTACAGTGTTGTGCTGAAAATCATTAACTGAGATTTTCCCCTTTGAAAATAACTTACTCAACAACTTATTTAAAGTCAATGAAATAAATTAACTAACGCATGGAGAAGAACTGATTTCATTAATAACAAGATGAGTCAAGCTCTTGAGTCTATCAACCTGTTATTATTTGTCACCTAATCATTTTTACTGATATTTTCTCTGATGAAAGATTTAACTCAAGGTTCGATCCCCAAGCATATCATCGTGATGGCGATCCCGATTGGAATCAGCATGTTGATTCAAACGCTTTATTATTTGGTCGATCTTTATTTTGTAGGCAGGTTAGGCAAGGAGTCTTTGGCTGGTGTCAGCGCTGCAGGTAACATTTCTTTTTTGATTCTGGCGTTGACACAAATACTGGGCGTTGGAACGCAAACTTTAATTGCCCATGCTGTGGGTAGAAAAGATCAAGGGGATGCCAATTTGATCTTTAACCAATCCATAGTGCTTTCAATATTACTGGGCTTGCTTACTTTGTTACTTGGTTATGGTTTGGGTCAAAGTTACCTTCAAACCATTTCTGAAGACACAGGTACCATAGCAGAAGGTACCACTTATCTGTATTGGTACATACCTGGCATGGCTGGTCAATTTGCATTGGTGGCCATGAGTTCAGCTTTGCGTGGCACAGGTATCGTCCTGCCCACCATGATTATTCAAATCGTTAGCATTGTGTTGAACATGATTTTGTCACCGATCCTCATTACTGGATGGGGCATTGGACAACCCATGGGTGTGGCCGGTGCAGGGTTGGCTTCAAGCATTTCAGTTGTGGTTGCGGTCATCATGTTGTGGTGGTATTTCCGTCAAAAGGAAAAGTACATCAGCTATGACACTGCCATGGTTAAACCCCGATTTAAAACATGGCAAAGGATGCTTGGTATTGGTTTTCCAGCTGGTGGTGAGTTTATCCTGATGTTTTTATACATGGCAGTCATTTATTATGCCATCAGGAGTTTAGGTGCTTCAGCACAAGCAGGGTTCGGTTTGGGGTCTCGTATCATGCAATCCATGTTCCTGCCTGCCATGGCGGTTGCTTTTGCTGCACCAGCAGTGGCTGGTCAGAATTTTGGCGCGAAACTGTTTGATCGAGTAAAAGCCACTTATCACTGGGCTGCCGTTATGAGTTTGGTGATCATGTCATTTTTAACCCTACTGGCATATTTACAGCCAGAGATTTTGGTTTCAAGTTTTTCTAATGATGCAGCTGCGGTATTAATTGCTGCCACATTTTTACAAATGATTTGTTTGAACTTCATAGCATCTGGCATCATTTTCACTTGCTCGGGGATGTTTCAGGCCCTAGGTAATACCTGGCCTGCCATGTGGAGCACTGCATCACGGTTATTTACCTTTGCCATTCCTGCCATTTGGCTGTCTCGACAAACAGGGTTTCAAATTGAACAGTTGTGGGTGGTTTCCGTGGTAACAGTGTACTTACAGCTATTCATTTCATTGGTGTTGTTAAATAAGCAATTTAAACGCAGTTTAGTATAGAGATAACTGTTTTAAGGTAATAAAAAAACTCATGAACAAAAGCATTATTAAGGAGTGAAATTAATGCTATTGGAGGCTAGGTTGTGATAAAAATAGATGTCGTTTGTGATTGTTGTTTAATGAATGGCTGGGCTCTGCTCATATTCTTAAATAAAAGCTTTAAAATTGACAAAAATATGTACAAGTCGAATGAACAAAAGGTTCATGAATCATCGTTTAATTCTTTTTGTTTGAAATCCATCCGCTTAGTTAGGTTAAGTTTTGGCTTCTTGGAGAGTTGATTTATAATGATTACTTTCATCAACTGAGTCAGGTACATTGAATCAAGTGCAGAATATAAGCCGGGGGTTAGGAAGCTTAAGGAGAAAGTCATGAACAACCCTTTACATGTGGTCATTCTGGCAGCAGGTGCCGGAACTCGTATGAAATCAAACAAACTGAAAGTGCTTCATGAAGTGGCTGGAAAACCCATGATTGATCATGTATTAGAGTTGGCTAAATCTTTAGATCCTTCTCAAATCACAGTGGTGTTTGGTTATCAAGGAGCACAATTGATAACACATTTTAATGATCAAACAGTTAACTGGGCTGAGCAAAAACATCAGCTTGGTACCGGTCATGCCGTTCAGCAAGCCGTTCCTTTCTTTAGTGATGATGAAGATGTATTGGTGCTTTATGGTGATGCGCCATTGACACAAAGTACAGATCTGGCCGGCCTCAGAGGAAGGCAATTTGTACTGACTGCAACAGTAGATGAACCTACCGGATATGGCCGCATCATCAGAAAAGGAGAAAAAGTTTCAGCAATAGTTGAAGAAAAGGATGCCAACCCCTCAGAAGCTTTGGTCAAAGAAATTAATTCAGGCATCATTCAAGCGCCGGCAATACAAATGAAAAATTGGCTCAGTAGGTTGTCTAACAATAACCAACAAAAGGAATATTACTTAACAGAAGTCATTGGTTTAGCTGCTCAAGATGAGCGTCCCTTTACAGCCATCAAACTGGCAGATGCCAATGCTGTGAAAGGGGCCAATGACATGGTGCAGTTAGCAGAGCTTGAAGATTTGTTTCAACTTCGTATACGTGAAAGGTTGATGCAAGCTGGTGTCCGTTTAATCAAACCTAACTCAGTAGACGTTCGAGGCCATTTATCTTGTGGGAAAGATGTGGTGATTGACAAAGGCGTTGTGATAGAAGGAGAGAACACCTTGGGTGATGATGTTTCAATTGGAGCTTATGTGATTCTACGAAATTGTCAACTGGCCTCCGGTACGGTGGTTGAACCTCATTCTATTTTAGATGGGGTGGTGACTAAAGGCGCTTGTTCGGTTGGCCCTTTTGCTCGTTTAAGACCAGGCACAGAATTATCATCGGGTTGTAAAATAGGCAATTTTGTTGAAACCAAAAAGGCCATATTAGGTCAAAACAGCAAGGCAAGTCACTTAACTTATTTAGGTGATGCAGTGATTGGTCAAGGTGTTAATATTGGGGCCGGTACGATTACCTGTAACTACGATGGTGTGAATAAATTTACTACCACCATAAAAGACGGTGCATTTATAGGTTCAGACAGTCAGTTAATAGCTCCTGTTACGGTCGGAGAAAATGCCACCATTGGTGCTGGATCAACCATCACTAAAGACACTCCAGATGAACAACTAACCTTATCTAGAGCCAAACAAAGATCAGTTGAAGACTGGCAAAAACCCCAACGAAAACCGAGTAAAAAATAATATGTGTGGAATCGTAGCAGTCAGTGCCAAACGAAATGTAGTAGATATCATCGTTCATGGCCTGCAAACTTTAGAGTATCGAGGTTATGACTCAGCAGGAGTTGCCATTTTGGCTGGTGGTAAGATCGAAATCAGAAAACAAGCTGGTAAACTTAATAACCTCAAACAAGAACTTCTGGATAACCCAGTAAATGGCCATGTCGGCATAGGTCATACCCGCTGGGCAACCCATGGAGAGCCCACTTCAGCCAATGCACATCCGCACGATTCTAATAATGCCATTGCAGTGGTTCATAATGGCATCATTGAAAACTATAAACCTTTGCGTGAAAAATTACTTGCAGCAGGTTATGAATTTAAATCAGAAACTGATACCGAAACTTTGGTGCATTTGATTCATTACTATCAAGCACAAGGCATGAATTTTTCTGCTGCCAGTCACCAAGCCATTGGTGAATTGGAAGGTGCATATGCAGTGGCGATTACCTGTATGTCTGATCCCAACCGCATCATTGCCGCTCGCAAGGGCAGCCCTTTGGTGGTTGGCTTGGGTAATAATGAAAATTATGTGGCATCAGATGTCCAAGCTTTGATCAATGAAACTGATCAGTTTTATTACCTCGAGGAAGGTGATGTGGTTGAGATCACTCAAAGCAGCTGTGAAATATTTGATCAAAATCAGCAAGTGGTTGAGCGTGAGTTAAAGACGGTAACTTTGTCATCTGAATCCTTGACCAAAGATGGCTATGCGCACTACATGTTGAAAGAAATTCATGAACAGCCAACGGCTGTTGCCAACACCATTGCCGATCGTTTGTACCATGATAAAATTTCTAAGTATTTCATTGATGAATCCACTGCAGTTATATTAAAGCAGGTGGAAAATATCCACATCATTGCATGTGGCACTTCCTATCATGCTGGCATGGTGGCCAGGTACTGGTTAGAAGCCATCACCCAAATACCGACCCAAGTAGAAATTGCCAGTGAATACCGTTATCGTCAACCGGTGGTACCAAAAAACACTTTGTTCTTAACGATCTCACAATCAGGTGAAACGGCAGACTCTTTAGCGGCTTTGCGCTTTGCTAAAACGGCTGGATACTTGTCTACCTTCGCGGTATGTAATGTGGCTGAATCGAGCTTAGATCGAGAGACTGATGTTTGTTTTTTAACCCATGCAGGCCCTGAGATTGGTGTTGCATCTACCAAAGCGCTCACCACTCAGTTGGCGGTATTGGCTTTACTGACCTTGAAGTTGGCTGAAATTAAGAACGTTGATGAAAAAATTCGTCAGAATTTAGCTAAACAACTAAGAACCTTGCCTGGTATCATCAATCAATCTTTGTTACTGAATGATCAAATCAAAGTCATTGCCGAACAAATTGTGCGCCGTGATAATGCCTTGTTTTTAGGCAGAGGGGTACATTATCCGATTGCTTTAGAGGGTGCCTTGAAACTTAAAGAAATATCATACATTCATGCTGAAGGTTACCCAGCAGGAGAGCTCAAACATGGTCCCTTGGCATTGGTTGATGAAAAGATGCCAGTGATAGCTGTGTGCCCCAATGATGAATTACTTGAAAAGCTGGAATCCAATATTGAAGAAGTTCGAGCCCGGGGTGGTGAGCTGTATGCTTTTGTAGACCATAAAAGCAGGCATGGTTTACATGACAGGGTTAATCATTTGATAGAAATGGAGGCCAGTGGTTCATTCACTTCACCCATTGTATTTAATGTGCCACTACAGTTACTGTCGTATCATGTGGCAGTGCTTCGAGGCACCGATGTCGACCAACCAAGAAACTTAGCAAAATCTGTAACCGTTGAATAAAGGAGCACCCAGATGTCATTGAAATCATTTAAATTTCAAATCAGAACACCTTTGTATGATGAGAGCATCGCTTTTTATCAGACATTATTTTCAGCACAACTGGTGGATTCATGGGAGGGTGCTGATGGTACAGGAACCATTCTAAATTTCCCATCTTTAAAAGATGCGGCACTGTTAGAAATTTACAAAACGGCTGAAACCACACAATATGCTGGTTTCAGCCTGCAGTTCAAAGTGCCCTCATTGCCTAATTTCATGTTACAGTTACCCCATCAGTATTTGTCAAAAAGACCTGTTAAAAGACCATGGGGTGCCAGTTATTTGAATTTAAAAGATCCCAATGGTATTGATGTCATTGTTTATCAACTCCTGTGATTTGCGATTTATATATCGATAGCATGGTGTGATATAGTCAGGTAATGAGTCAACCTAATCACACAGACAATGAAATTGACCAATGGTTAAACCAGTGGTCAAATGGTGATGAGTCAGTTGAAAACAAACTGATTCAAGCTTTATACCCTCATATCCATAAAATGGCCCACTATCAACTCAAGACTGACAGTGCCAGTGCCTTGCAAACAACCGAGATTGTCAGTGAAGCATTCATTAAACTCAATGACCAAAAGTCAGTAAAGTGGGAAAATAAAACCCACTTTTTAGCCATCACAGCGAAAGTGATCAGGGCAGTGATCATTGATCATTACCGTGCCGAATACAGTCAAAAAAGAGGTGGTCATGAGCAGCACCTCACTTTAGAGCGGATCAAGGAATTCATAGAAGAGCCGAGCACCCAAGACATGAACTGGTTAGAGTTAGATCAGTTACTGTCTGAATTAAACACCATAGATCCGGAAGCTGCGCAGGTGGTAGAGTACAAGATATTTGGTGGTATGACCATTCCTGAAATGGCTGAAACTTTAGGTGTTTCAGAGTCATCTGTTTCCAGGAATTGGCAGTTTGCGAAATCTTGGATGTTGGTACAGTTGAAATAACAGTCATTAATCTGATTGAGAACTTTGCTTGATTTGTGGATAAAGTTAAACCAACACAGGCTTTAAGGCTAACCTAAAAAAACACCAACATGCCAACCGAACCTAACAAAAATATCATCATTCTATCCGAACCCAACAAAGCCATCGTTATTCCAGCCGAGCCCAACAAATCCAACGTCATTCCAGCCGAGCCGGTAGGCGAGAGCAGGAATCTAAACGCGTGATTTAAAATGATTCAACATAATCGAACCAAACAACTAATTCTCTTTGATGCTCGTATCTTATCCGTTAATTTCAGCTCAACACCTAAATTTTTATTATTTTATGACAATAAATAATCAGTTTTTTCGAGTATAACTATAGACTCACTTACTTTTTTACATACTCGATTACAGTGCATGACTAGCAAAAACTCTATAACACCTGCCCAATGGCAACAAATCAAACAATGGTTCAACGATCTGATTGATGTGCCTGAAGATCAAGTTAAAGACCAATTGGCTGATTTAACTCAAGATGAGCTGTTAATTCAAGCAGTGCTTGATATGCTGGATGTTCATCATACTGATTCACAAACCATCACCCCTAAACGTTCTGCTGCCAGTATCATTGCAAACCAAGCCTTGTTGCAAGCAGGTGATCAGTTTGGTAAGTACACCATCACCAAAGCCATCGGTTCAGGTGGTATGGGCCAAGTGTATTTGGCTCATAGAGATGATGAGGTGATTCAAGAAGTCGCGATCAAAGTCCTGAATCAAGGTGCCATGGATAAACAGTCACAGCTGCGTTTTGATATCGAACGCAGGATACTGGCCAGTTTAGAACACCCTAACATTGCCAGATTGATCGATGCAGGGACTGAATCCAATCGTGCTTATTATGTGATGGAATACATCGACGGCATGGCAGTGGATCAGTACTGTCAAAGCAAACAGTTGAATTTAAAAGCCAGATTAAAACTGTTCTTAAAAATCTGTGCGGCAGTCAGTCATGCCCATAATAACCTAATCGTTCATCGCGATTTAAAACCCAGTAATATATTGGTTACAGCCAAAGACGAGGTGAAACTGCTTGATTTTGGCATAGCTAAACCACTTGAAGTCATCCCCGGTACTGAACAAATCCATGAGACCATGATAGGAACGGCGGCCTTAACACCCCAATACGCCGCCCAGAACAGATCAATGGTGATGCGATCACTGTATCTTGTGATATTTATGTCTTGGGTTTACTGTTGTACCAATTACTCACAGAACAACATGCTTTGGATCTGATAGGTAAAACATGGGGTGAGATAGAAGCATCGATTAACCAAGAATTGCCGACCTTACCCAGTAAGTTACTAAGCAAAAGCTCAAAATCCGGCCATCAAAAGTTCATACCCGTTAACAGCAGTTCCTGGGCCAAGCAGCTTAAAGGAGATTTAGATGCCATCGTTAGTCATGCACTCAAGAAAGAACCCTCCGGGCGCTATGCCAGTGTTCAGGAAATGGCGGTGGATATTCAGCGTTACCTGAGCCATGAACCCATACAAATTAAACAAAGCCAAACCAGTTATAGATTGAAAAAGACCTTAAGAAGACATTGGTTACCAGTGACTGCATTAAGCACAGTCTTCACCATTTTATCTGTGTCATCATTCTTTATCTGGCAACAATCAAAAACCATCAAACAGGAAAGAGATGTGGCCGAAGAAGTCACCTCCTTTTTGGTCGATACTTTTAAATCAGCTGATCCGACACAAACCTTGGGAACTAAGCTCA
>CALDFB010000133.1 GCA_937942365.1 uncultured Marinicella sp. | reverse complement strand
AGGTTGTTGATGCTGTTGGCAAGACTTGGGTGACTTTCGGGTAAAAGTTCAGTGCGAATCGTCAAAGCTTCTTTGAAGAACGTTTCAGCTTCATCGAAGCGAGCTTGGTATTGTCTGATGGTGCCAAGCGTATTGGCGCTTCTGGCCACATCTAAATGCATGTTGCCATGAATTTTTCTTTGCGCATCAATCGCCTTAATGGCCATGGGTTCGGCTTGTTTTAATTGGCCTAAATTGGTATACAGGTTAGCAAATAAATTATATAACTTGGCTTGTAACGCTGGTTGTTCTGCCAGTTGGTTTTCCATGTTTTTTGATCTTGAGGTCAGGAATTCTCGCAGGGTGATGTCATCACGTCGGGCTTGATCATCAGCAAATGGATCTCTGTCAAATAAATCTAACAGCAAGTCGGCCACTTGTTCTGCTCGATCACGTTCGCTGTTCGCGATGTTTCGCTGTTGTTCGGCTTTGTGTGCTTGCCAAAGTGCTGCCACTAAACTGATGATGATTCCAGTGATCGCCAAGGTGCCAAGTGGTGCAGCAACCGGGTTTCGGCGCCAAAACTTTGTGATTCGTTTGAATATGCTGAGTGGACGTGCAACGATGACTTCATGATTTAAGTACCGTCTGATATCTGTGCCCAATGCAGCAGCAGAAGGATAACGATCCAAAGGTTCTTTTTCTATGGCTCTGATAACAATGGCTTGTAAGTCACGTGAAATTTTTTGTCCATTGGTTGATTGAGTTGGCCTCGGGGCTTGTTGATTGAGGATGGCATCTGACAGTTGATAATCGCCTTTACCATAAAATGGGCGGTGACCACTCAACAATTCATACAGCACCACACCCAATGAATACACATCGCTGCCGGTTCCCAGCTCATCACCTCGAATTTGTTCAGGGCTGGCATACGATAAGGTCATCAACATGTCACCTTCGCGAGTTAATTGTTGTTGTGCTATTTCATCGTTATCATCCAATAACTTCGCAATACCAAAATCCAGTAAAATCGCCTGCCCATTTTGATCAACCATGATATTCGAAGGTTTGATGTCGCGATGTAAAATTAACTGTGTATGCGCAAATGCAATGGCATCGCACACTTGGGTGATGAGTTGCAATCTTTGTTTGATGTCGTAATTTTGATTGTTGGCAAATTCAATGATTGATGTGCCATCAACATATTGCATCACCAGATAGGGTTTGTTATTGGCTGAAAGGCCAGCATCTAATAATCGTGCAATGTGAGGATGGTTCAATCGAGCATGAATACGTTGTTCATGACGAAATCGCTCACGCATTGAATCCGTGTTGATCACACGATCAAGGGTTTAGATTGTCACCTGACGTTTAAATGTGTTGTCATCTCTTTGGCCCAGGTAAACCAAACTCATGCCATCTTTTCCAAGCTTCTGTGTGATTTTATAAGCGCCGAATCGTTCTGGAGTTTGTAAACCTTGGTTTAGATCTTCAGCTAGACTTTCCAGATTAAGTGGTTGGCTGTGATGTGTAAGCATTCCTTTCACTTCTTTGAGCACTTCAGAAGGTGCTGTGACTGTATCAAGAAATGCCAACCTTTCGTCCTCAGGAAGGTCTAAGGCACGCTCGAAAAGTGCTTGAATCATTTGCCATTGTTGAGTGGAGTCAGACATGCGCTGAGTATTTGTTTATGTGCATTATAATGAGGTGGATTCTGCCACTTCCTTGCGTAACCACGCGATGGCAGATGTCCAATCACGTTGTACCGTTTTACTGGAGACATCAATGACTTCGGCTGTTTCTATCAAATTTAATCCACCAAAAAGTCTATAGTGTATTACTTGCGCCCCTCGAGGGAAGATTTGTTCTAAACGTTGTAAAGCATTATCAATTTCACAGATTTCTTGAATTTGAAGCTGGTTCATACCATCAATTGATTCCATATTGGTTTCCAGTGAAATGGGTTTGTTATCTCCGCCTCGTTTATGACTGCGATTTTTACGTGCGTAATCGACCAAAACATGTCGCATACATAGACTGGCAAAGGCATAAAATTCGGCGCGACTACTGAAATTCATATTTGCCTGCTGCGTGAATTTAAGGTACGCTTCGTTAACCAAACCCGTGGTACATAAAGTATGGTCTTGACGTTCGGACCGCATTTGGCGACGAGCCAATTGTCGCATTTCTATGTACACCAACTCCATTACTTGATTCAAGGATTCGGTTTCGCCCTGCTGCAATTTTTTAAGCCAAACAGTGATGTCTTTGGATAACTGTTCTGCCATAAAAGTTTGTTATTACCAGGTTCAATTCTATTATTTTAGTATTCAATGCTTTTAATGTCCAGCCAGATTCAATTGAAACCATGGTGTCTATTACTGAGCGGCCTTTGAACCTGACTGATGATATTATTTTTGGTGATAGACTTGAGTGAAATTAGTTCTTAAACCGATTCATTGATAATAACGATTATACCTCACTCATATGATGCTTCATGGTTGGTCTAGTGACCAGGTTTCAAGTTCGCTGGAAGATTGACTTAGTTCAGCTGCTCTAAGCTCCATCGTGGATAGGCTTTGATTAAATGATGTTGTTTAATTTTTTTATTTTTAAAGCGCATGGCACCCGCCACGGCAATCATGGCGCCGTTGTCGGTGCAGTATTTGAGCGATGGAAAATAAGATTTGAAACGATGCTTTTTCCCCATTTTATGCAAAGTTTCTCGCAGGAATGTATTGGCGCTGACACCGCCAGAAATAACCAGTTCTTGGTGCTTGGTTTGTTTGATGGCGCGCAGACATTTTTGACTTAAGGTATCGATCACTGCCAGTTGAAAACCGGCTGCGATGTTGGCTTTCAGTTGTTGTTTTTCGCTGTCATTTTCACATGAGTCTTGATTTTTTTCCCAAGTCATTCTGGTGGCGGTTTTCAGACCTGAGAAACTGAAGTCCAAGCCCGGCTTATTCAACATGGGGCGAGGAAATTGGAAGCGC
Organism: uncultured Marinicella sp.; assembly: GCA_937942365.1. GTDB lineage: Bacteria > Pseudomonadota > Gammaproteobacteria > Xanthomonadales > Marinicellaceae > Marinicella. The sequence goes on along the minus strand of CALDFB010000133.1, from coordinate 4,009 downwards.
ATCGGATCACCTTGCTGTGCCAGCTCAGCTATATACCTGCCACCAGGATAAGGCAGGCCAAGCATTTTAGCCGTTTTATCAAAGGCTTCTCCAGCAGCATCATCCAAGGTGTCACCCAAAATCTGGTAATCTCCCAATCCTTTCACATCGACCAGTAAGGTGTGGCCTCCAGAAACCAACAAGCACAAGAAGGGAAACTCTGGTTTATCATCTTCCAGTAATGTGGCCATGATATGGCCTTCCATGTGATGGACTTCTATCGCTGGCAGGTCTAAAGCCCAAGCCAATGATTTGCCCACACAAGCACCCACCAATAATGCCCCAACCAAACCAGGCCCTGCGGTATAAGCAATGGCATCCAAATCACGCAGATTAAGTCCACCTTCTTCACAAGTTTGTTGAATCAATGGCACTATTTTTCTGACATGGTCTCTTGATGCCAGTTCAGGCACCACGCCACCATATTGAGCATGTAATTCGATTTGGCTGTAAAGCTGATCTGCGATCAAACCATGGTCGGTGTCATAAATAGCGATACCGGTTTCATCACATGATGATTCAATACCGAGAATTTTCAAAATTTTTCCCTAAGATATTTTCTTTAGAAATCAATAGCATTGAGTGTTTGTTAGTTGGTGTTTTGCTCAAGGCGTTTTTATCAAGCCTATTTAAACAATTGGTTTTGATGTCCCAAACGTTATAGCCTGATGAAAAAATATCATCAATAAATAAATCTGCGTCTTTATATTTAAATCGGTTAAACTCCATTACCATAATTAATTTTGGATTGGCATTTCTTAGCTTTTGACTGCCAAACCAGAATTTATTTTCAGATCCTTCGATGTCTATTTTAATCAAATCTATGGTTTTATTATTAAACGCTATAGCGTCGAGTGTTGTTGTTTGGATATCAAGTTGTTCATGGAAATTTTTATCTAAAGCATTTTTTGATTTGTTGGCAGTTAATGCACCATTCATTGGCGAGTTATTGCTGTATGAGAATGATTCCAAGTAATTGTTTTGATCTGATATGGCTTGGTTAATAACTGTAATACTTTTTTTATAGCCATTAACTTTGATACTTTTGTTTATAAATTCACACATGAAAGGGTTGGCTTCTATTGAGTAGAGGTGTCCTTGGGGCCTCACCAATTCTGCCATTAAAAATGAAAAGTAACCATAGTTTGCTCCAATATCTATGACATTCATACCTGGCTTTATGAGTTTAGTTAATACTTCCGTTACGCCCATCTCCCAGTATCCATTCATTTGCAATTGTACACCATGCCGTTCATCTAAATTGCTTACAAACATCATAAAACGGCCTAATACACGACATATAGTTACATGGTTCCCTTGATATGCAGTTTGAGTTAATTTCCGAATAGCCTCAATATTTTCATTTCTAAAAGAGCTGTTTTTTAACCTATTGAGATTGAATAAACCATTTGCTGTTTTCAAAGGTATAGTTTGTATTGTCATGTTTTGTTGCCACTCCAGTGTGTAGCTACACTTTCCAAGTCAGGTCTTTGTCGATCTTGTGGTTTTTCATCACTCGAACCAATATATAGATAACCGGCAACGAATTCATTTTCACTTAAGCCAATGGCACGCTGTGCATCAGTATCCAAGCAAGACCAACCGGTTACCCATTGGCTGGCATAGCCCAAAGAGCCAGCAGCAATGTTGATATTTTGACACACAGCACCAGCAGAAAGAATTTGTTCTACTTCAGGTGTTTTGTGTTCCACTGGAGACGCTATTACCACAATGACCAAAGGCGCACGCATGAAGCAGTCTTTCTCTATGCTTACTTGGATAGCGGTGACATCTTCTTTTTTGGCTTTAACAGCAGCAAGTTTTTCGCCAAAATCACGTCTGGCATCACCCTGTAAAACCAGTAAACGCCAAGGCTCTAATTTTCTGTGATCAGGTACGCGAGTAGCAATGGTCAAGATGGTTTCTAATTCGCTGTTATCAGGGCCAGGTGCATTCATGTTTTTGATTAATACAGATCTGCGGCTGAGCATGAAATCTGTCACGCTGATGTTTTGTGGATTCATTTTAGTTTGCTGCATTCACACATTAAATTAACCTCATTATAGGCTAAAGGCTTTAATTTGAAAATGCTGATCAATGTCAAACACGCACCATTTACTATCTTCAAACAAGATCAACTACTGCAGATAACAATACTTGTTGAGTCTGTCCATACAATCCATGATTTTTTTAACTTTAATGAATGGATTTATTGGGATTTAACTTTTGGTGTTAGTGAAGCACTGTTGGTGGAAAATGAAGGCATTTGGCGAATTGACAAGGCTGGCCAAGTATTTCCATTGGTACAAGCAGTTAATATGAGTGAATGAGGTCAAATTTTGACATTTCAGTAAATCGACACAGCATTAAGTCACCTTAATTAATCATAGATTGAAAAACAAGTGTGCTGTGTTCATATTTTAAGTGTTACTTAGAATATTGATCAAAGGATAAAACTAAAAATAAATAGGTATCCATGAAAATATTCATGGAGAAAAAAATGATTATGGCTTGAATTGTTGTAAAATATCCAACGGTTTGTAATTGCAAGTTTTTGGAATTACTTTAATGGTCTGCCTCAATATGATTTTCTTAAGTAAATATACGTTGCTGTACCGAACAAATGGAATACTATAATGTCGAATAAATACCGTAAAGATATAGATGGATTGAGAGCAGTTGCTGTGCTACCAGTGGTGTTATTTCACGCCAATTATGAGTTTTTTTCTGGTGGCTATGTTGGTGTGGATATATTTTTCGTTATTTCAGGTTTCTTGATCACTCAAATTTTGATGAAAAGTTTGCAAGATGAGAAGTTTTCAATTGCTACTTTTTACGAAAGAAGAATAAGAAGGATATTTCCCGCATTATTTACTGTGCTGGCGGTTTGCGTTTTGATGTCTATATGGCTGATGTTTCCTGGAGAGTTTAAAGCATTTAAAAATAGTTTGGTATCAGCTCTATTTTTCTATAGCAATTACTTTTTCATGTTTGATATTGGATATTTCGCCAAAGCAGCTGAAACTAAACCCTTGCTTCATGTTTGGTCATTGGCAGTTGAAGAGCAGTTTTATGTTTTCTTTCCCATTTATTTATTTTTAGCCTTTAAATACTGTAAAAAATATTTAGGGGTCTTAACTATTGCGATGTTCCTAATATCCTTCATCTACAGTGAGTTTTTGATAAAATCATTACCAAGTGACGCCTTTTACTCAACACCTGCCAGGGCCTGGGAGTTATTAGCTGGATCTTTATTGGCGATTTATCCTCAACGCAAATTTTTAAACCATTTTTATTGGTCAAACATCTTGTCAATTATTGGGCTGTTATTGATCATATATGCCATTATTTTCTTTGACAAGGCCACTGTTTTTCCAGGTTCAATGGCACTGATACCTGTTTTAGGCTCGGCATTGATTTTAATGTCAGCCAACTCAGCAGGTAATTGGGTTGGTCAGTTATTATCATCGCCTGTTTTTCGGTTCTTTGGATTAATTTCATACTCATTGTACCTGTGGCATTGGCCAGTTTTGACCTATGCCAGGATTTATTCCTTGGGCTCTCACCCTCACGAGATAATGCCATATTTGATATTGACCATGGTTATTTTGGCCTATCTCAGTTGGAAGTTTATAGAAACCCCTTTTCGAAAAGGCGAATTGTTGAACCATAAAAATAGCTGGAAATTGAATCGGTTCAGCTTGATTTTAGTCGTGCTTTTTGTATCGGTTACCTCAGTTGCATTTTCTAAATATATAAGGAAGCCTGATAAAAATTATAGGGCACATATGGAGAAAAGGGTTAAAGATGATAAGTATAAATTGAAACAATGTAAGCGTTATATTGCATCATCTTCACAATTGAGAATCTGCTACTTTGGAGATTTAGGGTCAGAAATAGCCAGTTTTGCTTTACTGGGCGATTCTCATGGAAGGGCAATTCTGCCTGCGGTGCATGAGTCAGCAAAAAA
>CALDFB010000132.1 GCA_937942365.1 uncultured Marinicella sp. | reverse complement strand
GTCGATTCAAATACCTAGCTGCTCCTTCAACGCCTTCATCTGACCATTCTAAGGATTGTTCTGGTGGTGCAGCGAACATAGAAAACAAGCGCACCGTATCAGCTCCGTACTGTTCAATCAAATCCTGCGGGTCAACCGTATTGCCTTTAGATTTTGACATTTTTGCGCCATCTTTCAGAACCATGCCTTGGGTCAACAAATTAACAAAGGGTTCGTCTGACTTAACCAAACCTTGATCACGCAGGACTTTGTGATAAAAACGTGCATACAATAAATGTAAAATCGCATGCTCAATTCCGCCAATGTATTGATCAACAGGCAACCAATGATCAGCTTCCTCACTCAACATACCACCTGAAAACTGTGGACAAGTGTATCTGGCATAATACCAAGAAGATTCCATAAAAGTATCAAAGGTATCGGTTTCTCTGGTCGCCGGGCCTGAGCACTTTGGACAAGTGGTTTCATAAAATTCAGGCATTTTCTTGATTGGCGAACCACCGGTATCATCAAAAACCACTTTTTCAGGCAATTTAACCGGCAATTGTTCTTCAGGAACCGCCACAGCGCCACAATCATCACAATAGATGATCGGAATTGGACAGCCCCAATAACGTTGTCTGGAGACACCCCAGTCTCTTAAACGATAATTAATCTGTAGGCGTCCCGTACCTGCCGCCTCAAATGCTTTATTCATGGCTTGAAAAGCTTGATCAAAATCCATGCCATTGTATGCTTCTGAATTGATCAAAGGCCCTTTCTCAGTCATGGCTGCTTCATTCAAATCGCCTTTGGCATCAATCACCTGAGTAATCGGTAAACCATATTTCTGCGCAAACTCATAATCTCGCTGGTCATGACCTGGTACCGCCATCACTGCACCGGTTCCATAGGTCATTAACACAAAATTAGCCACCCAAACAGGCACCCTTTCACCCGTTAAAGGATGCATCGCATCATAACCGGTGTACATGCCTTTCTTTTCCATGGTAGCCATGGCCGCCTCATTGCTTTGTTCTTTACCACACTGTTTAAGGAAAGCGGTCAATTCGTTATTATCAGCAGCCGCTTTGATGGCCAATGGATGTTCGGGGGCCACAGCCATATAAGACACACCATATAAGGTGTCAGGTCTGGTGGTGTAAATACTGACCTCACCAAAGCCCTCTACATGAAAATCCAGTTCTAGACCTTTGGATTTACCGATCCAATTGCGCTGCATGGTTTTAACAGAATCCGGCCAGCCAGACATGTTATCAAGCGAATCCAACAATTCATCGGCGTAATCAGTAATTTTTAAGAACCACTGCGGAATGGTTTTACGAATAACTTCCGCACCCGAACGCCAACCTTTACCATCAATAACTTGCTCATTGGCCAGTACAGTTTGGTCCACAGGATCCCAATTAACCACTGCATCTTTGCGGTACACCAAGCCCTGCTCGAATAGTTTGACAAACATCCACTGTTCCCAGCGATAGTAATCAGGTTGACAAGTGGCCAGTTCGCGTGACCAATCAAAGGCAAAACCCAAACGTTTAAACTGTGCCGTCATCTCTTCCATATTGGCGTAAGTCCATTCAGCCGGTTCTTTTTTGTGCTTAATCGCGGCATTTTCAGCCGGCAGACCAAAAGCATCGTAACCAATAGGCTGTAAAACATTCTTACCTTGCATCTTTTGATAACGGGCAATGACTTCACTTAAAGTATAATTTCTGACATGCCCCATATGCAATTTACCACTTGGGTATGGGAACATACTGAGACAATAGTACTTTTCTTTGCTGGCGTCAGCCTTGACTTCGAACGACTTATGATCTGCCCATAATTTCTGTGCGTGGCGTTCTACTTCTTGCGGATTGTATTCGGTCATTAATTTTCCAACAGATGGCTCTGTATGCTCTGATGCATGATTAAAGCGGAAATTATAAGGTTTCGAGGCCTAACGGTAAAGCGGTGTTTGCTCAGATATGCAGATTTGAAATTGATCCATTCACCAAGTTCTTAACCGCATACCCAGTTCAGTGCTGTAGCCCATTGATTTAGAAGCCAGCAAACCAGCTTGGTCAATCACATAATAAGTAGGAAAACCAACAATTTGATAATCTTGTGATTGTTGTTCCCCACCTAACAAAACAGGTACTTCTAATGCCAAATCTTTGGCAAATGCTTCAACTTCGGACCTGTCCTCATAAGACAATGCCACCATCAAAATCATCAACTCACTCTCATCTCTATCTGCTCTGAGGTCATTGAGGTTATCGGCTGAATAACGGCAAATCGAACACCATGGTGCAAAAAAGTAAACCAAAACTTCTCGATCTTGATATTGACTGAGCTGATGAACACTGCCATCTAAAGCACTCAAAGTAAAATCTGGTGCTGCTTGTCCCGCTGCAGCTAAGCTGCCCCGGTTTTGCCACCAGGAAAATGCTAATAAAACAATCATGATTAAAAAAGCATCCATTAACATGGCGTTGCATTTATTCTTACGCCACTTTTTAATTATTTTTATCGTCATCAGTTAGTTTTTAATACAAAAGTCCATATTAAAGACCAGAATTAAAGTAAATTCCGTCATATTTTTTATCTTTTTACCTCTGCAGATATACAGTTTAGACTTTTGCTGATTTCAATTTAATCTGAAATTTATCGAAAAATCAGCTCAAACGAAACTATTAGAGATGAGTAAAACAGGCACCCACAAGGGGTGCACCCTACGGGTTTAATGTTTTTTTTACAACAAGATTTTAAAATATAAATCTGGTGTGTGATGATAAACGACCAAACGAAATGATGTAGGGTGTACCCCTTGTGGGTACCCGT
>CALDFB010000131.1 GCA_937942365.1 uncultured Marinicella sp. | reverse complement strand
CCATTGAATTCAAAGACCATTTTTCAACCCAAGCTGAAGATTACAGCCTATACAGGCCTGAATACCCCGTCGAACTTTATGCTTGGCTGGCTTCATTGTGCAAAACGCACCAGATGGCATGGGATTGTGCCACGGGCAATGGACAAGTTGCAGTGGCTTTAACCAATCATTTTGGCTATGTTATTGGCACCGATGCCAGTGAATCTCAAATTTACCATGCCACCACCTATCCAAGGGTTGAGTATGAAGTGGCCTTGGCGCACCAAAGCCCTTTGAAAGACAACAGCATTGATCTGATTACAGTGGCCCAAGCTTTGCATTGGTTTGAGTTTGATTTATTTTTTCAAGAAGTTAAGCGAGTCGCCAAACCCAATGCAATTTTGGCGGTTTGGTGTTATGAATTACATCAAATTTCACCTGCTGTAGATGCAGTGGTGAACAAATTTTACACCGACATCATTGGACATTATTGGCCTGCCGAACGTCACCATATAGAACAGGCTTACAGCACCATTGATTTTCCTTTTGAGCAGATCAAATCACCGAAGTGTGAAATGAAAAAACAGTGGACATTTAAACACTTGATGGGCTACTTAGGAACTTGGTCTGCCACCCAGAGCTATCTACAAGAACAAGGCTCCGATCCTCGTGAATTAATTCTTGAAGCATTGAAAGAAGCTTGGGGCCAAGAGGATACTCAATCTGTATCTTGGCCAGTCACCATCAAAACATTCCGCATTAACCCAACAAATTAATCAATATATGAAGATAAATAACTTAGCAGTTTATTGCTCATCATCTGACCAAATAGACCAAGCCTATTTTGACGATGCAGATGTTTTAGGGGTTGTCATGGCCAACAAAAATATCAATTTGGTTTATGGCGGTGGAATGCGCGGACTCATGGGCCAGGTAGCTCAATCAGTTAAACAAAATCACGGCAAAACCATCGGCGTTGTACCTGAAGCTTTGCGAATAGAGGGAGTGGTTAACACCATTGATGATGAGTTAATCATCACACCTGATATGCACACACGAAAAGCAAAAATGATCGCATTGGCAGAAGGCTTTATTGGATTGGCAGGTGGCTTTGGAACCTTAGAAGAAATGCTTGAAGTGATGACCTTAAAACAATTAGGTTACCATGAAAAACCCATCATTTTTCTGAACACCGCAGGTTATTACAATCATTTGTTTGCAATGTTTGAGCACATTTATGCTGAAAACTTTGCCAAAGAAGAATATCGACAGTTGTATCAAGTTTGTGACACCGCTGAGCAGGCAATTGATTACTTAACTGGCTACAAACCACCTAGCTTACCTGCTAAATGGTTTGTTTAAATCATCAATACCAGTTACTCAGTGTCAACAACTTCTAATTCTTTGATGATGACTTCACCTCGATCGTAACGATAGTTGTAAACATATTCATCAAACAAATTTTTAACCTTATCTCCATAGATAGTCATATTGTTGTCTATTGAACCATTATCTATTTGAAGGCCTGGCGGGATATAGCCTCCAATTCGAGTGCCAGTAAACTTTTGTTGTTTAGCCCATTTAAGACGGTTTTTAATGGCTGAAGTGTGATTATGCGTTATCTTCAATTCAGCCAAATATGCTGCTGCACGTGATAAATCGTTGGCGGTAAAATCGCTTTCCAAAGCTTCAATCAAGAATCCACTCTTGCCGACTTTATTTCCGGCCAGCTTAAGCCAAGCATGACCTTTAATTTTCTGCTCTTTTTGTAAATATAATTTACCCATCAAGTACTGAGCATCTTTGTTTCCGAATGAGGCGGCTCGTTTTAACTGCCATTCGGCATCATTTTTATGCCCTTGGGCATCGGATTTTAATGCCAAATAAATCAGATAATCATCTGGATAAACCACTTTACCTTCGTTGTTAAACTGTGCTTGGTATCGAAAAGCATTCGATGAACTGAAAACAAGCATCATAACAGTCCATAATAATATTCTACTCACAACCCTCTCCTATTAATTTATTCGTACAAAGATCATAAGCAAAACTTATGAATAAAACCTGAATAAGAAGTAAATCAACCCATATAAATACTGTTGATCGTTTTAATTTTAAAATACTAAAAGTGGCATTTATTCAAGGGTCATTTAGCTTCATACAAACCGCAACAAGTTATTTCAAGCAAGACATTTACCTGATGGTGCCCATTGTTATCTAATATACTATTCTTTATTGCTTTTATTCAAACCCATCAGCAAAGATCAGGTCATTGTTCAGTATGAAAGAAAAAATGATTTCTTTACTGGCCAATACTGTACCATTACCCCCCGTTTGATCATAGGCGGTCACTTCTAAGGTGTATTCACCAAGAGAAATTGGCATACCTGCGAAATCACCGACAGTGTCACCAAATAAAGCGTAAGGTGCAATACCTTCAACTTGATTTTGTGTAATTGGACCACTGAGCTCTAAACGCACACTGTTTGTCCCTTCAGGAACCGCAGTGGCTTCAATGGAAAATTCGGTCAAACCCAATGCGGTTGCATTGAGCATTGCCCCATTATTGATGGTGATCACTTGCATGTCATCAAGGCTGTTAACAAGCACAGCTTGAATGGTTGGTGTACCGACTTGGATATTGACTGAAGTACTGAGCGAATTCAATTCTCCATCATTGGCTTGATAAGTAAAGCTCACTGTGCCTATTGCATCAGTTAATGGCGAATAAACAAAACCACCATCGGCATTGAATGTTAAATCACCCGATGTGACGTCATCAATCAAAATAGCTGTCAGTGGGTCTCCATCAGGATCACTGTCATTCATTAATATGCCTGGTTCAAGAACTGTTAAATCTTGATTAACAGCTGTTTGATAATTATCCATAAAAGCCATCGGTGCTCTGTTACCAACATCACCAATACGCTCAATAAACAAAGCAACTTCTGTTCCCATGGATGCAGGTACTGTAAATGGACTTAATGAACCTAATGCTTCTTCAGTCACCCGTTCGCCGGTTAAAGGGTTGAACCAATTCAGCCGATGGTTGACATTTAATAAGCCGCTCACCCCCATGTTTTGTGGACTGTCTTTGGCATAAAGAACATATAGACCATCATCAGTATTGGCTGATGACCATAAAGAATCGCCAGTAACCAGTGAATCATCAGGGGATATTTCATTAAATCGACTGCTTAACATAAAATTTTTGATGCGATTTAAATCACCTAAAATAGCAGCAGATGGATCATGAGGATCACTGCCAGTTCCCGGATTTCCATTTGGATTTCGGCTACAAAGCCTGCCACCATGAGAACATTCATAAGCATTGTAAAGCAATGTGTATCCCCCGCCCAATGCAGTCCCCCAGTTTGATTGACGGATATTAGTACGGTCATTATCGTGTAATAAATTTAAATGCCAAGGATGACATTCAGCCATCACGTAGACCCAATCACCAGGACGAGCTCGTGCATGAACACCTTCTGGTGAACGATCATTATCATTGCCACATATTTGTTGCGCAAAGACATTGATATTAGGGTCACCGCCAAATTGCATCTCCTGGGTATTGTTGTGATGAACACCAATGGGATGAATGGGATCGTGTAGTTTGATTTCTGCGGCAATGGCTTCCATCAGTGCTTTATCTTCTTGATCTGTACAACTACCCATCAGGTACTCTTCACCAGATAGCCATACCAAATGATCTAAATCACGAAAACTACTGACCAAAGCTGCGATGTAATCCTTGGCATCTTGGCTCAGTGGTACATCGCATCCCCAGGGCCTGGCCGTATCATCTATCACATGCATCCAAGTCACAATTCCTGCAGCATCTAATTGATTCAAGAATCCTCGCCATTCAGCAAAAACACCAGGTCTAATGCCACTTGAAGCATCATTATTGATCACAAAAGGGTCTTCAAAATCAAACCCATCTCCCTCAAAAGTACGAATAGAGTGCATGTACAAAGCGTTGGCTCCTGAGGCAACTAAATCATCTACAATCTCTTGCCTGCGCGCATTGGTTTCGTACAAATACCCTTCAGGGCCTCCTACTCCAGCCATAAAATAGGGTTGACCTGAATTTTGTTTCTTGAACCATTGGCCACTTTCATCAACCACCACAGGGTCGGCCGGCGCAACGCCCGCAGCATAAAGTAACCCTCCCAATAAATGGGCTTTAAAATCATCATCGGCATAACTGGCATCGGTATGTCCCATTCCTGTATACCAAGAACGCCCGCCATCAAACTCATGGTACCAACTGATCGGGTGATCAGCGCCCATTTGACCACCGTTATAGCTACTTTCATCAACAGTCAACAATACATTGATATCAAGCGCTTCATCATCTCTGGGATTGGTTTGAAAGTTGTACCACTCATCTCTACGCTCCCAAGTAGCCGGTAAACTCAAACTAGAGGGGTGCGTACTGTCTTCAATGATTACTGTGGCGTCTTGAATTGCTGGATGACCATCGAAATAACTCCCAACCAATTGCCCATACCAGGGCCATGAATACTCAGTATCACTGGCAGAGTGTACACCCATGTAACCACCACCATTTCTGATATATGCTTCAAACGCAGTTTGTTGACTCAAATTCAAAACATCGCCACTGGTTAATAAAAACAACACGGCTTCAAATTCAGCCAAGTAAGCGTCATTAAAATCATTGGCATTTTCCGTAAATACAGCAGTGAAACCTTGAGACGAAGCCATTTCAGCGAACGTATCTTTGGCTTCGGGGATAGAGCCATGAGTAAATCCAGCGGTTTTAGTGAACACCAAAACATCAAATTCAGGTGTATTTTGTGATTGAGCTACGTTGATTGTTGCCGACAGCAAAAACCCGAAGTGTAATAAATATTTAACGGCCTTTTTCATAACAATTACCAGTCAACAAAACCCAAGCTTAATGATCAAAAACTTATTTTTTTGTAGCCTGAGTCGCATTTTTAGCACACATATGGGTGTAATTTGGCGATTTAATTAATTCTTAACCAAAACCCGTGGTGCATTTAGGGGTTTGAAAACCCCAGTAGGGTTAAAATGTCTTTAACATATGGATCATTATCAATAGATGATGACTTTATAAACGCTCAATTCATAATGGAACCTGATTAAACTGATCTAATACGCACCTGGATCCCAGCTACTGGACTACCGACTCAGCTGGAACGACGTAGTTTGATGACTTTATTAATAACAAATATTCCAAATGTACCACGGGTTAACTAAAACCTTTTAATAAATCACCCGAGCAGAGAGTTCCATGGAGCTTGGGTGTTTGTTATTTTTTCAGTTGATTTAAAGTGCGTTTATAGCCGCATCATAATCGGGCTCATTGACCACATCTGATACCAATTCACTGTACACCACTTTGTGATCAGCATTTAATACCAAAGTAGCGCGTGCATACAATCCTGCCAGTGGGCCGTCTGTCATTTTAACGCCATATTTTTCAGCCAAACTGTGGAACCTGAAGTCAGAAGTTGTCACGGCATTATCAACCCCTTCAGCACCACAAAAACGACTTAATGCAAACGGTAAATCCAATGAAGCAAAAAACAAAACAACATCATCTCTTTGGGCCATTTTCTGACTGAAGGTTTTCAGCTGTAAAGCACAAACTGCAGTATCCACACTGGGAAAAATATTAAAAACGACTTGCTTGCAAACAAAATCGGATAAAGTGACCACGCTTAAGTCTGCTTTGACTAGTTGAAAATCGGGAGCTTGCTCACCCACTTGAGGAAAGTTACCTGTTGTTTGAACTGGAGAGCCTTTGAAATTTATTTGTGCCATCTGATTTTTCCTGATTTTAAACCACCACATTGTATCACCCTTAATCACTGCTTAAAATCTCAGAAAACAAATGTCAGTGAGCGAAATTAATGAATCAAACGCTAAAAAAAGCTTAATAGTCCTGAATATGAAAGTTCTTGTCTCTTTTTTGAAACTTCTGTCTGGTGTAATACTTATAATAGATCATGTTGGTAATGCAAACTGACAATTAGGAAGTTAAACCCAGCAAGGATTTAGGGTAGACAATGCTCAGGATAAGCTGATGTTAACGGATCATGACTATGGTGCATTACTCTACAAACTGGAGATGTACACAAGGATGTGAATTTACTACCAATTTACAACCGTTAACACCCAAACTCATATCAAATTAAGAATTCATATCCAACTGTCCCTATTTATTAAAAATTGAACAAATTGTCATTAAGACGTGAGAATTCTGTGAGAAATCGGTATCATAATGCCCCCTTATAATTATTTATCTAGGAGTAAATCATGAAATTAAAACAACATTTACGCTCGCTGCTGATCCCAGCTGGCTTTCTGATAGCAGCACAATCTCAGGCTGTTGAGGTTAAAGTAAAAATTGATAACTTGAGTCCAACTGGTGGTATATTTTTCACGCCTGTATGGGTTGGTTTCCACGATGGTGGTTTTGACTTATACGATCGCGGCGCGGCTGTCACAGAAGGGGTAGAAAGAGTTGCTGAAGATGGTTCATTCGACACATTAATAGCTGAATTTGCTGCTGCATCAAGCGGCTTGGATGCTGTGGTATTGAATCCAGATGGGTTTACAGGAGCTCCTGTATTTGACCCCGGATTAAGCAGTACCGAAGTTTTTGACCTTGATCCATCAACCAACCAATTCTTCAGTTATGCAACAATGATTTTACCATCAAATGATGCTTTTATCGCTAATGGCAGCCCTACAGCACATCAAATATTTGATGATGCTGGTGAATTCGTTGGCCCTATATCATTTGTCGTTTATGGTTCTGAAGTGTTGGATGCAGGAACTGAAGGCAATACTGAAACAGATGCTGCTTTTTTAAATCAAACTGCCCCAAATACTGGCGAAACCACAGATGATGTAGTAACGATTCACCCTGGATTCAACGGTTCAGTTGGCAATCCAGACGCAACACCTGTTAATATCTTAGGCGGAACGGTTGCTGCTGGTACTGTTATTGATCCAGTCATCGGTGACTTTACTCGTGGTCTAGTTCCTATTATGCGCGTGACTATTTCCGCAAACACCACACCAGTTAGACTTTCCATTAAGAATACAGCTGCTGATGGTGGTACATTTTTAACTCCTGTATGGGTTGGTTTTCATGACGGTACATTTGATTCCTATGATAGCGGTTCACCTGCATCAGTAGCGATTGAACGCATTGCAGAAGATGGTACTGTTGCCGACTTAATCAGTGAATTTGCTGCTACTACACCTAGTGGCCAAGATGCTGTTGTGTTAAACCCTGATGGTTTTGACGGCGCACCTGTTTATGAACCCGGTAGTGTTTCAACAGAAGTTTTCAATTTAAACCCAAGCACACAAAATTATTTCAGTTATGCCTCAATGGTGATCCCTTCAAATGACGCATTCATTGCTAATGGAAACCCACTAGCATATAGACTATTTGATGAAAATGGAACATTTGTTGGACCTGTTTCATTCACTGTTAGCGGTGCAGCTGTCAGAGATGCTGGGACTGAAGAAAATACTGAAGTTGATGCTGCCTTCTTAAACCAGACAGGCCCTGATACTGGAGTAACAACCACTGATGGCGTTATAGGAAGGCACCCAGGCTTCAATGGCTCAGAAGATAACCCCAGTGGAACCCCAGTCAATATCTTAGGCGGTACTGTAGTCTCAGGTGACGTTATTGACCCCATTGCAGGTGACTTCACCCGTTCTGGTGCTACATTGGCTGAGTTCAGAATTTCTAATGTGGTTGATGGTGGTCACAGTGGAACATGGTTTAATCCTGCAAGAGACGGTCATGGCTTGGTACTTGAAATAAATGACAGCGCTGCTGGTCAACAAGCTGTCGTGTCTTGGTACCACTACGCTGCAGACGGCTCAGGTAATCAAATTTGGTTGACCGGTGTAGGTCCGGTGGTTGATGATACCGCCATAGTTGAAATGATTATCACAGAAGGCGCTGTATTTGGCGAAGCTTTCAATGCTGATGATGTAACCAGAACCAACTGGGGACAAGTCAGAATCAAATTCGACTCATGTACTTCAGCCACTATAAATTATGACTCATTGATAGATGGTTTCGGTTCAGGTTCAGAGCCATTGACTCGATTGACTTCTGGCCCTGCTGCTTTTAATGGAGCTTGTCAGTTGTAATTAAATCTAAAATTTAAACCCACTAACAGTCTGCAGTTCCCCCCCCGAACTGCAGACTGTTAAATATAAATTATCAAATTAAATGTAAGTAACCATGTCATTTACCTTTCATATATTCAATCACAATAAAGAAGACCAAGAATCTTCTGGGGAGATTAAAGAAATGCCAAATAAACAAATTTTGGTGATTGAAGATGAATTTGATATAGCACAATTACTGAAAATACATCTATCAGAATTATGCCAACATGTAGAAATATCTCATGACGGTGAGCAAGGGCTGAATTTAGCGCTGAATAAAAACTGGAGCGCCATAGTCCTCGATTTGAAACTACCCACTATGGATGGTTTAGAAATATGCCGCCGCATCAGAAGTCAATCTAATTACGTACCCATATTAATGCTCACAGCAAAATCTACTGAATTAGATCGTGTCTTAGGCCTTGAGATTGGCGCTGATGATTACTTGACTAAACCATTCAGTGTCATTGAGTTGACTGCCAGAGTTAAGGCGTTACTGCGTAGGTTTGATGCCAGCCAAGGTTATCAAACCACTATCACACCTGCTTTGAACTTCAGAGGAATGGAAATTCATGCAGATCAGCGAGCGGTTAAAGTTGACGGTAAAGAAATCAGTTTAACTGCCAAAGAATTCGACTTATTACACTTTTTTGCCAGTCATCCAGACAAAGTATTCAACCGTTCCCAATTACTTGATCAAGTATGGGGTTATGGCCATGAAGGTTATGAGCACACCGTCAACTCTCATATGAATCGGTTACGTACCAAAATTGAAATTGACAGTCATAACCCAAAATACATCAAAACCATTTGGGGTGTTGGTTATAAATTCATTGCGCCTGAGACGGATCACAAAAACCTTTAATACTCCTATTAACTGATGAACTCTTTAACTAAAAAATTATCTTTGCTTTTAATGGCATTGTTTGTGCTGATTGGTATAGTACTGGCTTTCATTACCAGATATGCCTCTGTGCAATATAATCTAGAAATGACGCAACGACTCAATGGTTCAATTGCTATGTACGTCGCGGCTGAAGAGCAGCTGATTCAAAATGGTCAGCATAACGAAGCTGCCATCAAAAGATTGGCCGAACGAGCCATGGTCATCAATCCCACTGTAGAAGTATACTTGTTGGATACAGCAGGCCGAATACTCAGTCACAACTTACCCCAAGACACTCAACTACAAACCCATATACCATTGGCACAAATCAATACTTTTTTAACAGCAGATTCTCATCGCCCCTTGGTTAATTTAGACCCGCGCAGCCCACAAACCAAAAAGGCATTTTCCGCAGCAAAAGTAAATTTCAATGATCAACATGAAGGTTATGTATATGCCATTTTAGGTGGCCAAACTTATGAAGCTTTGGCTAAAGACATCAGTAAAAACTTTGTTCTAAAAGTGGCATTGGCCAGTATTGTTGCGGTGTTGTTACTGGGCTATTTGATTGGCATATTGGTGGTGAATCAACTGACCAAACCGTTGACTCAATTAACCAAAAAGGTACGCGGTTTTCAGCAGCAAATAACAGGTGAAGAAGCCACCCATAAAACCACAGGTGATGAAATTAAAGCCTTAGAATCTGCGTTTCAACAAATGCAACGTAAAATCAAAAGGCAAATGAAACAAATACAGTCAGCCGACCAAAACAGACGAGACCTGATTACCAACGTTTCGCATGATCTCAGAACACCTTTGGCATCCATTCAAGGATATATGGATACCTTATTAATTAAAAAAGAACAATTAGATGATCAACAACGTGATTATTATCTGAACACCGCCAGTAGACACTGTGTCAGATTAAATCATCTGGTAAACGATTTGTTTGAACTCTCAAAACTGGACTCACTGGCCGTCAAACCATCTATTGAAGCATTTTCCATGTCAGAGCTGATGCAAGATGTCAGTATGGAGTTCAAAATGATGGCACAACAAAGGAATGTAGACTTACAGGTTGATTTGCTAGACGGGAATACCGATGTTAAAGCAGATATCGGCTTGATGCAACGAGTACTAGAAAATTTGATCAGCAATGCCATTAAACACACCCCAAAAGATGGTAAAGTGTTACTCAAACTGGCTCAAAGAGACGACCAATTTAATGTCATTATCCGCGATACAGGTCGTGGCATCAGTGAAAAAGAACTGCCTCACATATTCGATCGATTATACCGTGCTGAAAACAGCTCTAACTATAACCAAAGCTCTTCTGGTTTAGGCTTAGCAATCGTTAAAAAAATCATGGACTTACATAAGACCCAAATTGATGTGATCAGTACACTTGACAAGGGCACCCAGTTTTCTTTTCGATTGCCCGTTGCTGCCTAGTATTTTTATGGAAACCTAGTCTTTGATTTTAAGGTCAAGCTCATAATAAACGGCTTCCATGTCACCTAATGGATCCTCATGTAATTCTGTTTTCAAGTATTTCATCCCCAGCTTTTTCATGATATTGATAGATGCTTGATTCCCTGGCACCGCAATGGCAGAAAACTTTCTGACATCTTGTTTTTCGGCCAATGTATTCATCACATGCTGTGCCGCTTCTGTCCCGTATCCATTACCCCAGGCTGAGCGCTTAAACCGCCAACCCAACTCCCAATTATCCCATTGTGGTTGATCACTGAAAAAACACATTGGCCTAACCAAAATCCAGCCAATAAATTGACACGTTTTGGTGAGCGTTATTTTCCATAGCCCCCATCCTTTTTCAAGGTTCTTATACTTAGACAATCTTGGCAGAAAAACTTCGTGAATTTCTTGCATTGAAGTTATTTTTCCTCCATTGATATGGCGCATGACTTCAACATCTTGGTCTAACTCAAACAACAAATCGGCGTCGCTGTCACCCATCTGCGAAAAACTTAAACGTTCTGAATCATCCACTTGCATCACTATGACACCACCCTTAAATCCTGATAAACCACATATTTATCCATCAATGCCGCAACAAAAGAACATGTTGGAATAACTTTTAAGTGTTTTACTCTGGCGTATGCCAAAGCATATTTCACCAGCTGTGTGCCCATGCCTTGGCCACCCAACTCTCTGGGAACAATGGTATGAGTCAAATCAATCAAATTTGTTGATTGCTCGTATTCGATATAAGCAACCATATTTTCGACCTGAATAACAAATCTATGGTCCTTTGGCTTGTGAATGATTTGTGGGTTCATGATTGATTTTTACCGTTATAACATGGCTCTCATTGTATCAAATACTTTCATTAACTTAGCAAATGATTCTTCGTTATTTATCACTCAAAATTCACATAGACATGATATCCTGAGAAAAAACATTTAAAAAAATAAATCATGTATCAAATATACGCCCTCATATTATCCATATTACTTTTAAGTGCCTGTTCTCTTCAAAATAAACCAGGTTTGTACGAACTTACAGACATCCAAAGCATTGCTTTTGGTTCATGTAACAAACAGGATTTAGACCAATCTTTTTGGACAACAATACAGGCCAAAAATCCTGATTTGTGGATTTGGCTGGGTGATAATATTTATGCCGATACTGAAGACATGTCAGCCATGCAAGCCAAATACCAACAACAAAAAACCAACCCTCATTACCAACGATTTATTGAAGACATTCCTATCACCGGCATATGGGACGATCATGATTACGGGCAAAATGACGGTAACCACACATTCGCATTCAAAGAAGAATCAAAACAACACTTTTTAGATTTTCTTGATATCGCAAAAGACAATCCAGTTAACCTACACCCAGGTATTTATCGCAGTGAAACTTTTGGGCTACCACCCAAACAAATCAAAATCATTCATTTAGACACGCGAACTTTTCAAGACCCACTGGAAAAAGCACCCCAAAGTGCTGAAAAAAATTATGTTACACATGAAAATGGTCAACTGTTAGGCACAACTCAATGGCAATGGCTCACTGATGAATTAACCAACTCCCAAGCCAATATCAACATCATCACCAGCAGCCTTCAAGTGATCGCTGAGGATCACCGTTATGAAATGTGGTCAAATTTTCCCAGTCAAAGAGAACAGTTATTTAATTTAGTCGTTTCTTCTGGTGCCAACAACCCTCTATTTATGAGTGGTGACCGTCATTTATCAGAAATTTCAGAGCTGGTTTGGAAAGGACAAAAGTTAATAGACATCACTTCAAGTGGATTAACACATTCATTCAGTGGCAATGAAGAGTATAACCAACATCGAGTCGGTAATTTAATCACCACAGAGTCATTTTCAATGTTAACTATAGATTGGAGCGAACAATTCATAGACTTACAACAGTATGACATGGAATCTAACTTATTGAATAGTCATTTAATTGGATTAAAGTAATTTCCAATTATAAGGAACTTATTGTCGACCCAAAGCCCAAACGCGCCATGTATCAGGTTCACCTTGTAAAAATGTACCGACTTTAACCTTAAATCCAGAACTTTGATTGGGTGCCAAATCCTTGACACTACTGAAAGCGTTTCCTGTACCAATTGGCTTGCCATTTATGTCATAAGCCACAGCCATCAGTCGAACATACTTAACAGCGAAATCGTGGTTATTGACCACATCGCCAATGAGTTCGAAAGATTTATTCTTTTTCGCCACACTGAAATCAGTTACATTGATCTCAACTTGCTCAGAACCATAAAGCTTACTTTGGCTGGAAAAAGCATTTAATTCATGTTTATGGCTTTCAATTGGCACCTCATTGACATATACCAAAACAACGGATTTTTCACCGGGTTCAAGCATTTCGCGCAACGACCAACCACCTTGTTCCTCTATTCGCTTTCCTTGCTCATTAAACAAGCTCAACATAACACCTGGCCTAGATAACGTGCTTTCACTGTTATTCTGAATCCCAAGTATCCAATATTGACCACCTTGACTGGTTGTGCCTGAAACTTGACTCAGAATTTCTGGTAAATGAACTTGTAATTCTGAAGATTTATTTGAGTTGAGCTCCTTGCTTTTAAGTATCGCTTTATTGTTAGCTGTGGCCTTATTCACAGGATCAATCTGTAACTGTTCATCTGGATCTTTTATATATGACTCGATCGTCCTGTGCTTTCGAATGTTCTGAAACACCAACCAAAAAACAACCATTAAAATTATAACCACAATTGGAATTAAGACCAACAAAACACCCAGATTCAGTGGTTTCTTTGGTAATTTATCCACTGGGTTGATTGTTTGGGTTTTTGATTCTAAGGAGCTTGTTCTTTGTTCGCTGAATGTCATTATCGCCCCGCAGTACTCACATTCGAGTAACAGTTTATTCTGGTGCTTGATTAAGCTGGATGCACCACATGATTGACATTCGATTTTTTGTCCAATTTTCATACCTTAATTATAAGTTATAGGCTTTAAATAATCGATCTATTCTAAATATCTTAAACTTTCAAATTTGGCTTCATTATTATTTTATTTCATTTCTGGACATACAAAATTTTTTCAATACAGATTCATCATTAAAAACCCCTCAAACATTCATTAACTATTCATACAATAAATATTGAGAATTCCTTAACTTTTAAATATGTAGAAACTTTACTATTTAATTTCTCTTTTCATGAGAGATGACGCTTGAAAAGTTTATTTGAATCTCCCTTAAATAACTTGAAAAGCATTTGTTTAACTAACAACAGGAAAATACAAATATGAAAACTTTATTGATGTTATTATTAATCAGCTTCACAATTATT
>CALDFB010000130.1 GCA_937942365.1 uncultured Marinicella sp. | reverse complement strand
AATACATTTTTTCCAAATCTATCATGCCGATCATCATCATACAAAAAACCACCAGTATTTGTATTAGGTCCATTTGGATCAGGGTTATTGAAATCTTTAACACGCCACCCGGTTAAACATCGTGTGGCTTCATAAACATCACTGTCTACATAAAACTCCTGAATCAAGCCATTGGATGGCCAAGCACCACCAGTATCAGTGACTGCTATAGCCGGTACATCAGCAGGTTGTGCTAAACCGAAATAGTTTTCAACACCCAAAGTGTGCAATTCAATTAATTCCCTTGCATAATTTTCATTGGGTTCGGAAGATGAATTGTTATAATTATCTAAGTAATAAAGCATGGCTGGATGTTTAGCTGTTCTGGCTAAAAACGTACGAAAATTCCCCATCATGCTTGCTCGAATAACGTCTCTATCCCAGCTTGTCATAGTAGCCCTGGCATACAAATCATTGCCTCTGAGGCTAAAATGGTCATGCCAAAAATCTGCCAAGCGCTCTTGCAATGGATACAAAGTATAGGCAGCACGAGTAAACTTTAGGCGTTCCATTTCGAAAACAGGTCGATCAAATCGATTATTGGCTCCAGAGCCCGCATTGAGCCTGTGGTCTCTCCAAAGAGTAAACAATGATTTATCCAAGGTCACAAAAGTACCTGCGTCTTGAATACGGTCTTCCAATTCTGGGTCAGGCCCACCTGCCAGTTGCTGATCTACAAAATGAGCCAGTTTATCGGTATCATTACTGCCAGGTAATGCTGCCCAACTGCCTTTATCAAAAACACCTGGCGTATATCCATAACCAAGTCTGCCATGAACCATATGTTCAAATGATTGCAAGGGTAATTGAGCCGCTTTGATACCAGCGGCTATTGGGGTTTTCTTAAGATAACCTGGTGACACTGGCCTAGTTTTAGAATGCGCATTATGACTTGCTAACGGCAACGCTGCCAATAATGTACTTACAGCACCGCCAGCTAACAATTGCCTTCTGCGTTTATTGGTATGATTGTTTTTCATAAGTCCCCTGATTGTTTTAAATAATTCAAATTATAATAAGGCAGCCACTTTATGGAATTGTGATTTGGTTGGCATTTTTTTAACCTTCCTATTGATTCGAGGCTTAACTTAACAGTAATTTAATATCAAACCGCAGAGCCAATGGGATACATGATTATAGCACCTTTTGATATGACAAAAAATGTCACATAGAAATTCAACCACAACTGATCATGAGCAATGCCGTAAGTAATTAACCAAAAAAAATCTATGCCATTGCTTGAGTAAACATCTATTCAAGGATTAAATTTATCTGAACCGGTCTTCAGTTTTAAAAAACCATGGATGTCCAAATTCAACCAGGCCAAAATAATCAAACTACCTCCCACTGGAGTTACCCAAGAAAATGTAGTTTTCCCCCAAAAAACCAATACGTATAACCCACCACAAAATAATAAAACGCCCAGACTGACGGCTAAAGCTGCATACCTTAACCAAGGCCCTTGACCATCCTGAGTGACGATCCAGATCAACAACAGTGCGTGAATCAGTTGATAGATAAAAGCATGTTGAAACAAACTGGCTTGCTGACTACCCATTTGAAGCCCTAATGCATGAGTACCTAATGCACCTAAAACCACAGCTGTCAAACCATAAAATGCTGCTATCACCAAATATATCGCTGATTGATTCAATGAGCATTTCCGAGTGTTTCGGTCTCATCAACATCGATTGATTCTTCAACTTCTGCAGGTATCAATTCAATGAATTCTGACATTTTGCGGTTCAAGGCGTTGTATTTGTACTCTGGTATTTTAAAAAACCAACCTTGGTAATGTGGATGTTCATTTGACTCAATGGTTAAAACAAAATCCTCTTCTTGCTGATAAACATCCATACTGATGGTTTGGCCTGATGTCATTTGGTAAGTTGCTGTTAAGTTAGCTGGCACTTCAGTTATCTCATCGATTGTCTCGGGCCATGACTCAACTGGTATGGCTTCATCAATCATAAAACGAGACAATCCATTGGCCAATTGATTCAAAGATGCTGTTGCATTGAGCTGATAACCTTCTGGAATATTCTCTAACTGAAAACTTGCATTTTCTAAGCCTCTAGTCACTTGAATCAATTCACCCTCCGAAGGCTTGATTGTGATCATTTGAATCTCATTTGCGGCCACATCTAATATTGTTTTCATTGCCCAACTATCAACACTGAATGAAATGGGCTCTAAACCATTAACGGTAAAAGTTTGCTCATCTCCCACCCGGCGAACGAAAGTTAAACCCGCAGTTGATCTTTTCCCAATATGTAGGGCTTGTTTTAGATCACTGCCTTGATACAAGCTCACCACCAAATTATTTTCCGCTAACTGTAGTTGTTCATGTTTATCAGGGTTTGCAGTTTTAGCTTCGATAATTTTCGCTGATTTTAAAGATTGTATTAATTTAAACAGTGGTTCAATGGAAGCATAAAACCCGCCATTGAGTTGCCAGCCCTTGTTCTGTTTTAATAGAACCAACTCTTCACCATTTTGAGTGAGCTTAATTTGGTCAACCTCATTAATTAGCTCGTCATTTTTTTGCCATTCAGGTATTAATGGCTGTGTTTGTTGGTGTTCAAGATCATTACTATTTTGA
Source organism: uncultured Marinicella sp. (assembly GCA_937942365.1). Taxonomy (GTDB): domain Bacteria; phylum Pseudomonadota; class Gammaproteobacteria; order Xanthomonadales; family Marinicellaceae; genus Marinicella. Next base: position 1,212 of record CALDFB010000130.1, on the reverse strand, counting down.
ACAACCCAATATGTCAAAGCCCCAATGACAATCAAGATGCCAATCAGTATTTTTGTATTATTTAACATAACGCCGCTCCTTTCTTTTAGAGTTTCTCCATGAGATGAACATCACCACTATAGAAATTAAAATTGGAATCAATGCAATATTAATGAACTTCATTTTTGTGCCCAACGCTTCAATGTCTTTATTCAAGTTCCGCTTAACTTCACGTAAATTTTTTCTGACTTCAAGTTTACGTTGTTTAAATTCAGCTATTTCTTGTTGCTGTTCTTGATTGATCAAAAGTTGATTTTCTTGGCCTTTGATGCTTTGCAGTTCATTGAGTTTTGTTTCAGTTTCTCGCAATTGTTGTAACAATTGGCTTTCAGTCTCACGGTATTTTTGTTCACTGATTCTTTTTAACTCCTGCACCTTATCAAAAGGGCGGTTAGAAGTTCCGCGAGCCCTGACTTGAATGAGGTCAACACTACCAGTCATATTATCAACTAAATTATTAATCAAACTTCCATTATCTGCGAAATTAGAATAAACCTGCCGACCAAAAAAGTTTTGTGCCCTCACCCACATCCGGTCAAATAAAATATCAACGTCAGCGAAAACTACGATTTGGGCTTGTTCAATTTGCTTAATCGGATCGCTTTGCCCTTCGATTCCATCTGGGAAAGCACTGTTAACAACACCATTAACTCTGGCGCCAAGAACATAACTCTTATCATCTGCTCTGAAACTTTGGAATAAAGCCGTGGGGTTAAACAACAAGGACATGGCATCATTGGTAGTGAGCATTGACTGGTCTGAAGTGGTTAATATGGGCAACAGTTTATTGGCATCTCCACTCAATACACCAGCTAAAGCTGTATTCAATGAGGTTAACTCAGAAGTCACAATATCAGCTTGATTGAAAGAATCAACCGTCCAGGAGTTAATCCCTAGATGTCTAACGGCCTGCCCTTGTGCCGACTGTATAGATACCGCTTGCTGACTGTCCAAAATCACTTGGGTTTTGTCAAATCCAATACCCCATGCATTAAACAAAACGGCCAAATCTGAAGAACGATCCGCTTGTAATTGCGCCATTGGGTTTTGTGGATCAGCAGCCACTTCTTGCGCTTGGGCCATTGGATCTACAAAAACCATCAATCGCCCACCATTCATCACAAATTGGTCAATTGCATACAAGGTGGGTTGTGCCAAGTTTTTTGGATGAAC
>CALDFB010000129.1 GCA_937942365.1 uncultured Marinicella sp. | reverse complement strand
ACCGGTTTATTTGTTGTTGATTTAGCCAGTAAGCAACAAAGAAAAATTGCTGACAGTGGGAGTAATCCGTTTTTTACTCAAGATAATTCGCGCATCTTTTATACCGGCAGATCGGTTAATGGTGAAGTGATGACCAGCCAACTACAATCTGTTGACTTAAGTGGTAATGACAAACAAAATCATTATCAAGGAGAATGGATCACTCAGTTTAAGGTGTCTCCAGATGAAAAGTGGTTGGCATTCATTCAAAACTACCAAGTTTACGTGACACCTTTTGTGCGTAATGGAAAGCACATCAGCACAGGTTCATCGGCAGGTAATTTACCCTTGCAGAATTTTTCAGAACATGCCGGTGATTACATCAACTGGAATAAGTCATCCAATCAATTGAGTTGGTCGATGGGGCCAGTGCTGTATCAACAGAAGCTTGCTGAACGTTTTGATTTTTTGGGTGGCACAAAAATGGTGGTTTCAGACGATGATGAAGAACCTGCTGCGAAAGCACAAGCAACACAGATTAAATTCAATGTTAAAACTGACATTCCTCAAGGCACATTGGCATTAGTCGGTGCCAAGATCATCACCATGGAAGAAGTGGCTGGTGAACAAGTAATCATTGAAAATGGTGTGGTGATCATCAATAACAACCGCATCACAGCGGTTGGTTCAGCAGACCAAGTTCAAACGCCGATAAATGCCCAGGTGATTGATGTCAAAGGTAAAACCATTATGCCTGGGATTGTTGATGTACATTGGCATGGTCCTTATGCCAATGGCCAAATCACCCCACAGAATAATTGGAATGCGTATGCTTCTTTGGCCTTTGGTGTAACCACTACGCACAACCCATCAGCCGATACGGCTGCAGTTTTCTCAGCTGCAGAGATGCAAAGGGCTGGAAAAATCACTGCCCCGCGAACTTATTCAACTGGAACCATTCTGTATGGTGCGACTCATTACTTTACTGCCAAAGTGGACTCTCTTGACGATGCAATAGGACACCTTGAACGTATGAAGGCAGCGGGTGCTTTCTCGGTAAAAAGTTATAACCAACCCAGGCGTGATCAACGTCAACAAGTTTTAGAAGCGGCACGTCAGACCGGTTTGATGGTGGTTCCAGAAGGTGGTTCATTATTCATGCATAACATGACAATGATTATTGATGGACACACTGGGGTTGAGCATTCTATTCCTGTGGCTGCTATTTATGATGATGTGAAACAACTGTGGTCTGCTACACAGACAGCTTATGTACCGACCTTAGGTGTGGGTTATGGTGGCATTTGGGGAGAGCGTTTTTGGTATGACACCACAGATGTTTGGAAACACCCGTTGTTATCAAAATTCGTTCCCAAACATGTCCTGGAGCCGGTCTCAATTCGTCGAATCAAAGCGCCGTTAGAAGATTACAATCACTTCAATAATGCACGCGTGGCTACAGAACTTCAAGATTTAGGCGTGGATGTATTATTAGGAGCTCATGGTCAAAGAGAAGGTTTAGCCGCCCATTGGGAAATGTGGATGTTCGCCCAAGGTGGTATGTCACCTTGGAATGTGATCAAAGCCAGTACCCTTGATGGCGCAAAATACATTGGTATGGATGAAGAGCTGGGCTCAATCAAAGCCGGTAAACTGGCAGATCTGGTGATCTTGGATGCCGACCCTTTGACAGACATCCGCCACACGGATGATATATCTCATGTGATGATTAATGGACGCTTATATGAATCTGCTACCATGAACCAGGTTTATCCAGAAAAGACTGAGCGGGTTCCGTTTTATTTTGAGTAAAAGATTATGCTGAAGCTATATACCTATTGGCGCAGTACAGCTGCTTACCGTGTTCGCATCGCTCTGAACCTAAAAGGAATCGATTATGAATCGATTCAGGTTCATTTAGTTAAGGATGGAGGAGCGCAGCACAAAGCAGCATATAAAGCATTAAACCCACAAGGCTTGGTACCCGCTTTGCTTACCGAACAAGGTGAAGTGATCAACCAATCAATGGCCATCATGGAATATTTGGAAAGTGCTTATCCAACTGTTCCAATTCTACCCACTGATACAATCAGCCAGGCCAATGCACGTTCCATGGCGCAAATGATTGTTTCTGACATTCATCCTCTGAATAATTTAAGGGTGCTTAAATACCTGAAACAAGATTGGGGCCAAGAACAGATTGATCAATGGTATGCCCATTGGATTCATGAGGGCTTCACAGCTTTAGAGTCTATGTTGGAAGGTTCTGACTATCATTTTATGAATGCTGATTACCCATGTTTTTCAGACATTTGTTTGGTGGCACAAATATACAACGCCAATCGATTCAATGTGCCATTGGTAAAATACCCTAAACTGTTAAAAATTAACCAATATTGTTTAGAGCTAGAGGCTTTTAAAAATGCTGCACCAGAACAACAACTGAGTGAAATAGATGGATGATACTGTGGTGAAATTACTGGCAGTTAATGAATCTGGAGACATTTCAGGCTTGACTGATCAGCAAATGGATCAATTGCCTGAGATGGTTCAGCAAATCAGTTCACAGATGGTAGAGTTTTATCTAGATTCAGGGTTTCAAAAGCCTTGGATTGCTTATGTTTCATTTTTTGAAAACAAGCTGGTTGGTGGCGGCGCCTTCAAGTCAGTACCATTCAATGGACAAGTAGAAATTGCTTATTACACGTTACCAGAGTTTGAAAATCAAGGTATGGCGACAGCCACAGCTCAAGCTTTGATTGATTTAGCGATTCAGGCAGATGAAGAACTCCAAATTATGGCACAAACCCTGCCTGAAAAAAATGCCTCGAATCATCTGTTACAAAAATTAGGTTTTACCTTTTTCGATGTGATTGAGCACCCTGAAGACGGTTTGGTTTGGGAATGGCACCTCTTTTAATCTTATCTTAATTAATGAACCACAATAACCAATTTGATGTGATCGTTTTGGGCGCAGGTGCAGCTGGGTTGATGTGTGCGTTAACTGCGGGTCAATGTGGTTTGCGGGTTTTGGTAATTGAAAAATCAAACAAACCTGGCAAAAAAATATTGATGTCCGGAGGTGGTCGTTGTAACTTCACTAACTTGCATACCTCTCCCGAATATTTTTTGTCAGATAATCCGCATTTTTGTAAATCTGCCTTAAGCCGATACACGCCCTGGCAATTCATAGAAATGGTTGAAAAACATCAGATTCCCTATCATGAAAAAGAACTGGGACAGCTGTTTTGTGACCGTTCTTCAAAAGATATTCTCAACATGTTATTAGATGAATGCGCTGAAGGACGTGTAGAGATCAAGCTGAATACCGAAGTAAGCCATGTTACTTATGAACAACCTATAGTTGTCTCTACCTCATCAACAACATATATGGCAAAACATTTGGTTGTAGCCACTGGTGGTTTATCTATTCCCAAAATGGGTGGTTCAGACTTTGGTTATCAATTGGCAGTTAACTTAGGGTTAACAATCATCCCAAAGCAGGCAGCTTTGGTTCCTTTTGTGTTCACCGATGGTTATAAAGATTTATTCAGCAGCTTATC
>CALDFB010000128.1 GCA_937942365.1 uncultured Marinicella sp. | reverse complement strand
TTGAAAATAATTCTCATTGTAACACCCAATATAAGGTAATTCTGCCCCAACTTCAGTTCGTTGTCTCGGTGTTTAGATGAAAGTAGTGACTGTGTTAGAATTTATGTCATGAAAAGGTGGCTGCTTTTATTTTTTTTTGTTTCTTCGGTTGAAGCTGATATTGAGTTGTTGATTGTGGGCGGAGATGAACAACCTGTCAAATTCGTGGCGTTGCCTTTCGAGTATTTTGGCAGTGGATTCAGTCCAGCTTTGACGGTAGAAAACCACATTGTTCAAGCACTTTCTAGTACCGGTTTGTTCAGTATGCCATTTCGGTATCAGAAGCCGCACGATGTGGATAATATGCTGGCTTGGCAATTAGCGGGTATTCGGTATGTTTTGCAGGGTGAGCTTCATGAGGTACAGCAAACACTGACATTGAAATTAACCATCAGAGATACTTTGGGTTTGCAGCCAACACTGAGTGCTGTTATTTTAAACCCTAAACAACTGGAGTTGAGCAGTCAAATGTTTGCTGATCAGGTATACCGCAGTTTATTTTACGCCACCTTCACTAATTACCATGATAAGCAGTACTTAGATCAGGAAAACCCCACTTTGACTCGGTACCTGAATCAATTAGTGGTTCAGTTTAAAAAAGCTTGGCAAAATCAAGAGTCGCAGGGAACATGTACAGTTGATGTTCAACAAATGCCAGGTGGCGTGCCATTCAAAAGTGAATTACAAAGAGATTGTTTTAATGACGCCTACTTGGCAACAGAGGTACGGCAGGCATTAGACCATGCAGGCATTTTGCCTTATGACAGGTATCAGTCGGTGTTTGAAAAAAACATCAAGTTAAGCTTTATCAGCATGAAACGATGACTGATTTTTACTTACGCTTTTGAGTGATCATTAAACCATTTTCTTTTGTTTGATTCACTATAAATCGCTTTCCAAACAAAGCTGTTTTTAATTCACTTTTATCTTCCATCGTGGTATGAAAGCCCCAGTGGTTAAATAAGTACAGGTCATTTTCTCTTTGATGTGATGTCAGGGTGCCGCGATAAAAAGAATGATTGGACGATTGGTCATGCCACACCCTCAATGCCAAGAGTTGGTCGCCCATTATTTTAGTCATCAATAAGCGTTCAACTTCCCCGCGATGTACATAAGAAAACAAGGGGAGATCGGTAGCATCTGCTTCAACTTGTAGGGCTTGATAGACATTGGACCAAGTTTTGGGTTGTTGATTTTGCCAGCCATGTTGTTCTAACGTTTGGCGCAGAGCTGTTATGTCAGCGTCAATGATGATGTCGAGTTTTTGTTTACCGTTGTTGGCCCAGCCGGTGGTTTGATGGTTATTTGCGGTTAGGTATAAAGTGGGTTTAAGTGCTGTTGTTTGATTTGCAAACAACAGCCAGTTGGCAATTGGCATCAATGTCAAGGTGGCGATGTAAGCGATTTTTATCGGTAGCCCAATGAATTGTTTGCGGTTTCTGGTTCTAAAGGCTATCCCGATTAACATGGCCCAGATACTGGCTGTTAACACTGATAAAATGACCATGGTTAAATTCATTTGATAGAAAAACAAAGTGGCGAATGCAAATAACAAAATAAAGATGCCAGCCAGGACATAAGGCCAACTGCGCCACTTATTAGGATAGGCACCCGAGACGATTATTGCCCAAAATGCAGCGATGGCCGTGAACCAAAATACATGATGGCTGGAGAAAAAGTGCCATTGTTCATGGCCTATTCGGCCTATCAATACTGAGAATATATAAGCACTGATTGAAAGCAAAAGCCAATGTTTTAAAACCAGGTATAAACGCCTGTAGATGAACCAAATAGCCACCACCAAGGTTAATACAATTAAGCTCAGATCATGACCAATAAACAACAACATTTTCATGGGTGAAACGGTCCATGGATTATGGAACGCGAAGAAAAAAGACTCGCTGGCTTGATTCCAACCTTGCAATGTACTGTTGATGGTGGCGAACAAAATAGCTGCCATTAAAAACATCAACAACAACACGGCCAACATTGCCAGTGAACCTTTTTCGGGTTGTCTGGGGTCCACTAAGCCGGAAGTTAATTTGCCTAATTTTGGATGCCTTTGAGTCCAAGTTAACAATGAACTCAGCCATTGGTAAGTTCTTGGAACCAGTAATGCATAGACAAAGTTAATCAACCAATAGACCACCCAGATCAACACCGCAAGTACCAACACCAAGACAGACATTTTGACCGCTACTTTGGCCATGGTTTCCATGGCTGATCCGAACAACATGCCTGGCAGTAAATAAAAAGGCGCCCACAGTATGGATGCCACTAAGCTGATGATCACATAGCGTTTAACATGCATGCCCATCATCCCAGCTATGGCAGGGATGATGGGTCTGACGGGGCCAACAAAACGACCGATGAAAACGCTGATACCACCGTATTTGGCAAAGAAGTTTTTACCTTTTTCAATGAGGTCAGGAAATTTGTAAATAGGCCACATTTTTAACAGTTTCTGTTCGTATTTATGGCCAATCCAAAAACTGATGCCATCACCAAAGAAAGCCCCTAATGAAGCCCAAAACCAAGCTGTGTAAAAGTCCAAAACACCTAAGCCAATCAAGGCGCCCAGGCTGACAAGAAAAGCAGCTCCTGGGAAAATAATGCCGACCAAAAGAATGGATTCGGTAAAGGCAAACAAGAATATGAGTATGCCTGTCCAGTTGGGATTGGCTTGTATCCAATCATATACATCCTTAATCCAACCAGTAGGTTCCATGACTAAGCCTTGATTGCCGTTTTAGCTGCCATCAGTGTCTGCTCAATGATGTCGTCGTTGTGTTTTGAGCTGACAAAGCCTGCTTCATAGGCTGAAGGGGCTAAATATATACCTGCTTTCAACATGGCATGGAAGAAGCGTTTAAAGTGAGTTTCATCACAATGCTTCAAATCATCAAATCGCTGCACTTTTTGAGCGGTAAAATAAAAGCCAAACATACCTCCTTGGTTCGCTGTTGAGAAAGGCACACCTGCCTCATCTGCGACTTGTTGCATGCCTTTGACTAGCTTTTCAGTTTGTTGCGCAAGGTGGGTGTAAAAGCCATCTTCAGAAATGATTTTCATCATGGCAGACCCTGCAGCCATCGCCAGTGGGTTGCCTGACAAAGTGCCGGCTTGATAAACTGGGCCAGTGGGGGCAATATGGTGCATGATGTCTTTGCGACCACCAAATGCGCCGACTGGTAAGCCGCCACCGATGACTTTGCCAAAAGTGGTCAAGTCAGGATTAACACCATACAGCTCTTGAGCGCCACCTTTGGCCACTCGAAAGCCTGTCATCACTTCATCAAAAATCAACACGGAACCATATTCGTCACATAATTTCCTCATGGCTTGTAGGTAACCGGGTAGAGGTTCAATCATGTTCATGTTACCAGCGATGGGCTCAACGATGATGGCAGCCACTTCGTGACCAACTTCTTTCATCACTTGTGCCAAACTTTCGGCATCGTTGAAAGGCAAGGTCAGCGTCAAATCAGCGACCACATCAGGCACGCCTGGTGAACCCGGAATCCCAAGGGTTAATACACCACTGCCTGCTTTGACTAGAAATGAGTCGGCATGACCATGGTAACAACCTTCAAATTTAATGATTTTATCTCGGCCAGTGAAGCCACGGGCCAAACGGATGGCGCTCATGGTTGCTTCAGTGCCTGAGTTAACCATTCTCACCAACTCAATGGATGGAATCATGGTGCAAATTTGTTCTGCCAAGGTAATTTCTGCCTCAGCAGGTGCGCCAAAACTAAGGCCTCGGTCAACCGCTTTGTGTACGGCTGCTAATACATCTTCGTTACTGTGACCAGCTATCATTGGACCCCAACTGCCAATATAATCAATATAGGATTTGCCGTTGACATCAAACATATGAGGACCTTTGGCAGTGGCGATAAATAAAGGGTCTCCGCCTACGCCTTTGAAGGCCCTGACTGGTGAGTTAACGCCACCAGGAATAAACTGTTGGGCTTTGGTGAAAAGGTTGTGGTTATTATCCATTGAATCTATTGGTTTGATTTTTTAAGTCGATATTATAAATGTTTTGTTAATGATTTGGCATGACATACAATGGACATTCTTAAATAATCTGAGGATTTGCAAAACATGTCAAATTCTAGGGCATATGCAGTGGCAGCCAGTCACAGCGAGACAGCCAAAGCAGCTGAACTGATTTTACGTAAAGGGGGTAATGCATTTGATGCTGTTGTGGCTGCAATGATGATGTCTTTTGTTGCTGAGCCACTGTTGTCTTCCCCGGGCGGCGGCGGATTTTTGTTGGCGGCAGGTCCTGATCTTAAGCCTCAGTTGTTGGACTTTTTTTCTGATACCCCAAGTATGCCTGCCAATGAAATTGCTCATGATGAGATTGAGTTTTATCCGATTGAGGGAGATTTTGGAACCCGCAGCCAAGAGTTTCATATAGGGCATGCAGCTGCAGCTGTACCCGCTGTGCCTGCAGGCATCTATAAAATACATGAAACCTTATGTTCATTGCCTCTTGACACCATTGCCCAACCAGCCATTGAAAGGGCGCAACAAGGCATAGAAGTTAATCATCAACAAGCCTATGTGGCAATGATACTTCAGCCTGTTATTGGTGCCAGCACAGAGGCTAAAGCTTTGTTTGCGGGTTTTAATTCAGGGAGTGTGTGGAAAAACCTGCGGTTGGCAGATTTTCTTGACACCTTGTCAAGGTCAGGTCATGACTGGTTTTATCGAGGTGAAATAGCCCAGCGCATCATTAATCAAGGCAGGGGTTTGCTTGAAGAAGAAGACTTTAGGGCTTATCAGTGTAAGATCAGAAAACCTTTGACATTGAGGCTTGGAAAGCATGAACTGTTCACCAATCCAATACCCAGTAGTGGAGGTTATTTGATTTTTGAACAGTTGAAAAGGCTTAAAGCCAGAAAGGATGCGGCTGCGGTTTTAGAAGCCATGCAACACGCTGATGACCTGAAAAGAAATCCAATGACCGAAGTTTCAAGAGGCACCTCACATATAAGTGTAGCGGATACTGAAGGAAATTTAGCCAGTTTGACTTTATCTAATGGAGAGGGTAACGGTCAGATTGTAGCTGGTTGCGGTTTTATGATGAATAATTTCTTGGGTGAAGAGGACATCAACAGCAAAGGTTTCTTTAATTGGCGAGAAAAACAGCGTATGCAATCCATGATGTCGCCTACTTTAATCACTCACCCAGATCGACAGATTGCCTTGGGTACAGGAGGCTCTAATCGGATTAAGTCAGCATTATTTCAAGTCATAAATCACATAGTTAACAACAAGAAATCTTTAAAACAAGCTGTGGCTGCACCTCGTATGCATTATGAAAATGGTCATTTAGATATTGAACCAGGTTTTAATCAATCAGACCTTTTTCAGTTGAAAAAGCAACACCCGATTTGTAGTGAATGGCTTAATCATAACTTGTATTTTGGTGGTGTAAATGCAGTACAAACAGGCCATGTTATTACATCTTCAGCCGACTTTAGACGCAATGGATATGGTATCGTCGGTGTTGTTAAGGACGGCATCAAATCAGGAAAAAGTTGTTTTTAAGGTTAAGAAGCGACTGGTATAGATGTGACTCAACTTGATTCGCTTTCACAAGTAAAATGAAAGAATTATGTGTCAAAATTTGTAACATTATGAATAAATCGAGGCTGAATCCAATGCGTCAAATGGTTTTCAGTTAAGTATTTCAAGGGTTGGTGTTGGTTTTTAAGAATCAATGTATAATATTTAATTGTATTTTATTATAATAATTATAGAGATTATAATGAATAGTGAGAAGGGCTATAAATTATAACTATTGTTAACTTATCGAATAAAGGGTTATCAAAATTATAAGTGGACGTTAAGATGCGCTCAACATTAAATTTTTAAGCGAGGTAAGAAGAGTATGAATAAAGGTAAAATTATCGCCATCAGTTCTGTGATGGCTGTTATGGGTTTGAGTGGTTGTGCTCAAAAGAAAGTCATGAATAATGATGGGGACATGCAAGCGAAGCGAATAGCTGAGTTAGAAGCAAAGCTTAATCAAACAGATCAACAAATCAATACATTACAAGTAGAAAATAACTCCCTGAGGAATTCTGCAGGTAATGTCAGTGATGCGGGTGCTGCCAGCATGGTCAGTGATTTGTATCCACCTAATGCTAAGCCAGGTGAATGTTATGCACGTGTATTAACACCAGCTGTTTATGATCAAGTGACCAAAGAAATTTTGGTTAAAGGTGCTTCAGAAAAAATTGAAGTGATTCCAGCAGAATACACCATGGTTGAAGAAACTATTTTAGTTAAAGAAGCCAGCGAAGTATTGAAAACCATTCCTGCTGAGTTCACATGGGTTGAAGAGCAGTACATGGTTGAGCCAGAAAAAACTGAGTTGATAACTGTTCCAGCTACATACAAGAATGTTTCTGAGCAAATATTGGTCAAAGCAGCATACACCACTTGGAAAAAAGGTCGTGGACCCATTGAGAAAATCAATGATTCTACGGGTGAAATCATGTGTTTGGTTGAAGTGCCAGCTGAATACAAAACTGTTTCACAACGCGTCTTAGATCAGTCAGCCTATACGCAAGAAAAAACCATGCCTGCTCAATACAGCACTGTTAAGAAGAAAGTATTGGTTAAGGAAGCTGAAGTGGTCAGGGAAATCATTCCTGCTGAGTACAAAACAGTTATGGTTAAAAAATTGGTAACACCTGCTCGTGAGAATAGAATTACCATTCCTGCTGAGTATGGTTCTGTTACTGAAAACACCTTAGTGACTGATGCTACATTACAATGGCAGTCAATTTTGTGTGAAACCAACACAACACCATCTGTGATCAATAAAATTCAACGTGCTTTGAATACTGCCGGTTATGAAGCTGGAAGTGTTGATGGCGTTTTGGGTTCACAAACTTTGACTGCTCTGCGTCAGTTCCAAGTTGATAACGGTATGGCCAGTGGCAGTATTACTATGGAAGCTTTGAAAAAATTAGGTGTTTATTGATATACCTCAATCTTTCAATGTAAAGTTAAAACCCCGGCCATGTGCTGGGGTTTTTTTTCAATTATGTTTTACGATGGTTGTGGTTTATAAAGAGATAGATATTAAAAATTGACCATTTATCACAAAACAGCACTGATGTGACCGTGACCTGACGGTAAGACTGAGGTAAAATTAATTAATTACATAATAAATATTGGACATGGCCAAAGATCCTAAAATAGAAACCAGTGAATCAGGGGAAGTTGAAATTTCAACGGATCATGAAAACCATGAAACCTTTGAAAAAATTGACTTGAATGAACATGCTCCTGACAAGGCAGTTAAAAAGTCTTCAGGTGGATTAAGCTTGATTTTGTCACTTTTGGCTTTGATTGGAGTGGGGTATTTACTTTATCAAGACTGGCAAAGTAACGAAAATCAGGGTTCGTTAGCCCAAGTACAACAGTTAGCACAAGACAGTGATTTATTGAGTACTGACATCGAAAAAATAAAAGGTGAAGTCAATCAATTCAAATTACAAACTGCAAAAATCAATGCCAATGAAGAACAACTACAAAATTTATCCGATCAATTCAATACGTATCAAGCGAATCAATCTGACAAAGAAAAAAATTCATTAATTAATGCTGACACCAGCGGCAATCAAACTGATATGGTCGTTGAGAAGAAATTTGATAACAGTGAGAATGAACGGGCTTTGCTGCAGCTACAACAACAGTTGACACAGCAGGCAAAAGTCATCAGTGAGTTGCAATCGAAGCCTGTGTTACCTGCGACCAATTCGGCTGTGGCCCATGATTCATCGAAAGATGATAACTTTGAAAAAATTGAAAAAAATACGGCAGTTCAAGTATTATTGGCCGCCGATATGTTGGTGAATACGCACCGAATACCACAAGCCATAAATACCTTAGAAAATTACCTCAAGGTCAGTGGTTTGGAAGGTGGAAATAAGCGCAAAATAAAGCGAGTGCTTGACCAATTATTGCAGGTAGATGAACCTGATATCAAAGAAATTGATCAACAGCTACAGGCTTTGAAGTCGATCATTAACCATTTACAAGTTTCCACACAGGAAAACACCGAAGAAGAACCACAATGGTACGAAAAATTCGTCAGTGTGAAAAAAATTGAAACCGACAGCAGTCTCAACTCAACAGCCAAATTGGTTGCGTTTAAAACTGAGTTAAGCCGTTTGTTATATCAAGCCCGTTTGTATTTGATGTTGAATGATCAAGATGGTTGGCAAAGCAGTTTAACTGAAGCTGAAAGCTGGGTGAAAGGAGAAATGCCTGAGAATAAATCTTTGGCTGATCGCATTAAAGCATTGGCCAACCAAGTTGTGGTGGCGCAAATACCCAGCCAATTAGATATACCGGCTTTGATTGATCAATTGAACGGATTGCGCTGATGTTAAAAACCATTAAAATTATTTTACTGCTGGCATCACTCTTGTTGGCAGCTTGGTTAACACCCAAATTGTTGAGCAACCCTGGATTGATTCAAATTGAATTATTGGGTTATCAAATTCAAATGACTGCCATAGCTGCAGGTATTTTATTGGTGGTGCTATTTCTGGCCATTTGGTTGTTGTACAGTTTGATTGAATCGCCGAAAAAGGTGGTTAAACATTTGTCCGCTAATCAAAGTCGCAAAAAGTTTGCCCGAGGGTTATTGGCCTTAAGCGAAGGTAAGTGGCTTCACGCTGAAAAACTTTTGTTGGCCTCAGTTAAAAAAAGTCCCACACCAGAGCTCAGTTATATGGCAGCCGCACGGGCTGCAGTGGCAATGAATGATTTAACCCGCGCAGAAGCGCATTTAGATGCTGCAGAGGCAGTTATAGATAATCCACTTACCGTAGATTTAACTCGCTGTGAAATTTGGATCAAGTCCGGTCAAGCAGATCGTGCCATACCTTTATTGGCTCAAATTTTAAAGACGTATCCCAAAAATCCGCGAGCTGTCCACCTACAAACTCAAGCGAGCCAACAAACTCAAGATTGGAAATTATTACAACAGACCATTCCAAAGGCAGAAAAACTGTCTTTAATCAACCATCAACAAAGTAATGAGCTGAAGCAACAGGTGACACTAGAGTTGTTTGCTGCAGCTAAAAACGCAGCAGACTTGCAAGGTATTTGGCAAGGATTGAATAAGAAGCAACAGGCAAGTTACAGCCATACTTATTGTGAAAATGGCATACGTTTAGGGGCTTACCAAGAGATTACCGGTCACATAGAGAAAGTTCAGAAAAAACACTTCGATGATCAAATGGTTGTGTATTGGTCATCACTGCCATACAACTTAAACCACCGACTCAAAGTGGCTGAAAAGTGGTTAAGTGAACACCCTAAAAATGCCGTGGTTTTACTGTGCAATGCCAAGTTGCATTTAGCAAAAAAACAAATGGATGAAGCGGAAAGCTTGTTATTAGACGTCCTGAAAATTGAACCCAGTCAAGAAGTGAATCAACTTTTGGCCATCATTTACCATGAACAAAACCAACCTGAGAAAGCCTTGAATCACTTTCATGAAGCAGTGGTACCCAATAAATTGTCAGTCAGTGTGATTGATGACAAGTAACAGGGTAGTAAAATATTTTTTGATATCATTAATTTTTAGGTATACATGGGTTCTATCATGACTAGATCATTGTTTTACTTCCTGAGTTTTTGGCTCAGTGTTGGCATCGCTGAACAAGATGAAGAAAAGGGGATGCAAAGTTGTGGAATCAATTCAGAAGCAGCACAATTGGCTCAACTTATGATGAACCATCCAAAACAACTCAGACCTTTTTTAGCATGTAACCAATTGCTCAGCAACATAGCTCAGGATCGTGCAAAACAACTGGGGAAAAACATTGCTGATGCCAGAATTACGCCCAATCAGGTTTTGATCAAAGGTGGTTTTCGCATTCCACATTACTACCCAATTTCAGGAAATCAGGTAGAAGCGGTCGCTCAAAAAATGGACTCACCCCAACAAGTGATCGAATATTTAGCTGCCAGTACACAACACAGTGATATTGTATTGGGTCAAGGTGAGTTTTTCGGCTTACAAAGCCAATTAGGTGTGGGGTTTTATCAAGCAAAAGATGTGACTGAACATGATCAATGGGTGGTATTGGCCGCTCAACCATGGGAACCGCAAAAAGTTGTGTTCAAAAAACCAAAGCCCGAAATGCCATTTAAAACCGCTGAAGGTTGTGACAAGGATTGGAAGAATGGCAATGATGAATTTTTAAAAAGTAAGTGCCGGGGTCTTGGAAAGGCCAAGTCTAAAAGAAAAACCAAGTTAGATTGATTATGTTTCCTCATCGTTCGAGTGAGGCAGTTGAATCAGTTCACAAGGCCGATCAGGGTGTTGAGACAATATTAAGCTTGAACAAAGGACTTAATAAGCCCTTTGTTCGGTTTTGAAACAAAGCTTCAGCATAAAATGGCATCTGGTGGACAGCCATTGTCATCATCGTCACCGCCACCGCCAGGGTTGCCTTGGTTTTTGCGAACATACCAAAGTGCACCATTTTGACAAGTATAAATCCAGTGAGTTTGGCTTTGTCCGGTTATGTAACAAGTGCCTTGTTCGGTTTCAATGATAAAAGGAACGGCATGTGCAACGGTTACACTGGCAGCCAATGTAAAACCAAAAACCATTAATTTACTTTTGAATTTGTTTAACATATTTATTTTCTCGTTAATGATTGAAATTTATGCGATGATTGATATCGCGGCAACAAACTAATTTTTGGAATAATTTGTTTGGTCAAAATAATATATTAATTTTGACGCATTAATTAAAACAAATTTGCATCAATAAAAACTCGAACCAGTTCACAAAAAAATCAACCATATGAATTACTTCGTACTATTTTTCTAGTGTGTAAGCGAGAACCATTTAAAAGCCCGTTGACTTGAGTTTAATTTTTTATCTTCACTTTGAATGGCTTGAGTCTTTTTCAGTGGGGGGTAACAATCTGCACCAAACGAAGTTTTTGGAAATGAAATTTCAGCAATGGTGTTTCAGGTCACTGAATAGATCTGAGGGTTTTTGCTGCCTGAATAAAAATTATTTGATGGTTGGAATTTGGTTCTCAATTAGCACTTGTGAACCAATCTCTAGATTATATTATCGTTGTGTTATTTGCTGTGAGATGATGCGAGTAAGCTCTTGGACCGCTTGTAAATGACCTTCTAATGGGTTATCAGGATTAAATACGTCTATGGTTATTTCAGGTTCTATGCCCTTGCCTTCCCACAATATAGATTTATGGTCAGCATAAATTTCATTAGAAAGTGTTATTTCCCAACCGTTTGGTAGGTATTTAGTCAATACATCAGAAAGCGCTCCGCGAGTGGCTTCTCCTACATGGGTTACGTTAGGGAGTGCACGCAGGCATAAGGTTAATATTTCTCCTGCACTTACGGTGAAATCAGAAGTGAGCACATAAACAGGGCCAGTAAAGCGAGTTTCACCAGCAAATACTTTTAAATTTTGGACTGGTGATAGGAATGAGTTTTGTGCGTCATCAGCGGATTTACTATAGGCTATTGTAGGCGCTGATGCAAAACGACTTGCAATGGCTCGTGATAAAAAATCATATCCACCGTGATTAACACTGAGGTCAATAATGACGGCTTTTACTTCATGGGTTTTAAAATAATCAATGACACGTTCCATCCCTAGATTCAAAGCAGTTAATTCGTCTATAAATGAAGGATCTTTGAGTTGGGTATAACCGCCTTCGGCCATCACGGCCATATAACCAATGTCATCAGTTGTTAGCCCAAACTTGATGCGTTCATTGAGGATGTCTATGCCTTGGTTTTTTAAAATAGTCTGATCAATACCAACTTTCAAGTATTGTTTTCCAAACACCGCCATTGGGTTATCATGGTTCCCCAATTTTTCTTCGATGGCGGTGTTTGTTCGTCCTGGATTGGCCATGAACCGACCGGCATCACCATCGATGACAGCTGAAATAGAAACATGGCCATCTTTAAGTTGAGATAAAAGACCTATGAAGGTTTCCACCAGCGCGCCTTCATGGCTTTGGTTGGTCAGTGACTGTCGTGCTACAGTGGTAACCGTTTGCCAATCAACACCATACAAGTCAAAAAATGCATAATGCTCAGCAAAAAATTGAACAAAAGCATCATAGTTTTCTAAAATATCATTGCCAGCAATTGTGGTGCATCTTTTGGGTAGGTATGCGACCCTGTGAAATTCAATTTCATAAGGTTCAGATCGACTTGAAATTGCCAAGTGATCATTGTCATTGATGCGCCGAAATTGATCGACATAATCTAGAGGGCTTTCTTGGTCTTTTTGGACGGGTATGCAAAAGTCCTGAGTGATGTTATAAACTTGAATGGCCTGTTGTTTGTTATCGCTGATATCTATTAACCAACCATAGCCATTAGAACGCCATACGCCGGGTGAGAGTTTGTGGACTTCTGTCAGCTCTCGATAACTTCCAAAGAATGTAGGCATATTGGCGCAGCCTGCCAATAAACAGGCGAGTAAACTGATTAGTAGTGGGGTTGTGTTGCGGTTCATGTTCAAACTCAAAATTAGCGTTTCCAAATTATATGACTAATAAGCAGGTTGTAATGGTCTATAATGTGCGTAATAATAAATTTAATCGCCAAATAAACCGAAAATATGAACAATATGGTCAACTCTTCTGGTTTTATTATTGATGCATTAGATCGATCCATACTGAATTTGGTGCAAAAAAATAATTTACTTACTCATGCTGAGATTGGGGAACAGGTGGGGTTATCGACATCAGCAGTTAGACGCAGGTTAGTAAACTTGCGAAAAAGCGGTCTAATCGTCAGAGATGTTTCCTTGCTGAACACAGATCAATTTGGCATCACTTTGATTGTCAGTGTTGCATTCAAAGAAGACACTGTTGATGCTTATGATTCTTTTGATCGGCAAATGCAAAAATTACCACATGTCAAACAAAGTTATCACGTTTCAGGGCTCACAGATTATGTTTTGGTTGTACAAGGACCAAGCCTCACTTGGTATGAGAACTGGTCTAAACAACATCTGATGAATAACAGCAACATCAAAAGGCACGACACTTCGGTGGTGTGGTCCTGCAAAAAGTTTGAAACTGCTGTCGCTATATGAAAGACTGATGGTGTGAATTACAAAGTTAATCCAAAAGCCTTTAACATCAAGAAATCAAGAGTAGCTGATGTTTTGTGCTATGCGCGTTTTTAGAAAATCTCATCTAACGCACCAATCATACAGTTGCTTGATTACTGTTTGTAGGCATACCATTTGAAGGCTCGTTGACGAGCGTTTAATTTTTTTTCTTTACTTTGAAAGGCTTGAGCTTCACCAGTGGTTGAAACTATCGCATGCCAACGACTTTGATCTTTGGCATCCAAAGCAATGCTTGTGCGGGTTTTTTGATCGGGTATTTGGCGAATGATGCCATCAATTTGAGCAAACACTTCACCGTTCATAACGGTTAAAAACCCTGCATCAGCCACGTGGATAAAATGTTCTCGCAGTGGCCACACAATCCTGATGGGGCGTGCTTCTGACACAGCTTTGATGAGTGCTTGTTTATCACCGTAAATTGTTTGACCTGCGGCATCGTGATGGTAGACCAGTTTCCAGTCTGCATGCGGCTTGACTGATTGTTTGGTACAACCAGATAACAGTGTTAATAAAGTAAAAAAGACCATAAATAATTTTGTCATGAGTATACTCCAATGCGAAAAATAAATTAATTGGGTTTGGAATCAGCAAACCAACTGATTTCAACCCTTTGTGGTGCTTTGCGGACCACTTGTCCGGTAGCTCGGTTATACCAAACGGCCATAAAACGGCCAGTGGTAGATAGCAATCCGCGCCATACTATGCTGGCGGAATTGAAGTCTTGAAACTCGGTATCCCAATAACTGGTTTGGGCAATGTGTTCAGCTGTTTGGATAAAAACTTCTTGGTCACTGGCATTGGTGATGAATATAGGTTCAATGACGTGCTCAACGAAACTTGTTGGGTTGCCAGGTCTCTTGGCTTTCCAAACAACACGTATGCTTGAGCCCAATCTTATGGCTTGAAACAAAGCCTTTTTATCACCTGTTAGAGCCATACCCTGTTTGTCATTTTGGTAAAGTAAATGCCATTTGGCTTGTGCTGATAGGCTGTAAAATAAAGAGAGTAATATAATCATTGGCCTGCAAGGTTCAAAAATGGACATGTCTCAAATCTCAGTTCAGAAAACCATAATGTGGCATAAAACATGGCCCAGGTTGGTCAGCATTGAGTTCTAAAGCCGTTATGTTTTGGTAAGGATTGGGTTAGAATGAGACTTTTAATAACCTGTCATTCAATTGAACTGTATGCAGCCAACTGAAAACTTACTTTGTTGTGATCAATTGGTGCTCAATCAATCCTTGAAAACAGTTGCATACAAAGGAGATGCGCTTTATCTGAGTCCAACTTCTTTTGACCTGTTATTCCATTTGATGAAAAAGTCACCATCAGTTGTTTCTGTAGATGATTTACTGAAACATGTGTGGGTTGATAAAGTGGTTAATCGAGAAACAGTTAAACAACAAATCAAAACGCTGAGAGATCAACTAGGAGATGCGGCTTCTATGATTGAATCGGTCAGGGGGTTTGGGTATCAAATAAAATCATCAGAGGTTGGTGTAGCCGAGTTGAAAAATCGTAATACCAGGCACATTCAAGTCTTGAAAAAAGTTTGGATGTTGTTGCCAATTTTACTGATTATTTTTGGTCTAAATTGGTATGCTAATTTGGGCTCAAAACCTCATTTAACTTTGCCATTGAAAACGGCCACTTTGCCATTCAAGTTGTTAGACTCAGATGATCAAGACTTGGTGTTTTTATTGCAAGATGAGTTAACTACCATGATGTCTAAACAAGAAGATGTGAAAGCGACTTCTGTGAGTGCATTAGATCATGCTGAGTATAAAAAATACAGCTTACAAGAATATGCTGACATATTGAATGTAGATGTATTGTTTGAAGGTTCAATTCAAGAACAGTCTACAGGTTACCAAGTTAATGTGAGGATGGTTTGGACTCAAACCAGTATGGCAGTGTGGCGGGACAGTTTGATTATTGAAGAGAAAAACCGAGGGTTATTATTGTCAAAAACCATAAATTCTTTACAAAGCTTCATTCAAAAGAAAGTCGCTCACATTAAATCTAAATCGAGTTAGCATTTAAATGCGCGGACAACCACCTCCAGAAACCAATCAACCCGAAAACTGGGGCGTTTTAAAAAAGCTAGTCCCATATCTTTCAGAATTCAAAGTTCGGGTGTTATTGGCTTTGCTGTTCTTGGTGGGTGCTAAACTCGCTACCACCGGGATGCCATTTATGATCAAAGGTGTGGTTGATCAGTTAGGTGGGGCAGTTGGAGTAGCGCATCAAAAACAGTGGTTTTTGGCTCCCGTGGCTTTGGTTTTTGTTTATGGGGCACTGCGTTTTGCCAACGTATTGTTTGGAGAAATTCGCGACACTTTATTTGGTCGAGTCACAGAACGTGCCATGCGCCGTATTGCACATCAAGTATTTATTCACTTACACGACTTGGATTTAGATTACCACCTGAACCGCAAGACAGGTGGTGTCTCTAGAGATATTGAACGTGGTGTCTCTGGCATCAGTTTTTTATTACGATTTATGGTATTCAGTATTTTACCTGCATTGATTGAAATCATGCTGGTTGTGGGAATTCTATTGTTTCAGTATGGTTGGGTTTTTGGTTTAACCACCTTAAGTGCAATCATCATTTACATTGCTTTTTCGGTCAAGGTAACCAATTGGCGCAAAGCATTCTTGCGTGAAGCCAATACCGCAGATTCGGCCAGTAACAGCCGAGCAATTGATTCATTGTTAAACTATGAAACAGTCAAGTATTACACCAATGAATCTTATGAAGCTCATAGGTATGATGCGAATCTTAAACAATTGGAGCAAGCCAAAAGAAAAAATCGATTGTCCTTGTTTGTATTAAATGGAGGACAAGCCTTGATCATCAGCTTGTCCATGACTGCCATGATGTTATTGGCCGTGTTGGGAGTGCAAAATGGTGACATGAGTGTTGGCGATTTTGTGTTAATTAATGCCTTCATGATGCAGCTCTTCATTCCATTAGGTTCATTGGGTTTTGTGTACCGAGAAATTAAAACCTCGATGATTAACATTGAACAGTTGTTTAAAATTTTGGACATTGAACCCAGAATAAAAGATGCTAATAATGCTGAAACATTAAGCATTGAACAAGGCGATATCGAATTCAATGAGGTTGAATTCAGTTATAAGTCTGATCGAGCCATCATTAAAGGCATCAGCTTCAAAGTTTCAGCTGGAAAAACCCTGGCCGTAGTAGGTGCCAGTGGTTCTGGTAAATCCACATTGGTGAAGTTGTTGTTTCGATTCTATGAGCCGACTTCAGGTGACATATTGATTGATGGTCAAAACATCAAACAAGTCAGTCAAAACTCTTTGCGTCGTGCTATTGGCGTGGTGCCACAAGACACGGTCTTATTCAATGACACCATTTGGGAAAACATTCGATATGGTGATCCAACTGCCAGTGATGAAGCGGTAGAGAAAGCGATTTCAATGGCCTATTTAGATGGTTTCATTGCAGAACTGCCAGAAGGAGTCAGGACTCAGGTCGGCGAACGCGGGTTGAAACTTTCTGGCGGTGAGAAACAACGGGTGGCCATTGCACGAACCATTTTAAAAAAGCCACCGATCATGGTTTTTGACGAAGCGACATCTTCGTTGGACAGTAAATCAGAACAAATGATACTCAAAGCCATTGGAGAAGTGGCGAAAAACACCACTAATTTAGTAATAGCCCATCGCTTGTCAACCGTGGTTAATGCCGATCAAATCATGGTATTAGACCAAGGGCACATCATTGAACAAGGCAATCATGAAAGCTTATTGGCACAACAAGGTGCTTATGCGGAATTGTGGACAGCTCAACAAAAAGAGGTGCTGACCAAATAATTTTTTAAGGCCTGGAAATCTGGTTTCATCAAGCTTGAAATGTCTGTTTTTTGTGCACAAAGTGCTATGGCTTTGGGTAAGGGCAATTCTGTGTCGAGTATTTTTTCAACCGTACTTTTAAATTTAGCCGGATGAGCTGTGCCCAGAAAGATGCCAACTTCACCCTCTGATAGGCTGCGATCTGATTCATTGAATAAGCCTTGATAAGCTACGGCTGCATGTGGTTCAGTGATGTAGCCCATTTGATTGAGGTGTTGAATGGTTTCGGTGGTTTGGTTTTCATTGACACCCAGGCCGGATAATAAATGCCGATCGAATTGACCTGATTCGATCAGGTGTTCAATTCGTGGCCAGTT